>DATBID010000529.1:0-15359 GCA_036557125.1 Bryobacteraceae bacterium | reverse complement strand
GCCGTCAGCGGGCTGGGCAGAGCACCGCTCTGGCGGTCCATTTCGAGCGCCTTCTGTTCCAGCGATTCCGCGTCATCCAACCGGTCTTGCCGCAAAGCCGAAACGGCCAGTTCGCTATAGGTGCGCGCGGCTAAACGGGGTTTGGCGAATTCGAGCGTCGAGCGCAACAACTGTTCGGCTTCAATATAATGTCCCTCTTCCAGGTAGATCGATCCCAGCAGGCTCGAGATGTTGGTACGTTCGGTGTGGCCCGCGGGCAAACTTTGCTCCAAAACCGCCTTCGCCTGCAATGCGAACGATTCGGCTTTCGGATATTCCGTCCAAACCAGATACAGCGCGGCTAGCCCGCTGGCCACCCGCGCCGTCTCAAGGCTATTCTTGCCGGCCATGCCCTCCGCTTGCCGCAAGCAATCCAGCAGCAATGATTCCGCCTCCGGATACCTCCCTTCCGCGCGCAGCAGAGTTCCGAGGTTTGCCGCGGTCACGATCCGGTCCCGCGCGCCTGCGTTTCCCAGGCGCTCCCAACCCGCAAGCGCCTCGTGATAAACCGATTCCGATTCGTTGTATCGGCCGGCATAAAACAGCTCCAATGCCAGATCGTTTAACTCGAATGGCGCGAGACCCATCGCGTGGTCCACGATGCCTTGGTAGGCTCGCGCCGCCTGCGCGGATTCGCCGGCTCCCTGTAGCCGCTTCGCCTCCGCCAGTTCCGCCCTCCACGACGATGCCCCCTGCGCAAAACCGTACAAAATAAAGAGCACCAAACCCGTTTTCATGAGTCCCCCGCTCCCAGAATGGATCGGAGGCTCTCGCTTGAAGGAGTGTGGAGGAGGTTAGCTTACGGTAAAAAGATGCCGTGCCGTTAGGCGTTTAGGCCGCTATCTGCGGGAGCAAATGCTGTAATTCGACTTCCGGAGACTCAGGATTTTTGAACAGGTGGCTCGCTCCGAGCACCTCGATGCCAACGAGTTGCTCGCCGGCCGCGAAATCTAGCGTGATATCGTCTGTCACTCGTACCGCCCGGCACTGGAAATCGCCCTCCAGCAGCTCAATATACAAAGCATCCGCGCCTTTGTCATAGCTTATTCGCATAGAGGTCCCTCTCTAAAAGTAAAACGTGAAGACGGTGATTACGACCAGCCGCTCAGCTTCTTCGTCCACAACCGGAGCCACCTGTTGTACAGCGTACCAGGCGCCTACCCACTCGCGCCGATATTCCAGATTGAGCCTGTATTGCCATAAGCCCCGTTGTGCGGCTTCGCGCGTGCCCTCGCGTATTGCCCTTATTACGTCTGCTTCTGTAGCACCCCGCGAACGGCATCGCTCCTCTGCATGGCGGGTGAACACAATCGGCTTATCGGGTTTTTCCGGCTCATCCACGACCCCTCAGCGGTGAATTACCGCTCCCGCCACCGCGCCGTAAAAATATTGAACTCATACGGCGTCTTGGCGTCCTTGTCCGAGGCGAAGACAATCGTCTTGCCGTCCGGCGAGAACTCCGGAAAGGCAGTGAACCCGCCGAAGTTCGTCACCTGTTCCAAATTCGAGCCGTCGATATTGATCAGGTACAGCTCGAATTTTCGCGTGTCGCAGGCGTGCTGATTTGAGGCGAACAGAATCCGCTTGCCATCCGGCGTGAAGGTAGGTGCAAAACTTGCGCAACCGAAATTCGTGATCTGTGTCGGATTGCTCCCGTCCGCATCGGCCACCATCAGTTCCATTTTCATGGGCGCGGTCAGATTTTCAGACAGCAGCGTCTTGTAGCGATCCATCTGCGCCGGTGTTTTCGGATAATTCGCCCGCCACACCAGCTTCTTCCCGTCGCGTGAAAGCACCGGCCCCCCGTCGTAGCCGGTTGTCTTGGTGAGCTGTTTTTTCCCGGAGCCATCCGGACGCATCGTCCACAAATCCAGGTCGCCCGAAGCCATGGAGGTGTACACAATCTGGCCGCTCTTCAAGTTCACCGTTCCTTCGGCGTCGTAGCCCGGTGTATCGGTCAGGCGCTTTTCGATCTTCCCATTGTCGGTCGCGAGGAAAATGTCATATCCCGGAAACACGCCCCATACATAACCTTTGCTGCGATCCGGATCTTTCGGGCACGCGTCGCCGGCAAGGTGTGTGGAGGCGTAAATAATATGCTTGTTATCGGGCAGAAAATAACCGCACGTGGTGCGCCCTTTGCCGGTCGAAACCAAATGCTGGTTCGAGCCATCGGCATTCATGATGAATTCCTGGTCGCAGCCGTAAGGCGGCCGCGTGCTCTGAAAAATGATGCGCTTACCGTCCGGCGACCAGTAGGCTTCGGCGTTTTCGCCCCCGTGAGTAAGCTGGCGGAGTTCCCCTACGTACGACGGCTGCGCTACTGCCATGGCTGCGCCCGCAAGAATCGACAAAACTGTGTATTTCATGGTAAGTGGAATCTTCTCATTTTACAGCGTGGCCTATTACATTAGCCGGTTTCTGGAACTGCTTACTCAAAGACAATCCCTGCCGCTGATACGACGACCCGATCGCCGGCCCATAAATCTTCGAGGGTATCTCCAGCAGTTCCTCAAAAACCAGCCTGCCAATCAGTTGGTCGTCGGCAAAAAGGAAAGGCACGCCATGAGCCCGCACCTCCAGAACTGCGGGCGTGCCGTTGATATCGCCGGCCCCATATCCGAAACCGGGATCGAAAAAGCCGGCGTAATGCACCCGGAACTCGCCCATCTGCGGATCAAAAGGAACTAGCTCGGCAGCGGACTCCGGCGGAACCCGGATCTTCTGTTTTGACAACAACAAGTAAAAGTCACCCGGATCGATAATCATCTGGCGTTGCTTCGGCCTCACCAGCGGCTCCCAGAAATCCGCCGGGTCGAAGTAATCCACGCGATCCAATTCCACCGGTGGCGCGTTTTTCCGGGCGCGGTAACCAATGATCTCCGATCCCGCCGTGCCTTCCAGATCGAGCGAGATCCGCAGCCCGTTATCGATCTTGGCCTCCGCCGGCCGCTCATCCCGATCGAAAACCAGCGGAATCCGCTCCTCCAACTTCTCCAGCATCCCGTCCGCGAGGCTGGGATTCCCTTTTACAAACCGCACCTGGTAAATCCGAATCCCTTCATGCACCACAATCCCGAATGACTGCGGCACGATCTCGACGTACAGCTTTCCCGCATACTCGCCGGGAACGCGGTCGAACCCCACTCCGTAATCGGCCATCAGGCGCGTGAACACGTCCAGCCGACCGATTGTGCTTTTGGGATTGCCGCGCGCGCTGATTTGCGGTGGCAGCGCCAGCGATTCCATTAGAGGCACGATATAAACGCAACCCCGTTCGAGCAGCGCTGGCCGCGTCAGATCCACCTGCTGGTACCCAAACTGCTCCAGCTTGCGTTCCACTGTGTTGGCCCCCGCAAGCAGCCCTGCGCGAACCCGGTAAGCCACAGGCCCTAGCCGCAGATCAATGCTCGCCGGCTGAATCTGCTCTTCGCCAATCGGCGCGCGCGCGGTGATGTGTCCAGCCTCGATCAGTTCGTGGATCTTCTGCGAAGGCAGGATTCCGACGCTGTGCAGGGACCGCTCTTCGCGCTCCAACTCTGGAAACAAGCTGCGGCTGGAAAGATTCATACGAAGATGGCATGGTACCGCAACTATTTGTCGCGGGTGATCGCAGCGCGCAGAACCGAGGCCAGCGTGTCCTCTTCTTCCGTAAATACCGTGCGCAGATCGAGCACCAGCCGCTCCTGTTCCAAGCGCGCAATCACCGGCGGGTCGGCCGCGCGCAGCCGCCGTTCCAGCTCGGGCAGGTCGGCTGCCCGAATCGCGATCAGCCATGTCGGAATCGATTGCTCCGGAGTCGCCCCCCCGCCAATCACCGATGCCCCCGGCACAATTTCTGCATATAAGCCCGCTCGCCGCACCAGTTCTTCCGCCCGGCCGCGCACCTCCTCCGCGCTCTGCCGGATCATCGCCAGCGCGGGAATCGCGTCCCACTGTTCGAGCAGCAGCTTGCGTAGCGTGCCTTCGAGGACCTGGTAAATCAGCTTGTCCAATCGCAGCGCGCGGAACATCGGGTTTCGCCGCAGCCTCCGGATCAGATCGGGCCGCCCGGCCAGTATGCCGGCTTGCGGCCCCCCCAGCAACTTATCCCCGCTGAAAGAAACCAGGTCAGCGCCGGCCTTCAGACTCTCCTCTACAACCGGCTCATCCACGCCGAACGCCCGCAAATCCGCCACGCAGCCGCTGCCCAAATCCTCGTAAACCGGAATCCCGTATTCTTGGCCCAGCGCCACGAGCTCCCGTAATTCCGGCCGCGCCGTAAAACCCTGAATCCGGAAATTGCTCGGATGCACCCGCAGCAGCAGGCGCGTGCGCTCCGTAATCGCCGCGCGGTAATCGCCAATGTGGGTGCGATTCGTCGTGCCAGTTTCCCGCAAAATCGCGCCCGAGCGCTGCATGATTTCCGGAATGCGGAAGCCGTCTCCAATCTCGATCAGCTCGCCGCGCGAGACCACCACTTCAAATCCCGCTGCGAGTTCCTGTAGTGCCAGAAAGATCGCGGCTGCATTATTATTCACCGCGATGCCCGGCGCGCCCAGCAACCGTTCCAGCAGGAAAGCTGTGTGCGCGTCCCGTTTGCCGCGCCGCCCCGCCTCCAGATCGTATTCCAGGTTCGAATAGCCGGGCAGGGGAGCGGTCTCTCCCAGCGGCGCGCGCCCCAGGTTCGTGTGCAGGATGACGCCAGTCGCGTTGATCACCCGCTGTAGCGAGGGCTTTTCGAGCGCCGCCAGCGCCCGCTCCACTCGCGATCCAATCGCCGGCTCATTGAGGCGTCCCGATTGGATTTCCTTGCGTGCTTCTTCCAGCGCCCGCCGGATTTCGCTCACCACGAGTCGACGGGGAAAACGCCGCAATGCGGGTGGAAGTTTTTCGAGAACTTCATGCACCGCGGGTAGTTCGCGCAGGAGATTTCCGGTAGCGCCGGCGGTCTCTGCCGCGGGTATTCTACCCTCCTTCAATTCGCCGGCTCGATCCGCAGCACCGCCCCCTGCTTTTCATCCGTGCACAGATACAGCAGCCCGTCCGGCCCTTGGCGCACGTCGCGAATGCGCTGCCTAAGGTCCACCAGCAAAGATTCGCGCCGCAGCTCTTCCATTTTTTCATTGAAGAGAATGCGCTCCAGGTGCCCGGTCCCCGGAATTTCGCCCGTGCGCAGCGATCCCACGAACACATCGCCCTTCCACTTCGGCAGCTTATCGCCCGTGTAGAACGTCATGCCCGAAACCGCGATCGCCGGAATCCAGAGCACCACCGGCGCTTCATAGCCGGCATGTCCGGGAGGGCTGTTATGCCATGGTCCAGGGTAATCGCGCCCGTAGCTCACAATCGGCCAGCCGTAATTCCGGCCCGGCTTTAGAATATTGATCTCGTCCCCGCCGTTCGGCCCATTCTCGTTCCCCCAGATCTCGCCAGTAAGCGGATGCATCGCGATCCCCAGCGAACTGCGGTGCCCCAGCGTGTAGACTTCCGGCCGGTGCCCCGGCATGCCGACGAACGGGTTATCCTTAGGCACCGTTCCATCGTCTTTCAGCCGCAATACTTTGCCGCCCAAAGTATTCGGATCCTGTGGGTCCTTTCCCGTGGTGGTCATGTAAATGGTGTCATCGCGGCCGAAAGCGATGCGCGACGTGCCCGCCTGGTCCATCACGAAAATGTCCCGCATATCCTCCACGGATTTGCCATTCCATCGCCCCCGAGCCAGCGCCACCACGTGCTTATTCTCGTCCAGCACCTTGTTGTAGACCAGATACAGCAGGTGATTTTCGGCGAAGCGCGGATGCAACGCGACGTCCATGTAGCCGTGCACGGTTCCCGGCAATCCGGATACACCCGATCCGTACGCCTTAGGTAAGCCCTCAATCGGCTTGGGATCAAGCACTCCGTTGCGAATGATACGCATCTGCCCGAATCGCTCCGTCACCAGCATGCTGCCGTCCGGCAGAAACGCCATGCTGAACGGATATTCCAAGTCCCTGGTAACGGCCACGACGCGAATCCGCTGTCCCTCAGCCGTATCGTATTCTTTTGGTAAATCCGGCAGTTTATGCCCCGCGAGCCCCTGCGGAGCCACGGGGATGTTATTTTTGAACGGCACCTTCTGCTGCCCCACAGCCATCTGGGACACAAGAAAGAACTCAAGAACGACACAACACGCGGCGGCGAAGTAACCTCTCTTCATAACCACCCGATCCTATCTGGACGTAAATGCAAATGCAAGCTGTAGGCAGCTAGCTCTCCGCTCTCGTCTCAATCGGAGTGCTCTTCCTTTTTCATCTGGGCGGTGGATTCGGCCGGCAACCCCTCTTGTTTAAGCGCCTTCTTGTATTTCCGCAACGCCCCTATATACTTCTCAAACGCGGTTCTGCGCTTTTGGCCGGACTGCTCGAGCAGCAGCATTCCATCCGGATGGGGTATTTCGCCGGGAACTTCCATCATTACCCCCTCCATTTCGCCAATCGCTTCTTCCCAGTCCTTCTTCGCCTCCCGCCAGGCTTGCTCCAGTTCCGGAATCGTCGGCTGCTTGGCGACCTTCTCCAGGATCTCCACCAGTTCGGCCATCGTGAACGGCTTGGCCAGAAAAGGCAAGCCACGTTTTTCTTCGCCTTCGCAGCCGAAGCCGGATATTAGCAGGTAGCGGGCAGGGTATCGCTCCGCCCTTAGCCGCTCGATCAGCTCAAGCCCGTTCATCCCTGGCATCACCTGGTCGGTTATGACCAGATCACAAGGGCATAGGCGCGCCAGTTCCAGCGCTTGGAGGCCGTTTTCGGCTTCGAGAGTCTCATATCCCTTCTTTGCCAGGACGTTGCAGATGAGCTCCCGAATACCAGCTTCGTCATCTACAATCAACACTCTCACGATCGTCACCTCTCCTAAGTAATTATGAGTCATTTCTTACAGTGGAGGTTACTGCTCAAAAGTGATGATTCGCCCTTTTTAATGAGAGGTCGGGTTCGCGAAGCGGCCTTCTAAAGGCCCGCCAACCGGTTGAGCAGGTAATCGACGATCGTCAGCAGAATCGAGCCAAGCACGGCCGGCAGGCAGCCGATCACCCGGAATCCCGGCACGACCGCCGACGCCAGCTTGAGCATCAGACCATTGATCAGGAAATAGACAATCCCCAGCGTGACGATGATGAACGGCAGCAGCAGAATCTTCAGCACTAGCCCCACCGTAGCGCTGACCACCCCAATCACCAGCGCCGCAATCAACGCCGCCCCCAGTCCATCTACCTGGATGCCGGGCAGAATTTGAGCCACAATTAGCAAGGCAACGCCGCTGAGCAGCCAGTGAATCAGCCAGTAGCGCATTCCTCCGATGATACCGAAGGAGTGATATTCTGACGCACTGGGGACATGATGCGTACCGGTCTTTTTCGAGTTACTTTTTTGGCAGCCGCAATTCCGATAGCGCTCCTCGCGCAATGGCCGGATTACCCGGACTCCAGCGTTCCCCGTACCCCGGATGGCAAGCCGAAACTGGACGCGCCCACTCCCCGCACCCCTGACGGAAAACCCGATCTCTCCGGTGTCTGGGACACCGTTCGCCCTCCTGCGGGCCGCGGCAGGGGCGGCAGAGGCGGAACTCCACCCCAGCCGCCCGCGCCCGAACCCCCGGCTCCCGGAACAAACGCCGCGCCCCTGGCCACTTTCCGCGATATCGGCTCGGGATTTAAAGGCGGCCTTCCTCTGCAGCCCTGGGCGCGCGACCTCCTGAAACAGCGCATGGGAGAAAACAGCAAAGATAATCCCGATGCCCACTGCCTCCCGCTCGGCCTGATGCAACTCCATATGCACCCCCAGCCGCGCAAGATTATTCAGAGTCCCGGCGAGATCCTGATCCTTTATGAAGCGCAAAGCGGCATGCGCCAGATCTTCCTGGACGGCCGCACGCTTCCTCCCACTGACGTGCAGCCGTGGTGGTACGGCTACTCAGTTGGCCATTGGGAAGGCGATACGCTGGTCGTCGAAACTTCCGGCTTCCGCGACGATGTCTGGCTGGATATCAACGGCAGCCCGCTCACCAACATGGGCAGAATGATCGAGCGATTCCGCCGGCCCAACTACGGCAACCTGGAAATCGAAGTCACCATCGACGATCCGAAGGTCTATACCAAGCCGTTCACCGTGAGGGTGCAGCAGAAAATCATGCCCAATGCCGAACTGATCGAGTTCATCTGCAACGAAAACGACCGCAGCGGCCCACATTTGGTAGGCAAATAGCGACAGAGCAGGCGCAAATCAGGTTAAGTCGTCTGATTTTAGACGCTCCGGGAAGCCCGCCCGCCGGAAGCGTCTCAAAGGACGGCTTCCGCCCTCACCGAAGCCACGAGACGCGGTTACGCAAATCCTCAGGAGTCCAATTTAACCAAACCAAGAGGAGACCCTCAATCGCTGCGCCGATTGATCGGGAAGACGGAATCAGCAAGACTCCGGGCGATTCACGCATCGCGAGGAAATTCTGGAAATGCGTGTTCATCGTTCGCACGTCGCCGGAAACGAGGACCCGATCGTCATCGGCTGCAATTGCCAACACCTCCGCATCGACGGTACCGCTCGGAATTACGCCTGCAGCCAGCCGAAAATCTATCGACGGCTCTCTTCGGAGGAGTCCCTTCCGGATGTCGGGATCGATATCAGCGTCGGCTTGAAAGCGGATTTTCAAGCGAGCCTGGGCGGCGCTTCTTTCTTCCCTTCGTTAAAGCGATCAACCATGCCCTGAGGCATCGGGTAGTGGGACTTAAGCTCCTCGAAGATGCGGTCCTGATCTTTCAGATAGGCCTCGATCTCATCCGGGTGCTCCAGAATGAAGGCTATCGCGCCATAAGTCTTTGCTAGTGATCCTATCGACGGGTAAGAATCGAAAATCGCCTCGGCGGATCGTCCACGCCGAAAATCATAAACTACTACGTCGAGGCCGATATGCGTGGCGGCAATGTAGTAGCCGCCGTTGCGAATTTCGACGTATTCATTCGTTGGCATCATCTCGACCCAGCCCAATCTCATTTTACGACGCTAATCCCCCGCCTTCGCTTCCGGCACACGCAATTCCTGATCTTTGTATTGCAACTGATACAGCTTCCAGTAAATTCCGCGGTGTGCCAGAAGCTGCTGGTGCGTGCCCGATTCGCGCAGGCGGCCTTTGTGCATCACCAGAATCCGGTCCGCGCGCTGGATAGTTGAAAGCCGATGCGCGATGATGATCGAAGTGCGCCCTTCCACCATGCGATTCAGCGCCTCCCGCACCCGAAACTCCGTGTCCGTATCCACGCTCGAAGTGGCCTCGTCCAGAATCAGATAGCGCGGATTGTGCGCCAGTGCGCGGGCGAAGCTGATGAGTTGCTTTTGCCCGGTGGAGAGGCCGCTGCCGCGCTCGCGAATGGGATGATGGAAGCCATCGGGCAGTGAGTGAATAAACTCCAGCAGGTTCACCTGTTCCGCTGCCGTTTCTACTTCTTCCCGAGCAATTGCCTCCGTCCCCAGCCGGATATTTTCTTCGAGCGTGCCTGTAAACAGGTAAGGGTCCTGCAACACTACGCCGAACAGCCGCCGCAGTTCTACCGGATCGAAATCCCGTACATCGCGCCCGCCCACCCGCACCGCGCCGCGCTGCACGTCATAGAAGCGCAACAGCAGGCTGATTAAAGTGGTCTTTCCCGCCCCCGTATGTCCTACCACCGCGATCGTCTCGCCCGGCTCGATCCGGAAACTGACATCCTGCAATACCCAGTCTTCCTTCTGATAGGCAAACCATACGTGATCGAATTCGATGGGCGCGGCCTTTTTAGGCGTAACGACGGCCTCGACTGGATGCGGCGCGGCCGGCGCGAGTACCGTGGCCTTCGTGTCGAGCAGCTTGAAAATGCGCTCGGCCGATGCCATGGCCGCTTGCAAAATATTGTACTTCTCACTCAAATCCTGAATGGGCCGGAAAAACCGCAGGCCGTATTGCAGGAACGATGCGATCACCCCCAGGCTCAGCCGCCCGGCCGTCACGCGAAACCCGCCGTAAGTCAGAATCGAGGCCAGCGCCAGCATCGAAAGGAACTCCACCACGGGGTAGAACCAGCCGTACGACGTGATCGCGTCTTTGTAAGCCGCCATGTGGATGCGATTCACTTCGTCGAATTCCGCGGCGCTGCGCTGCTCCCGGTTGAACAACTGCAGCACCGCCATGCCGCTGATGTGCTCCTGCAGATACGCATTGATCCGCGCAATCGCCACCCGGATCCTGCGGTAGCTCTCGGTCACGCTGCGGCGGAAAATCACCGTCGCCAGAATGACAAACGGCATCGCCCCGAGCATGATCCACGTAAGCGGCGGGCTCAGGTGGAACATCACCGCTACGATGAAACTCAGCACCAGCACATCGCCAAGAATCGTGACCAGCCCCGAAGAAAACAGATCATTCAAGACGTCGACGTCCGTAGTCACCCGCGTCACCAGCCGCCCCACCGGATTGCGGTCGTAGAAAGCCAGGTCGAGCCGCTGCAGATGCTCCATCAACTGCCGCCGCAAGTCGAACATCGCCAGTTGCCCCGTGTATTGCATCAGGTACATCTGTACAAACTCGCTCACCAATGTTCCGGCGATCACTCCCAGGTACAGCAGGCCGAGCTTGGTCAAACCGGTCCAGGGATCGCGAGGCAGCAGCGGATCGAGCAACGTCGGAACCGCGTGCGCGTTCGGATCGAGGTACTTATCGATCGCGACCTTCGTGATCAGCGGCCCCAGCACCTGCAGCCCCGATTGAAATAGCAGGAACAGCAGCGAGAAAACCACTAGCATCCAATACGGACGCATGTAGGTAAGCAGGCGCCCCATCAGCCGCGAGTCGTATGCCTTGCCAAGTACCTCTTCTTCCACTTTCTACAGTGTAATCCGGCATTTTGAATCGCCATCTCCTGGTCGCCATTCAGGTTTCCTCCGGCGCAGAAACCACCGCTATACCTGGCTGGTCATGCGACGAAAAGGCGGTAGTGATTTATTGGTATCAAAGCCAGAACAGAATCATTGCGAGCGAATATTCAGCCAAATTCTGGCTGATTCCCGATTCCATCCGGTACCAGCGCAGCGGCACGGCTCTCGTGAAAAGTTGTAGTACCTGTGGTAAGTGCAACCCCAAGTCAGCCACGGCTTTGGGTGTAAGCTTCGTCGAGGCAAGGTTCCCGGATTTCATCAGCCGATTGTCCTAGTAAACGTTAATTAGCGCACAAGCTCGCTGCTAGAAACTTGACCCTGGATACGCAGTACGCAATATTCAATACTCTGAATTATTTTTTCTGAATTCTTTTCCGTTCCTGAGCATGAGCACGCCACTCCGCGTCCTATTCATAGGAAAAACTGGCGCCGGCGCAGTTCTGGCCGAGTTGTCATCAGGCGGCTACCGGCCCGGTTGCGAAACCGTAACCACCGTTGAAGAATTGCGCAAAGCTCTGGCGTCCAGTTGGGATGTGGCCATCTCCTCCTCGGTTATCGGGGAATTGGGCGCGCTGAAGACTTTGGCGCTCATTCAGGAAAAGCATGTCGATCTTCCTTTGATTGTGGTTACGGGAAGGATCAAAGATGCGGATGTAGTGGCAGTGCTCAAGGCCGGAGCCGCCGACCACATGACGCGCTCCAATCTGATGCGTCTCAACGCCGCCGTCGAGCGCGAAGTGCGCGCCGCGCGTCTGCGGCGGGAGCGCAACCGTCTTGAGGAGCAGTTCCGCCAGGCACAAAAGATGGAAGCCGTGGGCCGTCTGGCCGGCGGCGTCGCGCACGACTTCAACAATCTTCTCACCGTTATAACCGGATATAGCGATCTGCTGCTGGCGCGCCGCGACCGGCTTCAGGAAGCGCAGTGCATCGCCCTGGAAGAAATCCGCCGCTCCGCCGAGCGCGGGGGCGCCCTCACCAATCAGTTGCTTGCTTTCAGCCGCCGCCAGCCGCTCGAAAACCGCGCGGTTCGCCTCAATGAGCTGGTGCTCCAGATCGAGAAGATGCTTCGCCGCCTGGTCGGCGAGGATATCGAGATGGTCACTATTCCGGCCGCCTCTGAAGACCTGGTGGAAGCCGACCCGGGACGCCTCGAGCAGGTCATCATGAATCTCGCCGTTAATTCGCGCGATGCTATGCCGAACGGCGGCAAACTGACCATAGAAACCGGAACGGTTCACCTGAGCGACGAATTCACGGCCACCCGTTTGGGCGTAGAGCCGGGTTCGTACGCCACCGTCTCCGTCATCGACACTGGTCTCGGAATGGACGAGGATACCCGGAGCCACATCTTCGAGCCGTTCTTCACCACCAAAGGACCGGGTCACGGCACGGGCTTGGGCCTCGCCAGCGCCTATGGCATCGTTCGCCAAACCGGCGGCGCAATCGGAGTCATCAGCGACCCGGGCATGGGCACCACCATGCGCATCTACCTGCCGCTTGCCCAGGGAGAAGTTCGCCAGCACAGCACGCGGGTCGCTTCCACCGAACGGCTCGATGGGGCCGAAACCATCCTGCTGGTGGAAGATGAAGCCCGCGTGCGCAAATTGATCGTGGACGTTCTCACTGTCCACGGGTACGCAGTGCTGGAGGCGACCCGCGGAGAAGAAGCTTTGCGCCTATGCCGCCGGTATAAGCGGAAAATCGATCTTTCCGTCATCGATGTAGTCATGCCCGAAATGAGCGGTCCGGATCTGGTCCGCCAACTGAAGCCCTTGAAACCCGGAATGCGCGTCCTCTACATTTCGGGCTACACCGACGAAGCCATCGTCCACCACGGCATCTTGCGTTCCGGCGCCGCATTCCTGCAAAAGCCCTTCCTGCCCGACATGCTCGTGCGCAAGGTACGCGAAGTCCTCGACGGCCGCCGCCACGACGGGAGTAATAATTCCGCGCCGAAGGGATAGCCTCACGCATAAGCGGGCTCGGGTTTCTCGACGCGATTCCCTGCCCGTTCCGGCACGCCGGCAAATAATGCCTTCAACCCTTCTGTCATGGTCGGGTGAGCAAAGATGGCGTCCCGCAACAGAGTATATGGTTGCCCCGCCAGCATGGCGGATTGCACCGTGCCCATGAGCTCCCCGGCCTCGGGACCAAAAGCAGTGAATCCGAGAATGCGGTCGCTGTGCACGTCGATGATTGTCTTCATGAATCCGCGCTTCTCGGAGAGAGTCCATGGCCGCCAGACCGCATCCATAGGCAGGAATGCCGCGCGGTAAGCGATATTATTCTTCCGCGCCTCCGCTTCATCCATACCGACGCGCGCCAGCGGCGGGTCGGTGAACACGCAATAAGGAATTAACCGGCCGCGGGTGGTACGGTGGCCGCCGTGTAGATTCTCGTTAATGATGTTGAAGTCGTCTTCTGATACGTGGGTAAAGTAGGGGCTTCCGGCGCACTCTCCCATCGCCCATACATTCGGCGCCGTTGTTTCGAGCCGGTCGTTCACTCGGACGTGACCGCTCTGTGCCACTTCGATTCCCGCCGAATCGAGGTCGATTCGATCCGTATTCACCGTGCGCCCCAGCGCAGCCAGAATATCCGTCCCTTCCACAGTTTCGATGCCGCGGGGACTCCGAACCTGCAGACGCACGTGGTCACCGGAGACACCTTCCACCTTCAAAACATCGGTCTGGAGCCGAACGTCGATGCCCTCATCGCGGAAGAGCTGAAGCAAAGCTTGTGCAACCTCAGGCTCTTCGCGTGGGGCAAGCTGCGACCGGCGCTCGATCAGAGTGACACGGCTGCCGAAGCGGCGGATTGCCTGGCCGAGCTCGAGGCCGACATACCCGCCTCCAAGGACGATCAGGTTTTCCGGGAGGCGTTGCAAGTCGAGTGCTTCCACATGCGTTAGCGGCTTCGCATCCTTCAGACCGGGAATCTCGGATATAGCGGCGCGGCTGCCGACGTTTATGAATACGCGTTCCGCGGCAATCGTCCGCTCACCGCCATCGCGAAGCCAAACCCGGATCGTGCGCGGCCCGACGAATTTGCCCTCGCCCAGAATCACTTCGGCGCCGGATGCCCGGTACCGGTCCCAATGAACTTGGACAATGCCCTCCACCATCTTCCGTTTGCGCTCGTAAACACCGGCCATGTTGACAGTGAATGGTCCGGCCTCGATCCCGAATTCGCGATGCCGCCCAAACAGAGAAGCCACCTCAGCGGAATGAATGACGTTCTTGCTGGGCAGACACGCCACATTCGGACACGATCCACCGATGAGCTTTCGTTCGACGACCGCAGTTCGGTTGCCTTCCTTGGCCATCGTCCAAGCCATCAGTTTGCCGGCCGTGCCGCTGCCGAACACAATAACGTCGTAACGCTCTTCCTTCATATTGGTAATCTCCTACATGCGTTTTCCGCGAGTTGCTCCGCGATGACGGTCCGATGCCCCTGCCGCTCCCGTGACGGCCGCGACGTTACCGCTCAGTTTCCCATATCGTTTTCCGACTCTTCTAGGGATGCGGGAGCTGCGGGCCGGATTCGAAACTGGGCGTTCCAGGCCTCTGGTCCGTCTAGAATCCAACCAAGCGCATGTCGATTTCGCGCTCTGCGTCCGCGATTGCTCTCAGGTAGATTTCGGTGCGGGTGGGCGGCAGGATTTCGGGGAACCGCTCGCCCCATTCGATCAGTACAACGGCCTCGCGTTGAAACAACTCCTCCAGGCCCAGCGTCTCTACCTCCCGCGCTTCCTCGAGCCGGTACAGGTCCACGTGATACACGTGGCCTTCACCGCCATATTCGTGAATCAACGTAAATGTCGGGCTCGAAACTTCCTCGGGAGCGGCCGCGCCCAGTCCTTTCACAATCCCTTTCGCTAGCGTGGTTTTGCCCGCGCCTAAATCCCCGATCAGCAGCACTACGCCCTTCATCGGAAGCTCGTGCGCGATGCGTTCCCCTAAGGCGATGGTCTCTTCTTCAGATGCCGTCCGGTAGACCGGCACAGGCCTCCAGCGCCCGCGGCAATTCCCTCAATGCCCGCGGCAAATAACGCAGAATATCCAGCGCGACAAAACACTTTTCGCCCAGCTCCCGCGCCCCGATTTCTCCTGCAAGTCCTCCCAGGTAAACCGCAGCCGCCACGGCCTCCCGCGGTTGTTTGGGAAACTGCGCCAGCAAGCCGGCAATCAGCCCCGTGAGCACGTCGCCAGTGCCGCCGGTTCCTAGCGCGGGCGTTCCGGTTGGATTGATCCACACTGCGCCATCCGGAAAGCCGATTGTCGTGCGCTGCCCCTTCAGCACCAGCACCACTTCGTTCTCCATGGCGAACTGGCGCGCCGCGGCCACCCGGTCTTTCTGTACCTCTGCGATGTTTTTCCCGGTGAGGCGCGACATCTCTCC
>DATBID010000528.1:0-25448 GCA_036557125.1 Bryobacteraceae bacterium | reverse complement strand
CGCGGCGCGCGGCTGGATCGAGTCCGGTGGAGGCCTCATCCATGAGGAGCACCTGCGGCCGATGCAGCAGCGCCTTGGCGATTTCTACTCTGCGGCGCAAGCCGCCGGAGAGCGATTCGACGAGATCTTTGCGTCGCTCTTTTAATCCCAATTGCTCCATAACGTGGCCGATGCGCTCGCGCAGCACCGCCCCGCTCAAGCCATGCAGGTGCCCCTGGCTGCGGAGGTTCTCTTCCACGGTCAGGGCCTTATCGAGACTCTGCGACTGGAAGACCACGCCGACATGGCGCCGTACGGCGGCCGGCTCGCGCACTACGTCGTGACCGGCCACCAGAGCGCGCCCGCTCGAGGGCACCATCATGGTGGAGAGGATGCGGAACAGCGTCGATTTGCCGCCGCCGTTCGGTCCCAGAAGCCCGAAGATCTCGCCCTCGCCAACCGAGAAGGTGACACCTCCCAGGGCGATCCGGCTACCGTAGCGATGTATCAGATTTTGAACTTCAATCACGAATCCGGCCCGTTACAACCATGGCCTGTCCAGCAGCATGAGCCCGTAAATGAGTGGCAGGTACAACACGGAGGTCATGAGAACTCGCCGCGCGCAGAAGGCGGTGCGTTCGCGCGCCACCCGCACACCCGAATACAGGAACCAAAGCCCCAAAGCCAAGGCGCCGAATGCATAAATCGCACCCGACATGCCCAGGAACACGGGCGTGAGGCTCACCGGAATCAGCGCCATTCCATACAGCACAATCTGCCGCGCGGTCCAGCGGCCATCTTTCTCGATTACCGGCAGCATGCGGATGCCGGCGCGCGCGTAGTCGTCTTTATACATCCAGGCGATGGCGTAGAAATGTGGAAACTGCCACAGAAACAAAATCGCCGCCAGAACACCTGCGCGGCTGTCCAAAGTTCCCGCCGCGGCGGCATACCCAATCACCGGGGGTAGGGCACCCGGGATTGCGCCCACGGTAGTTGACCACCACGTGCGCTGTTTCAGCGGCGTGTAGCAGAACAGATAGGTGACGAGAGTGAACGCTCCGAAAAAAGCCGCCAGACGATTGGCCCCGAACCACAGCTCCACAAACCCGGCTACGGAGAGCGCCACGCCGAACGCCAGCGCGCGCCCGACGGAAACCCGGCCCGTGGGTAAAGGACGCGCGGCGGTGCGGCGCATGCGGCGGTCCGCTTCCCGCTCGAGCCACTGGTTCAGCGCCGCTGTCCCGGAAGCCATCAGCCCGGTCCCAACGATTGTATGAAGCAAAGGCAGCACGCGCACCATGCTCAGGAAGCCGCGCCAATCCGGAGCCCCAGGCAATCCGAAAAAGTAGCCGATACCGGTGCTCATAAGGATGAGCCAGGTAATCCGTGGCTTGGTCAGTTCAATGTAAGCGCGCATCCCAATTGTTGGCTGGAAAAACGACGGGCGTACCCCTCATTGTAGCGTGTCCGGCGGAAGGTGCGCTGTGGCGGTGAAGCCTTTCGAGCATTCCGATGTGGCGAGGCCGACAATTGCCGGTCACGCCATAGACTTATTTCACCTCACCTCTCCCGACATCCTCTCCCGTTCCAACGCCTCGTGGAGCAGCGACTTTATGTATGTCTGGTACGGCAGTCCCTTCGCCGCCGCAAGCTTTTGAGCGAGCGCCAAATCCGGCTCCGGCAAACGAATCGATACGAGCCGGGAAAGCACCCGATACAGCGGATGTTCCGGGTGTTCATGCACTCTCACCCAACCTTCCCGGCCAGTCTGCTCGGGTATATCGCTTGTGTCGATCTCGCCGTCAGGTAATGCCGCCGCTCTCTTCTGCCGTTCGCGTTCCGTCTTGGTAATTCTCCGGTTTTCGATCTGTTCGATGGTACGGGTCACCATTCGTCCTGGTTTTTCAATCGGTTTCTTCATACAATCTCCGTTCTGAGGGTGTGGCTTTGCGGGCGGAAATGATGCGGATAATCGCGCCCAAACCCTCCTCCCTCATCGTGTGAACGACCAACAGAACCCGCTCTACATAGCCGATCGCGTGCAGCCTCTCTTCGCCTTCGATCACCCGATCCCGCCGGATGATCACGTTCGGGTCGCTGAAGACTCTTCGCGCTTCTTCAAAGCCGATTCCGTGCTTGGCAATATTCGCGCGGTTCTTCCGCTCGTCCCACTCGAACCGCACCGCCATCCATTTTCATTCTAGTATATACAGCGTAGTTACAGGGAGTTAGCCGGTGGGACAAAACGCCCCTGCCGTTACTTTTTTCATCCGACCGCGTCCAATAACGTGGACGCGATTCCGTACCCGCCCGAACGGGCGCAATATATGGCTTCTCATACGGCCGAAGCGGTAGGCGCCCGATTGAGCCCGCAGATCGATTCGCTAATTCGGGCCGCCCAGCAGGGCGATCAGGACGCCTTCGAGACCCTGGTCCGCACCTACGACCAAAGTGTGCTCCGGCTGGCCATGAACCTGCTGCGGTCGCCAGAAGAGGCCCGGGATGTTTATCAGGAGGCCTTCTTGCGCGTGTATCGCAACCTCAGTACCTTCCGGTTCGATTGCAGCTTTCATACCTGGCTGTACCGGATCGTGACCAATATCTGCCTCGATCATCTCCGCAAGCGCAAAGTGCGGAAGGAAGAGCCCTCGGTGATCGCCACACCCGAAGGGCCAGTGGACCGCATGGACAGCTTCGAAGAAGAATCTGCCCAAGCCGATCCGGAACGGACTGCCTGGAACCATCAGCTTCGCGCGCGGATTGAAAACGCTCTCCAGGACCTCACCCCGCGCGAGCGCATGGTTTTCGAGATGCGCCACTACGAGGGGCTCCGGCTCCGGAACATCGGCGAAATTTTGGGAACTACGGAAGAAGCCGCGAAGAATTGCCTGTTCCGCGCCACCCAAAAAATGCGCGCCGAATTGGGAGACCTGATATGAACTGCGAAACCGTGTTGCATTCTATTCCCTTGTACTTTTATGGCGAACTGACGCCGCCGGAGGAAGACGAGCTGGAAGAGCACCTCCACGCCTGCCCGGATTGCGCGCGGGAAATGGAGCGGCAGCGGGCTTTCGCCGCTGTCCTGGCGGGGCGGCAGGGAGAGCCTCCAATGGGGTATCTGGAGGAGTGCCGAAATAGTCTGACGGCCGCGATTCGTTCCGACAGTGAGGCCAAACCAAGCGGTTGGCAGGCGAAAGCGCCTGCCCCACGTTCGGCGGAAGCGCCCGCGCCACGGAAACCGGGGCCGTGGCGCCTGTTCCTGGAAGCGCTCGCAGACAGTTTCTCCGGGCTGGAGCGGTTGCGTGTTCCTTTGGGCGCGGCAGCCATGCTCGCCCTGGGCTTTGTGGCTGCCCGCTTCACTACCTCGACGACTACCGCCGAGCCTATGTTCCCTTCGGTGCGCTCCGTCCAGCCGGATGGCTCAGGACGGGTGGCCATCTCACTGGATGAAATCCGGCGCCGCACGGTTACCGGCAACACGGACGACCAGAACATCCAGCAATTGCTGCTGGCCGCGGCGCAGAGCGACAATCCGGCGGCGCGGATCGAATCGTTCGGTGTGCTTAAGGATCGCGTAGAATCCTCCCCGGTGCGTGACGCTCTGTTGAACGCGGTCGCGCACGATCCGAATCCCGGCGTGCGCATGGCCGCGCTCGAAGGGCTAAAGCCTCTTTCAGCCGAGCAGGACGTCCGCAAGGTGCTGTCCCAAGTCCTGCTGAGCGACGATAATCCCGCGATTCGCATGCAAGTGGTCGATCTGCTGGTGGCGCACCGGGATGACGATGTGGTGGGGGTGCTGCAGGATCTGATGCAGAAGGAGAATAACAACTACGTGCGGATGAAATCGGAACAAGCTCTGAAGGCGATGAATGCATCGGTCGGCACGTTTTAGCGGGGCGATTTCGAAAAGAGCGTCGTGGGGGCTGGCTCTCGTGCCCGCGCTCCTGCTCGGCCAGAACATCAGCCGGGAGGGCAATCGCTGGGTGATGACGCTCGGTGGGTCGCTTGCTGCGGGCACGCGGCTCCAAGTCACGTCCCAGGGGCCGATTCACGTCGAGGGCGGATCGGGCAGTGAAGTGACGTTCACGGCGAAACTGAGCGTGGAGGCGCGCACTGAAGACGATGCCCGGCGGATCTTCAGCCGCTACCATCTGCGAACGCTGTCCGCAAACGATCAGGTGATTGTGGCGGCGCCGGGAGGCCCGGTCTTGACCAACCTGAATATCAAAGCTCCACGCCTGAAGCTGGCCGTGGTGCAAACCTCGGGGGGATCGGTGGAAGCCAACTCGATCGATGGCGATTTGCGGGTCAATTCCGGCGGCGGCGATCTGAAGTGCGATCGCATCGGGGGCGATTGCAACCTGGCGACGGCGGGAGGACGGATTCAGGTGGGAGAGGTTGGCGGTGACCTGGAATGCGCCACGGCGGGCGGCGCGATCTCGGTGAAAACCGTACGGGGCGATGCGGTGTTGGAAACCGCCGGGGGTTCGGTGGACGTGAGCACGGCCGGCGGGGATTTGCGGGTGAGTACAGCGGGCGGGGCGATTCATATCGGCAGCGCCAGCGGCAATGTTACGGCCGGGAGCGGCGGCGGTTCGATCACGGTGGGCAAGGCGGGCGGACAGGTGACGGTGCGCGAAATGGCGGGTCCGGTGGAGGTGGGAGCGGCGGCGGCGGTGCGGTGCGAATCCGGCAGCGGCGGCGTGCGCGTGAGCAACATCTCCGGCCCGATGCGCATCACCACTGCGTTGGGGAGTATCATAGCCAGCCTGATGGACGGCCGTTTTCGCGAGTCTATGCTGGAAACCGGCAATGGTGACGTTACTGTGCTCATTCCGTCTAATCTGGGAGTGACCATCCGGGCCGAAACGGAACGGGGCCGGGTTGTATCGGATTTCCCGATGGCGCAGCGCCTGGTGGGTATGGAAGTGCGGGCGGAAGGCAGCATTAACGGCGGCGGCCCGATGTTGCGCATCGCCGGCGCGGGTGGCACTATTTTTATCAAACGGCAATAGCATTGCCTAAAAGGGTCCTTGTATGAAGTCACGAACTTATGTTGGGGTCCTGCTTGCCGCGGGTTTGGCGGCGCCGGCGGCTTTTTCCCAGGCTACGCGCGCCCACACCCTCAGCGTCCAGAACGCGGGCAGCAGCTATCTGGGCATTGGGGTGCTGGATATCACTCCCGAACGCGCCAGAATGCTGAATCTGAAGGATGTGCGGGGCGCTGAAGTGGCCCGGGTGGATGAGAACGGCCCGGCAGCCAAAGCGGGCATCAAGCAGGGCGACGTCATCCTGGAGTATAACGGAACACCGCTCGAAGGCATGGAGCAACTCATTCGGGTGGTGCGCGAAACGCCGCCGGGCCGCACGGTTAAGGTGGGGGTCTGGCGCAATGGCGCAACCCAAGATATCGCCGTGACCGTGGGTGAGCGTCCGGGAAACACGATCGAAACGCCGGGGGGCACAGTTCGCATTCCCGAATTCGGCAACATGCCGCCCATCGAGATTCCGCGCTTTCAGTGGGCGTGGCAAAGCCCGATGCTGGGGATTGAAGGCGAATCGCTGGGACAGGAGCGGCAGTTCGCGGAATTCTTCGGGGTGCACGACGGGGTTCTGGTTAAGGAGGTCATGCGCAACTCCCCGGCTGAAAAAGCGGGACTCCGAGCCGGCGATGTAATTACCAAAGTGAATGGCACCGATGTGGCGAGCACGCGGGACATCACGGCGCAGTTGCGCACGAGCCGCGACAACCGCACGGTGACGCTCACGGTCATCCGCGACAAGCACGAAATGCCGCTCAAGGTGACGCTCGATCAATCGGGCGCGAACCCGAATCCGAATCTGCCCGAGCCTCCGGCGCAAAAATTCTGAAGGTAGATTGAACGGCGCATAAAAAAAAGGGAAAGGATTAGATGCGACCGGCAACCGCCAGGCGGAGGCCCCAACTCCGCGCGCGGTGAAAATGGGATCGCACATGGCTGGAAGCGGCCTCCCAAGCCGCTCGCGCATAAGGCCCCAAGATGGAAACGACCCTCCGTAGCCGTTCCGAGGGGGCCATCCTTTCCCCTGTGCCGAGTATGGCAGAGGGGGTTTGCGAACTCAGGGACGCGATTTCCGGGTATGGCCGGAAGTGTCTGAATTCCGCGGGATTGCGGCACCGAAAAAAATGTAAAAAGCTTGTGATCGCCCTACGCGGGTAGAAGCGGTGGGACGGAGCGGGAAGGGATCGGGTAGGCAGAGTTTCGGCTTGGCAGGGCGGAGTTGGGGGCAGACTGTAGGGAATTCGAGGGTTATTTGGTCAGATTTTCGAGTTCGGCGAGGAGATCGGCCGGTGGCTCGGTCGAACGGGAGGTCACTTGAGCGGCGGAGACGGGAGCGGGAGGCGGCGCACAGAAGGTTTCCAGATCTGAAAAAACGAAATCGGTCACCGGAGCCGCGGGAGGGAACGCTCCCTCCGGCCGCGGCTCAGAAATTGGTTGCGAGTCAGCGGGGCCTCCGGGCGTTGCCTGGATGGAGCGAGAAGAGACCGGCGGCGCGTCGGCAGGCGAAGGCGCCTGTCCCACCTGGTCTTTTTGGAGTTCTTTCAGTGATTTGCGGGCGTTCATCATTTTGCGCTGGATGCGGGACTCGTAGAGGGAAATGTTGAGGATGTCTTGTTGGGTGATGGGGAAGGCGCGCGCTTTGGCCATTTCGCGCTCTACGAGGGAGTCGTCATGGAGGTCCTGATCGGCTAAAAAGGCGCGGTAGGTGAGGATGGCGTTTTCGTAGGCGCTGGCGCGATTGAGGCGCCACTGGCAATCGGCCACGCTTTGGGCAAGCTGGCGCTGCTCGAAACCCACGGGGGCGAGGTCGGCGAGGAACTCGCTGCAGAAGGCTTCGTATTCCTGGCGGTCTTCCCAGGGCATGAGGACGGTCTGGCCGGTGAGGCCGTGCCGAAGAGCATTGAGTTCGCGGCGGAGATGGGAGCGGTCGATCCCTTTGAGGCTGGCGCAGCGTTGGTCTTCTGGGTCGAAATGCTTGCGGGGGATAGCGGTGGGTTCCTCGCCGGCTGCGAGTTCGGCGTGGCGTTGAACAAGGATGGCTTCGAGCTCATTACGCTTGGCTTGGATATACTCCCGTTGAAGTTCCGGACACACTCTATGCGACATAGCGATTAAAACCTCTCTGCTTTTCTTTGTAACCGGCAGGAGGTCTGGTTCGGGGGCGTTTGAGGAGTAAATGATTGAAAGGTTAGGCGTGAATTTTTCGGAAAGTTGTGTCACCCGCTGCGGCGCTTACTGCGTTTTGTGCTTCCTCGCCGCGAACCAAGCGGCGGCAATGCCCAACGACAGGATACTCGCGAAACCGGGTTCGGGCACAGGCGTGACGGGGACGCCGGAAACGGTTGCCGATCCCAAATTGGCGAGAATGGCGGTATGTGGAGGGAGAGGGAACACGACAAATTGATGGATGTTTCCTGTGACGGAGAAGGTGCCATTGCCTGGCACCCCGTTTGACGGGTTGCCCAGCGGAAAGCCGGTGAAAGTGGCCTGGAAGGTATTCAGCGGCGTCCCGAATGCGAGTAGCTGGGGCTGAAAACCAGGTGCGGCTTGAATGTATGACACCAGGCTCCCGGTGAAACGCGAAGCGAGGAAACCGCCGACGTCCATCAAAGACTCGATCTGGCCGCTTACTGTCAGTGGCTGGCGAGGGCAAAGGAAAGGTCGACCTGCGCCGGCGTAGTAGCGTCGAAGAAAGTGTACACCACGTCCGCTTTGCCCGATGCGGGTGCAAGGGCTGCGAGGACGGCTCCCGCAACCAGCCAGTTTATCCGCGAACTTCCGCTGCGCCGGAGTGCCTTTAAACCTCCGACCGCATAAGGTCGGAGAAAGCCGACTCGCCATAGAAGGTCAATCAGATAGTCGGGATCTTGATTAAGCACCCATTGAGCCTCGGTCGAGACCTTTATTTCGCCTGCGCAAATCCCAAGGCAGATGACTTCCAGGTCAGCCCGCTCGAGAGTGTACACAAGCCCGCGAAAAACTTCAAAAAGGCTCTCAAGACCAGGATATTGAAACCTGTACTCAGCCGAGATATCCTTCGCGCGTGCACTAGAATAGCCAAGTTCAGCCGTGGAGATGATCCCATAATCGATGGGAACAATTCCGTTTTTGCGACCTTCGTCGAGAGCATCTGTGCAGAATTGGATGATCTCCCGCGGCCGATAAAGTGTACGGTCGATCATGTAGGTAAAAGACTTTGTTTTTCGATATTGCAGCGTTTCCGCGAAGATTTGGAGTTGTCCCCAATTTTGAGACAAACAGTTAAGACTCAATTTTCGTTAAATGGAGATTTGAGTCATGGGATTGTCTCGACGAAAGTTCACGAAAGAGTTTAAAGAGGAGGCCATTCGGCGGCTGGACCTGGGCGCCGGGATCGCCGAGGTCGCGCGGGCCTGTGAAGTGAACCCCAACGTTTTGCACCGCTGGCGGCGCGAACTGCGGGATTACGGCCTGAAGGCATTCGCCGGCAATGGTCAACGGCGCCAGGAGGAAGGCCGGACCGCTGAACTGGAGCGGAAAGTCGGCCGACAGGCGCTGGAGATCGATTTTTTGCGGCGGTGCTTGCAGCATGTCGAGGAACAACGGAAGCTGCAAGCATTGACTACGCGGGGCTCGTCTACCCGTTCCTCCAAAAAGAAATGAGCCTGGCGACGCCCATTCCGCTCCAACGACTCTGCCGACTGGCGCAGGTTAGCCGAGCCGGGTACTACCGCTGGCTGGAAGCTCGGCCGGCGGTAGACCACGATCTGGACCTCCGCGATGAGATCCAACGGATCGCGCTGGAGTTTCCCAGCTACGGAAGGCCGCGCATTACGGAGGAACTGAAGCGGCGCGGTTGGGAAGTGGGCCCGAAACGGGTACGCCGGATCATGCGGGAAGACAACCTGCTGTGCCTGCGGCGCCGCAAATTCTTAGTGACGACCGATTCCAACCACAGCCGGCCGATCTATCCCAATCTGGCGCGCGAAATGAAGTTGACCGGGATCAACCAGCTCTGGGTCGCCGATATCACGTACATCCGGCTGGAAACGGAGTTCGTTTACCTGGCAGTCATTCTCGACGCATTCTCGCGACGGGTGATTGGCTGGGCTTTGGAGGACAGCCTGGAGGATGAGCTGACGCTGGCCGCATTACGTATGGCCCTGGAGAATCGCGCGCCCGCCGCGGGTTTGGTACATCACTCCGACCGCGGCGTGCAATACGCATCCCAGAACTACACCGATCTACTGAAAAGCTGGGGAGTCCAAATCAGTATGAGCCGCAAAGGCAACCCATACGACAACGCGGCCTGCGAATCCTTCATGAAGACGCTCAAGTACGAGGAAGTGCATCGCCAGGAGTACCGCGACCGAGCGGAGGCGCGCGCTTCCATCCAACATTTCCTGGAACGGGTGTACAACCAGAAGCGCCTTCATTCCGCGCTCGACTACCGGCCACCAGCCGAATTCGAGCGAGATCTTGAGAACTCCGGACCGGAGGAGGAAGCATGAAGCTTTCCCTGCGTTTTCTCAGGCATGGCGGAATCTATCGGTCCGATGGAGGAGAAAAGCAAAACCAAAGCCATCTGAACCCGAGGGTGGGGGTGCCGCCTCCCGTTGGTCGGCCCCCGAACCTCGGTAAAAGACGCGACGGAAGGAGCGCGCCTTCGCTCATCGTCCGCGATGAGTTCCGGCCGGCTATTCCTTGATCGGGTTGCTCGCCAGCATTGCCCGTCTCCGCTTCACCGGCATCCTCATCCTAAAACCGTTCCGGGATGGGGCACAATGAAATGGCAGCGAACGGCCAACAGTGTCTTAACTGTCTGTCTCAGCCGAGGGGACAACCGCAGTGATCTCCTTCATCACAAGCACCAGAATCAAATACTTCCATGCTGACGCGAAGGCGCTGTGCTTCGCCCAGGCCCCTTGCGATTGTTTTTGTAGGACGTTACCAAGCAACTCGTAGGAAAACCCTCCGGTCTCAATTCGAGGACCAACCGTCCAAGTCGCCGTTCGCGCTCAGCGAACACCTTAAAGATCGCGCTCTTCCCGGCACCTCGGTTGCCCAGAACGATCATTTTTCGACGAGCAGCAAGCCTTTGGTAAGCCTCCGACTCGACGAAGTACTCGACTAGGCCTACGCTAATATCGCGCTCGCCACAGGAGCACCAAAGCTCAAGTTTGAAAGATCAAGCATGCTGTATATACGCGAACGCCTCAGTCGCGTGCTGAAGTCCAATTATAGATTCACTGCATATCCGGGGACTTGGGTAAAGAGGCTGAGTCGCATTGGGGCTGCCCGTCGCCGAAGTGATCCCTAAAAGCGTGGTAAGCGTTTCCAATAGGCCACGCGATAGGGCGATCCCACTGGAACAGCGCCCCGACGTTTGCCGTCTCGATCGCCCGCGCTTCGGTTGAGTGCAGCCCGCCTGATTTCTTCGCAAGCGTCGGCTCGGTCCACATGATCGCCAAGAATGATCCACATCAGCGAAAAGTCGCCAAACCGGATTTACCTGAGAACCGAATGTTTATCGAGCATACGGACTAATGGAGGCTGGAGCAACTTGATTTTCGCGCGGCTAACTGCTGTGGAAGTGTCTCTTGGTTGGCGGTGCCCCGGCCGGTGGTGATGTCGTGCTCGCCAGGAGCCGGCAGTCCAACAACGATGCCGCCAATTTCCGCGGCCTTGGCGTGCTTGGCAGCGATCCGCGCCGGGATTTCCGCTGCCGATGGGAGAATTTGAAACGCTTCCGCCGACTCCGGCGAGAGCGCAGCGGATCGCAGCCGGCGTGATGGTGGCGTCACTACCGCGGCTCAGCCTGGATATCCGCCAATCAGCGCGGAATCCGCTGGTCCAGCATCGCCGCGTGCCATGCGAATACCGCGAGCACCACGGCGGACTGCTGCACATCTTTGATCTTTACGGCGTCGGCGAAATCGGCGTTGGTATGCCTGGTGCGTACGTCGTAATTGACGAAGTCCTTGATGGTTGTGAAAGCAGGCACTCCTGCTTCGACGAACGGCACGTGGTCGGTACTTCCGATCCCTTCGATCACGTTGCGCCGCATGCCCAAATCGGCGAGGGGTGCAAGCCATGCGTCGAAGATCTTCTTCGCCGCAACGTTATTCTGCATGTAGAAGCCGTAGGTCGGTCCTGTTCCCGGATCGTCATTCAGGTAAACCGAGATCCGGTCACGCGCGGCCTGATCTTTAAGATGCTGTGCGACCCACGACCGAGATCCAATCATGCCCTGTTCCTCGCCTCCCCAGAGCGCGACGCGGATGGTCCGCCGCGGGCGGGCATGGAGCGCGGTCAAGATGCGCATGGCCTCCATCGCCGCGGAGACTGCGTCCGCATTGTCCGTGGCGCCCGTGGCTGTGTGCCACGAGTCCAGATGTGCGCCCACGAGAACGATTTCATCCTTGAGGGAGGGATCGGTACCTGGAATGTCGGCGATGACATTGTCGCTGTCAAGGCGATCCCGCGTGGAGCGGCTGACGACCTCAATGCGGAGTTGCACCGGCGCGCCGGCTTTCACCAAACGGACCAGCATGTTGTATTGTTCGGCGGCAACTGTCAACGTGGGGACGGCGTCCGGAGCGGTTGCGAGGTTCCCCTGAACGCGCACCGTCCCGTGCAATGTCGCCGATGGGGTAAGCGCGACGCCCGCACCGTACTTTTGTAGACGCGCAAGTAGCTCGCGCCGTGGCATTTGGCTGGATGGGCCCGGAAATGGCGGATTTCCCGTTCGGACAGGACCATCGCCCTGAGAAGGTTCCTGCCGGTCCTTACTGAGGTATTCCGTTTGGGGACGTGCCGTCAAGACGATCGCGTGACGGAGACGGCTGCCGAGGGCGTCGATCTCTTCGCCAGTGCTATCACCGACGTAAATGGGCGTTCCGGTCACCACACCGGAGGTCGACGGCGACCAGGCATCCGCGTATGCCAGGAGTGGCATGTATCGCGGGGCCGTCATCTCCGTCGTGAGCTTCTCCAGCGTCCAGGCGCTTCCGAATTGGAACGGCTCGAGGTGCGGGTTCGCCAGTCCCCACTGGAGGAAGCGCTCCACGGCCCAGCGTGCGGCTTTGTCATAGGCGGGAGAGCCTGAAAGCCTTGGCCCCAGTGAATCCGTGAGCGTATAAAACAGCTCCGAAGCCGTAGAGTGGCGCAATTCTTCGCCGCGGATGGAGGCGACCATTGCCGCGTCGACCGGCTGCTGGCCAACCGCTCCCGTCTGAAATAATGCGACCACGACCACGGCTGCCGCCGGGAAGAGGAAGGTTCCTTTTTGAGCCAATCGCAATGGGTATCCTTTACTGGTATTTCAGAAATCGCGGAACTACAAACGTTATTATTGTCGTCGCGATCCGATTCCGACGCAAGCGAGATAGCCGGCGAGTCAGGCCACTGGTGCGCGCTTATCGTGAAGTGCACGGCCCGAGGATGCCACTGCGTGCTATTCGGCGCCAGCGGTTGAAAGGCGGATTAAAGGAATTATGGTGCTATCGCCGCCCAACTGCCTTGACCTGGGGCCAGATTAAGCCCGATATTGGCCAGTCGGCAGAGGCACGAGAGGAGTTTGCCACCGAGCTCCTTTCGGGCCGCGATGGTCTCCCGACGCACGGATGCGGTGACTAGCCGGAACCCCAATACGCGCCGACCTGGAGATTGGTCCAAAACGAAAATCCCGATTTACGCGTGTCCGGACAGCCATCGTGCGCGAGGGGGTGCTGTGATAGAATCGGCAGCCAAAACGCTGCTGGAGGATTAATATTGGGACTGGTCAGATCGCTCGTATCGGCGCGGTGCGGCTTGCGGCCAGTTTACGCACTACCCCAGACAAGCCGGCTCCTCGGTGTTCATCGAGCAGCTTGAGCCCCGGAAACACCGGCGCATCCAAGTTGACACTTTGTCGCCATCTGGATCTTGGCGCCTGCGACGCAATTCCGCCCGGATCAATCAGACCGGAAGTTGAGGCCATCTGACGACTACGGCTTCAAGTGACATCACCCCACGCCGGATCAAATCCAAACCGTCATACTTTAATCGGCTAAAGCCGCAAGCGCCGAGCCGCCGATGCGGAAGATGGTCCACTCATCCAGAGGGGCTGCGCCGAGAGAGCGGTAGAAGGAGATAGCCGGCTGGTTCCAATCCAGGACGAGCCACTCCATGCGCGCGCAGTTGCGGGTGAGGGCAATGCGCGCGAGTTCACGTAGGAGCGCGCGCCCGATACCGCGGCGGCGCAGCTCCGGCTGGACGAACAGATCCTCGAGGAAGATGCCGGGGCGGCCGCGCCAGCTCGAGAAGTTCTGGAAGAACATGGCGTAGCCCGCGATTTGAGATCCCACAGAAGCTAACAAAACCTCGACGAAGCGGGCCGGTCCGAACAGGGCTTCGCGGAGGTCGGATTGGGTGACGGGCACGGCACCGGGGGGCGCGTGTTCGTATTCAGCGAGAGCGTGGATGAGGGCATGGATTTGGGGGAGATCGGCCTCGGTGGCCGGGCGAAGCACGAAGTCTTCCTGAGGGGTCATGGGTTCATGTTAGCCGCAACCGGGACGGCGGTGCTGCGGGCGACCGCTCCCTGGCGGTCGCGGCTCTGTTATGAGCGAGTTCGGCGAATCTTCGGCTTTCGCGCCTTGGCATGGGATTTCGGAGTTTTACGGACTTTTACGTGGCTCTTTGCGGGGGACTTTTTGGCTTCCACGGAAGCGGTGAAGCCACAGGCGAGAGCTAACGCCAGCGCGAGCGAACGGAATCTCATAACCGTATAGTAGCGATCGGCTACAACAGTTGACAATTATTTGCAGTTGGGGGAAGGGTGAGGGCTGTCCAATCTATTGGAGGGTGAAAAAGGTGTTGAAAAAGATTGGAATTGCCAGCTTGGTTTTGGCGGGTGGCCTGGCGTTCGCTGCGCCGAAGGCTCATGCCGGAGTGCATTTCGGTGTTGGAGTGGGAGTTGCGCCGGTGGTTCCGGCGGTTCCGGTGGCGCCGGCGTATCCTGATCCTTATGCCTACCCGTACGGATACGATTATGCTTATCCGGGGTATGTGCCATATGCTTACCCATACGTTGGGCCATCAGTCGGTTTTGGATTCGGGTTTGGGGGCCACGATTATCATCGGGCACCGGTCTACCACAACGCTGGCCACGGACGAGGATTCCATGAGGGCGGTTCTCATGGAGGGCACAGGCGGTAAGAGGCTTGTGTCCGCTTAGGGCCTGGCCTCGAAGACCAGATTGAAGGGCGTTTCTGTGGCACGGCGGAAGCGGGTGAAGCCGCCGGCGGTGACCACGGAGCGGATTCTTTGCTCGCCGGCTTGCGCGCCCAAGGCCGCGCCCACTTCCTGGGAGAGCGATGCGGGAACGCAGAGCATGGTCGAGGCCGAATAGAAAACGCGGCCGAGCGGGTTGTGATTGGCCTCGGGCGTGTCTTGCGCGAATGGCTCGACGATCATCCAGGTGCCCTCGGGATGGAGCGCCTGACGGACGTGGGCGGCGGCGCCGGCGGGATCGCCCATATCGTGGAGGCAATCGAAGAAGGCGATGAAATCGTAGTCGTTTCCGGGAAAGCTTTTGGCGGGGGCGATCTCGAAGCGGATGCGGCCGCCGAGGCCGGCTTTATCGGCTGCAGAGCGCGCCATCTCGATAGAGCCGGCATGATAGTCGAAGCCGTAGAAAGTGGAATTTGGAAATGCCTTCGCCATGAGAATAGTTGATGCGCCCAAGCCGCAGCCGACATCCGCTACTTTGGCGCCGCGCGCGAGCTTCTCCCCGACTCCCGCAAGCGCGGGAATCCAACTGGAGATCAGATTGGCGTTGTAATTCGGGCGGAAGAAGCGTTCGGTGCCGTGGTAGAGGTCGTGGTGGTGTTCGTGCCAGCCGACGCCCGCGCCGGTGCGGAAGGCATCTTCGATTTTGGGAGCGTCGTTGTAGCAGGCGGAAATAATCTGAAACGCTCCCGGCAGAAAGACGGGGCTGTCTTCGACGGCTAAAGCGAGGGCCTGCTCGGGCGGGAGAGTGTACGTGCCGTTTGTGGAATCGTAGCTGAGATAGCCGCTAGCGGCATTGGCATTGAGCCACTCGCGGACGTAGCGTTCGTGCAGGCCTGTGCGCTCGGCAAGGGCGAGGGACGAAACGGGCTGACTATCGGCCATGGCTTTGTAAAGCCCGAGGCGGTCGCCCAGCAAAATGAGGGCGGCATGCATGGCCGCGCCCATATCGGAGATCGCCTTACCCATAAACTCGTTCAGTTTTGATTCGTCAATCGGTGACATCGCGCTTGCGGCACTCATGCCTGTTCCTCCTCGGGAGAGGTTAACACGCAAAAGGGTGCGCGGCGCAAGATTGTTTCCTTTCATCGGCTGAAATAACATTGAGGTCCTGGAGGTTTCCGGTGGCCTATCCACGTCTTTTGGTCTTATTGACGCTCCTCAGCACTATTGCGCCCGCGCAATGGCTGAACTATCCCACGCCCGGAACGCCACGCACTCGCGACGGCAAGGCCATCCTGACCGCTCCAGCGCCGAAAGCCCTCGATGGCAAACCAGATCTCTCGGGCGTGTGGATGCACGAGACCACCACGGTGGAGGAAATGAAGAGGCTCTACGGCAAGCGTATCGATGAGGCGCTAAAAGTAGATGCACCGGGCATGGAGATCGGCACGCAGCATAGGTACGGCATTAATATTCTCCTGGATTTCGCGCCCGAAGAAGCTCTGCTGCGTCCTGCCGCCGTGGAACAGATGCGCCGGAACCAAGCCGTCGACAACCTGGCGGACGCTTGCACGGCGGGTTTCTCGATGGGATTTCCGCGAGCGGATCTCGTCTCCGAGCCGATAAAGATCGCTCAGGCGCCGCGCTTGACGATGATCATGTATGAAGCTGGCAACTTCTACCGGCAGATCTACACGGACGGCCGCGGGCTTCCGCAAGAGTTCAACCTTCCGGCATTCAACGGCTATTCGGCCGGGCATTGGGACGGCGAAACGCTTGTGGTAGAAACCGCCGGCTTCAATGACAAGACCTGGCTCGATGGCATGCGCCACCCGCATAGCGACGCACTACACGTGGTGGAGCGTTTCCGCCGTCGCGATTTCGGCCACCTGGATTACGAGATCACATTCGATGACCCGAAGATGTACACCAAGCCGTTCACGGTGAAAATTCCTCATGAGCTTCTGCCGGACTCCGATATCTTCGAAAACTACTGCGAAAACGAGCAGGACCGGAAGCATCTGGGGAAGCAGTAGGGGGCGGGATTACCGATTCTGGGCGGTGATGGGACGGCTGGCATCAAGCTGCAATCCGTCGCCGAGCTGGGCGAGGCCGGGGATGCTGACGGGCAGGCGGCCGGCGATAGCGATTTCGCCAAACAGGCCACGGGCGGCTGCGATTTCGGATGGGGGTGTGGTGCTGAAAGTGGCCAGGTAGGCGGACACTTTGGGAAAATCGCGCAGCATATAAGGATTGCCGAAGGCGACCAGGGTGACGGGTTTACCGGAGGAGGTGAGTTCTTCGATGACACGGGGTAGTTCACCGCCAAGGCTGACGGTCCCGCGGTAGGCGGCGGCGGCGGAGTAGGCGGCAATTACATAACTGGAGCAATCCTGGAAGTTTGCCAGGGCGGCATCGGCGGCGGCGCGGGGCATGGAAGGATCGAGCGTAGCGAGCGCGGCTTTGGGGAAGCGCCGGCGCACTTCTTGCGCAAATACCTGGCCCTCGGCTGAATAGTGGCCTTCGGTGAGCACGACGTAGCAGGCGTGTTCGGGCTCGGCGATGGGCACGAGCCCGGGAGAATTGCGCACCAGCGTGAGCGCGCGGTTGGCGACTTCTTGCGCTTTCTCGTTAGCCTCGGGAGAATCGACGACGTCCGCGATATTTTCGAGATTGACGACGCGGCCACGATCGAGACCTACGTGTTCTTTGGCGGTGAGGATGCGGGCGACGCTTTCCTGGAGGCGTCTGCGAGAGATGCGACCGTCTTCGACCGCGGCGACAACGGCTTTGATGGCGGCATCGGGATCGGGGGGCATGAGGAGCACGTCGGCGCCGGCTTGGAGCGCTTTGACGGCGGCTTCGCCGGAGCTGAAGCCTTTGGCGATGCCGCCCATTTCGAGGGCATCGGTGACGATGATTCCTTTGAAGCCCATTTCATCGCGGAGGAGGCCGGTGAGAATTTGGGGCGAGAGGGTTGCGGGCAGATCAGGAGGAGCGAGCGCGGGGACGGCGATGTGAGCAGTCATGATGGAATCGACGCCGGCTTCAATGGCGGCGCGGAAGGGAAGCAGCTCGACCTGTTCGAGGCGCTCGCGGCTGACGTCGACGGTGGCGAGGTTCAAGTGGGTATCGACGGCGGTATCACCGTGTCCGGGGAAATGTTTGGCGGTGGTGAGGATGTAATTCTTTTTGTCGGAGTGAGCGCCCTCGATAAAGGCCTGCACCATGGAGGCAACTTTTTGCGGATCTTCTCCGAAGGAGCGGGTATTGATGACGGGATTATCGGGGTTGTTGTTGACATCGGCGACGGGGAAGAAGACCCACTGAACGCCCATGGCGCGGGCTTCGCGCGCGGTGACTTGGCCTTCATAGCGGGCCAATTCGGGATCGCCGGCGGCGCCGAAGGCCATAGCGTGGGGGAAAGGAGTGGTGCTGTTGACGCGCATACTGGCGCCGCGTTCGAAATCGGCACTGACCATGAGGGGCACGCGGGCAAGGCGCTGGATACGGTTGAGAAACGCGGCGAGGGCGTAAGGCTCGGCTTTCTGGGTGGTGCGGCCGTTGGCCCAGTTGACCAGAATGAGACCGCCGACGCGCGTATCGTGGATGAGGCGGACGAACTTGCGATATTCGCGCGAGCGGGTGTTGGGCGCGGTGCCGTAGAAGGGGATGAATACCAACTGGGCGGCCTCATCGCGCAAAGTCATGGAAGCCATCCAGCGGCGGACGACGGGAGAGACTTTGAGTGAAGACACTTTGGGCGCCGCAGATTTTTTGGCGGGGACGCGTACGGGGCTGGCGGCGAAGGCAGCGGCGAGCAAGCCGGCTGCCAGAAATGCGATGGCTCGCCTCACTTCCTATAGTGTGCCAGATTTTCCGGCGGTGTTTTGGAGGGCTTCCTGACGGACAGGCGGCTTGCGCGGGGGCGCTGCGGTCAAGCGTCTTACCGAGCGAACCAGATGAACCACTTCGTGGGCGCTTTTGGCGATGACTATATCCGCGCCAGTGTTGGCCTCAGTGAGGCCGAGAGGCTCGACGAAACCGGAAAGAAGGATGATGCGCGCGTTGGCCTCGACGGCGCGCAAGCGGGCGATGAGTTCGACGCCATTCATGAGCGGCATGCGGTAGTCAGTGACGACCACATCGAAATGGTGCGCGCAAAAACATTCCAGACCTTCGTGGCCTCCGTTGGCGGTTTGCACTTCGAACCCCGCCTCCTCCAGTACGGCTGTGCGGACCAAGAGTCCATCGGGATTATCATCAACCAGAAGAATTTTCGGAGCGGGAGAAGAGGGGTTTTTCATTGCAGGTGGAGCGAGCGTAACAGAGACGTAATTGCTCTGTCAACATACTTAAGCAGTTTCCTCTATAGCGCTGGAAAAGCTTGAGATTTAGTACTTGACAATTACTCGAATTCGCTACTCGACTTCGCGCGGGGCTTTGTAACCGGATTTCGCGAAGATCTGATACTTGATCGGCTTTCCGCTTTTTTCGTCTTTCATGGCCAGCGGCTCGTTGGTAGCGGGGTTCACCAGTTCCACTTTGATCTTGCGGTAAGCGCCATCGTGCGCTTTGTTGGTGGGCTCGTACGTGATGACGTATTGGCTGCGGAGCGCCTGATGGATCTGCTGAAAGATGGTGGGGAACTCGCCCAAAAAGCGTGGGAAGAAGGCCATGCCGCCGGTTTCTTTAGAGAACGTGCGCATGGCGTTATCGGCTTGCAGGAAGTCGAGCCCCGCGGGCCCTTGCAATCCGCCGCGGGCTTCGATGATGTCGCGAAGGGCTTGCATGAGGCCGATGGCATATACGGGCACACCGTCTTCCTGCAAGATCTTTCGCGTCTCACCATAATTCAGTTTGCTGAAGGTATCGATGCCCGAAGAGATCAGCACAATCGCTTTTCGCCCTTCGATTCCGGACATCCGGTTGGCGGTGTCGGTTACAGCGTCGTAGAGATTCGCCTCTGAAAATCCGGGAATATTGAGGCGCTGCAGGGCTTCCTGAATCTTGCCGCGGTCGGTGGTGAAGTCGCTCAGGATTTCGGGCCGGATGTCATAGGCCACAATTGCCAGATAGTCATCGGGTTTGAGACTCTGGGCGAAACCGTAGGCGGCGGTGAGGGTCTGATACCAAGTCGGTCCCCAGAACTGCTGGAAGCGGGCACTGAACTCGATGACCATCGCTACGGTCATGGGAGCTTCGCCGGGGGAGATGGATTTGATTTGCTGGGGGACATTATCTTCGAGCACGCGGAAGTACTGCGACTGGAGGCCGGGGATGAAGTGCCCCTTGGCATCAGTCACGGCCACATCGACGGTGACTACGGCGACGTCGCTTTTGAAGGTGGGCAGGCCGGTGGTATTTTCCTGACCTTTCCTGCTGTACTTCGAAGGAATTTTGGGCTGGTTGGAATCGTCGCTGGGGCTGGGATTGTTCGCATCGGTTCCGGCGGGTCTGCGCGGCCGCGCTACGGTGTTCCCGCTATCGGGATTCGGTCCTTGTTGCTCCTGGCCAATAAGGAAGCCAGTGGCCGCTACCAGTGCGAATGCACACAGAGCGAGGATTCTCCAGGATTTCATACGAGCACTTCTTTCTGAAGGTAACTATAACAGACGCACGGGAGGGGAAAACCGCTTCAATGGGGTGCGGCAGACGCTCCTTTACGGTCGCGGCTCCGATTGGGCGATTAGTTAACCCAAGGGCCGCCGTGCTTGCGCATGTAGACTTGAAACTTCTTGCGGGCGCGGCGGGTTTTCCAATCGCGATAGGCGGTCCGCCAATCGGGCCAGCGCCAGGAGCGGCCGGATTTCAGATACACATAACCCACCAGCATGCCGCCAAGGTGAGCAACGCTGCTGATGCCGGTGTTCGGTCCGAAGGAGGCCCACAGTTCGACCAGCACGTAAATCAAAACCAGGTACTTGGCTTTGATGGGGAAGAGGAAATCCATCAAGACGCGCTGGTTGGGATAGAGGACGCCGAAAGCCATCAGTAAGCCCATGATGGCGCCGGAGGCTCCGATCGTGGGAATGGTGTATGCACCGATCGCGCCATTGACCAGCAGAATGCAGATCCCTGCGCCGATGCCGCAGATGAAGTAATACTTTAGAAATTGCCGAGTGCCCCAGTCCTGCTCCAATTGCACGCCGAACATCCAAAGCGTGAACATGTTCAGAAGCAGGTGCCAGATTCCGCCGTGGATGAATAGGTAGGTGAACGGCTGCCAGATATAAAAGTTATGGATCACCCCAGCCCAAGTGAGAGCGAAGAGGGTGCGCACCGGAGCGGACGGCAGAATACTGGTGAGCAGGAAGACGGCGGTATTCGTGAGCAAGAGCCACTTGACGCCGGTTGGGAAGTATCCGAAAAAAGAAGATCGCCTAGTGGGGTAGCGGGTATATCGCATCGGCGGGTCTCTAGAGGCTAGGATAGCAAAACAGGTTTCGGGGGCAGGGTGAGGCGGAGGGCACTACTCGGCGAGGGCGGGGAAGATCTCGGCCAGCGGGACTTCGATTTGGGGGTCCGCCGTACGCAAAACCAGATCAGCGGCTTCGTAGAAGTGCCCGGATGTGTAGACGTCCGCTTTTCGTGTGACGGGGTCGATCATCCAAACATAGGAGACGCCGAACTGCAGGTAGTCGGAGATCTTTTGGCGATGCGGCTCATGCGGTCTTCGCTCGAAACGATTTCGATAGCAATGAACGGCGGAGTCGTGAAAACCGCCTCCCGCGGCGCGGGATCTTTGTAGATAGCAATATCCGGAATCCGGTAGCGGCCGGGGCCGAGACGGATGCGCTGGTCGGGGAACGGGCTGAGCCGCCATTCTTTCCGCGGGTTTGCAAAATAGACGATCAGTTCGCGCTGCAGAATGCTATGCAGGCGTTCTCCCACATTTCTCTCCAGTAACGTCCGCTCGATATAGTCGCAGTCCGGTTCGTAAACGGAGTGCAGGTATTCCTCTTCGGAAACCGGTGGCGGAGCCACTTCAGAATGGCTCATCTTGTCTTCTCCGCAATCCGCGCCGCTTCTGCGCTTTGGACCTCTCTACGTCCGGGGGATGAAGACGTCCCACGGCCATAGCGGTTCAGCGCGAGGGCGCACACCTGTAACAAAACGGCCGTGCCCATCCACACCTGCCAATGCGAGAATAGACCCGATGGAATGGCGAAGCTGCCGGTTATGTTCAGATCGGCACCGAGGCGCCAGATCGCAAGCACGAGGGCGGCGAGGGCGCCCGGAGTGAGAAGCGCCGCGATGGCGAGAGCGAAGCGGCGGTTCCGGGCTCTTTTGACGGCCGGCTTCGGCTGCCGGCCCAGGCGGATTCGCACCAGCATGGAATCGGATACCAATCTAACAATTTTCAGGTTGCCGGAGTAATGCATGTACCGATTCAGGACGGCTGTTTTCGGAACGGGATTCGTGGGACGGGTACACCTGGATGCGCTGCGGCGCCTGGGGTATGTGGAGATCGCGGCCATTGCCGAATCGGAGATGGGTAAAGCCCAGCGGCTGGCGGAGGAATTCGACGTTCCGCGGGCCGAGCAGGATTACCGGCGGATTCTGGAAGACCGCTCGATTAAAGCGGTCCACATCTGCACGCCCAACTACCTGCACTATGCGATGGCGCGGGATTCGCTCGCCGCGGGCAAGCACGTGCTATGCGAAAAACCGCTAGCGCTTTCGGTGGAGGAGGCGCGCGCGCTGGTGGATTTGGCGGAAGAGCGGCGCCTCAGGAACTGCACGTTCCACAATCTTCGTTTCTACCCAATGGTGCAGCATATGCGTCATATGAGGGTGAATGGCGATTTGGGCGAAATCCTGGTGGTAGAGGGCACCTATTCGCAGGATTGGCTACTGCTCGATACGGATTGGAACTGGCGCCTGGAATCGAAAACGGGAGGCAAAGCGCGCTGCTTCGGCGACATAGGGTCGCACTGGTCGGATATGGCGGAGCATGTCACGGGTTTGCAGGTCACGTCGTTGATTGCCGATTTTCAGACGTTCCACAAGGTTCGCAAGCGGCCGCTGCATTCGGTGGAGACGTTCGCGAGCAAGCTCGCGGGGCCGGAACAATACGTAGAGGTACCGATCGATACCGAAGATTTCGGCGCAGTGCTGTTCCGCATGGGAGAGCGGGTGCGGGGGTGCTTCACGGCGAGCCAGGTCTCGGCGGGGCGGAAGAACCGGCTGGTGCTCGAAGTGTACGGGACCAAAGCGGGTGTCGCGTGGGACCAGGAGCGGCCGGACGAATTGTGGATCGGCTACCGCGAGCGGGCAAATCAGATCATCATCAAGGACCCGGCGTTATTGAAGGACCGCGCGCGTCCCTACGCCGAGCTGCCCGGCGGCCACAGCGAAGGCTACGACGACACGTTCAAACAAGTTTTCCGGCGGTTTTATCACTCCATTGAGGACCCGACCGCGGAAGTTGAATATCCCCAATTCGCCGACGGCCTGCGGCAAATGGTAATCCTGGACACGGAGATGCGCAGCAACCAGGAGCAGGCCTGGCTGGAAGTCCCTGGCGCAGATTGAGATGGACTCTTGGGTGCGAGGTCGAAAAATATGCAGCATGACATCGAGCGATGGACTCTGATTGCGATCGCCGCCATTAGCGTACCGGCGTTCGCCGACGAGGGAATGTGGACGTTCGATAGTCCGCCCACGCAACTGATCCAGCAAAAATATCACTACACGCTCACCAAGCAATGGCTCGACCATGTGCGGTTGGCTTCGGTGCGGCTGAACGACGGCGGGTCAGGCTCGTTCGTCAGCCCGAACGGGCTGTTGCTTACCAATCATCACGTGGCGCGCGGGCAGTTGCAGAAGAATTCCACGCCCGCACACGATTACGTCCGCAACGGCTTTTATGCGCGCACCCCGGAAGAGGAGATGAAATCGCCGGACCTGGAAGTGGACGTACTCATGTCCACCGAGGACGTGACGCCACGCGTGCAGAGCGCCATCGCGCAGGTGAAGACGCCGGAGGAGCAGTTTGCGGCGCGGCGCAAGGCGATCGCCGCGATCGAGCGCGAGAGCCTGCAGAAGACGGGGCTGCGCAGCGACGTAGTTACGCTTTACCAAGGCGCGGAATACTGGCTTTACCGCTACAAGAAATATACGGACGTGCGGCTAGTGTTTGCGCCCGAGGAGCAGGCGGCGTACTTTGGCGGCGATTTCGACAACTTTACGTATCCGCGCTACTGCCTGGATATGGCGTTCTTCCGGGTGTATGAGAACGGCAAACCGATTTCGACGCCGAATTATTTGAAGTGGAATCCACGCGGGGCCGCGGATGGCGAACTGGTATTCACGTCCGGCAATCCAGGCTCGACATCGCGCCTGGATACGATGGCGCAACTGGAGGCGCAACGCGATTCCATCCTGCCCAACATCCTCAAGGTGCTGAAAGACCGCATGAGCGTGCTCCAAGGCTTTTCCAAAACCAGTGCAGCGCACGCGGAAGAGGCGGGCACCGATATTTTCGACGAATCGAACAGCGTCAAAGCGATTGAAGGGGAGGCGGAGGGCCTGGAGAACGCGCGCGTAATGGAGACCAAGCGAAAAGAAGAGGACCAGTTCCACGACGCCGTGAAGAACAACCCGGCGCTCGCGGCGAAATATGGCAACGCGTGGCAGGATATCGCGGAGGCCGAGCGGAAGGAAGGTACGCGCGTCAAGGAGCGGTTCTATCACAGCATGGACTCGCACCTGGCCGCCCTGGCGCAGACCATTGTGGATTACGTGGCGGAAATCAAAAAGCCGGACGGCGAGCGGCTGCCCGGTTATCACGATGCGCAGCTTCCTTCGCTGCGCTTCGATTTGTTTTCGCCCGCGCCGATTCATCCGGATATGGAGATCGCGCAGATTACGGGCGCGCTCGAATTGGATCAGAAAGAAATGGGGCCGAGCGATCCGTTTCTGAAAATGGTGCTCGACGGCAAATCGCCCCAGGAGGCCGCCGAAGCGTTGGTGCATGGCACAAAGCTCGAGGATCCGGCCTTTCGCAAGCAACTGGTGGATGGCGGCCAGGAGGCGGTGGACAAATCGACCGATAGCATGATTGTGCTGGCGCGGAAGCTCGACCCGATGCGCCGCGAACTCATCAAGTGGACGGAAGATAATGTGACCAGCGTGGAGCAGAGGGGCGGCGAAGAGTTGGGCCGCGCTCGTTTCGCGGTTTACGGGAAGAACGAATATCCGGATGCGACCTTCACGCTGCGCCTTTCTTACGGGCAGGTGAAGGGCTATCCGTTCAACGGCACATTAGCTCCCCCAAAAACTACTTTCTACGGCCTCTTCGACCGCGCGCACAGCTTCGACGAACAGCCACCATTCAATTTGGTCCCCCGTTTCGACCAAGGCCGGGGAAAGCTCGACCTCGCCACGCCGTTCAACTTCGTTACGACAAACGATATTGTGGGCGGCAATTCGGGATCGCCCGTAATCAACGGCAACGGCGAACTGGTGGGGTTGATATTCGATGGCAATATCGAGTCGCTGGTGGGGGATTTCGTGTACTATCTCGAGAACAATCGCGCCGTGGCCGTCCACACGGCGGGGATGACGGAAGCGCTGGGGAAGCTGTATAACGTGGAGGGGCTGGTGAAGGAGTTGGGGGTGGAGTAGGAGGCCAAGCGCCCCGCGGAGCAGCATAGGCATCACCAAAAACCACGCCGCGCTGCGCGCGTTGGCAGGCGAAAGCGCCTGCCCCACGCTAATCTAAATTTCAGTGCGGACCTACTTCCATGTCGACATGGACGCCTTCTTCGTGTCGGTGGAAGAGCTGTTCGATCCTTCGCTCAAGGGCAAGCCCGTCGTGGTGGGCGGGCGGCCGAATGAGCGGGGTGTGGTTTCGGCCGCATCTTACGCAGCGCGCAAGTTCGGGGTGCATTCAGCCATGCCGCTGCGGATAGCGTATAAGCTTTGCCCACAGGCGCTGTTCGTCGATGGCCACCCGGAGCGATACCGGGAATGCTCGGAGAAAGTTTACGAGACGCTCGAATCGTTTTCGCCTCTTGTGGAAATGGCGTCGATTGACGAAGCCTATCTCGATATGACGGGCACGGAGCGGCTCTACGGACCTCCCATGCGGGCGGCGCACCTGCTGCACGAGCGCATTCTGGCGGCCACGCAATTGAACTGCTCGATCGGCATCGCGCGATCGCGGCTGGTCGCCAAGATCAGCTCCGATCAGGCTAAGCCGAACGGAATTCTGTGGGTGCT
>DATBID010000527.1:0-18433 GCA_036557125.1 Bryobacteraceae bacterium | reverse complement strand
GTGCCCTGATGAATTAACTGATAGAAAGAGTGTTGGCCGTTAGTGCCGGGCTCGCCCCAATAGATCGGTCCAGTTACGTAAGTTACCGCGTTGCCGTCGAGAGTGACGGACTTGCCATTGCTCTCCATGGTCAACTGCTGTAAATAGGCGGGGAGACGTTTCAGGTATTGCTCATATGGCAACACGGCGACAGTCTGGGCGTCGAAGAACTCGGTATACCACACGGTCAGCAGGCCGAGCAGCACGGGCAGGTTGCGCTCGAGGGGCGCGGTGCGGAAATGCTCGTCCATCTCGTGAAAGCCCGCCAGCATCGCGCGAAACTGCTCCGGGCCGATCGCCAGCATGGTGGAAAGACCGATGGCCGAATCCATCGAATAGCGGCCTCCCACCCAGTCCCAGAACTCGAACATATTGGCGGTATCGATGCCGAAGGCGGCCACTTCCTTGGCGTTGGTGGATACAGCGACAAAGTGCTTCGCCACCGATTTCGCGTCTGAGCCCAAACCTGCGAGTGACCATGCTCGCGCTGAGTGGGCATTAGTCATGGTTTCGAGAGTAGTAAAGGTCTTCGAGGAGACTATAAACAATGTTTCGGCCGGATCGAGATCGCGCACTGCCTCCGCGAAATCCGTGCCATCCACGTTTGAAACAAACCGGAAGTTCAAGTCGCGGTCGCTGTAGTATCGCAGCGCCTCATACGCCATTACCGGTCCCAGGTCGGAGCCGCCGATGCCGATATTGATCACATTGCGAATGCGCTTGCCGGTGTGTCCTTTCCACTCGCCGCTGCGAATACGACTCGCAAAATTGGCCATCTGATCCAGCACGGCGTGAACCTGCGGCACCACGTTCTCGCCGTCCACCGTAATCACAGCATCTTTCGGCGCGCGCAGGGCGACGTGCAGCACGGCCCGTTTTTCGGTGACGTTGATCTTCTCTCCGGCGAACATCGCATCCCGGCGCGCGCGCAGGCCCGATTCTTCCGCCAGTCCAAGCAGAAGGCGCAATGTTTCGTCAGTGATGCGGTTCTTCGAATAGTCGAGAAAGATTCCGGCGCCTTCTGCTGTCAGGCGTTCGCCTCGCTTGGAGTCATCCGCGAAAAGGTCGCGAATCTGAAGCCCGCGCACCTGCTCGGCGTGGGTTTGGAGCGCCTTCCATGCTTTTCGTTCAGAAAGCGGCGCGATCTTGCCTGAGGCCGGCGGGGTTGCGCTTGCCATGGATTCACACTCCTTTTGGCCCTTAAGCGGGGCGTGCGGCTAACACCTTAGTTTTGCACGCCCGCTCAAGGCTGCTCAGTGTTGCACGCCCCGGTGTTTGAATTTGGGGGCGCCGTAACTGGCGGCGGAGTCGATCAGGAGGCGTGGCGCGTGCTGCCCGAAGAAGCGGTCCGGCGCGAGCCCGAAGTTGCGCTCAGTTCTTCGGCGCGGGCTTCGTGCAGCAACGGTTTGCTGATCTCGGTCAGCAAGTGGTCGGTGCTTTCCTCTTCGCCCAGCGTGCGCTCGAACAAGCGCGCCACTTCCCGCTCGTCGATTTGCATCGCCAGCGTCCGCGCGGTGCCGTAGCCGGAGATTTCGTAATGCTCCACTTTCTGCGCGGCGCAAATCAGCGCGAGATCGGCCGTGATCTGATCCTTGCCGCTCGATTCCTTGATGATTTCTTCGCCTTCCTGAAGGATGCCCTGCATGCCTTTGCAGGGGGTTGGCTCGGGCTTCGATCCCAGCAGCTCAAATGCCTCCTTGAGTCGTTCCACCTGGTTCTGCGTCTGTTCCAGGTGCTTCTGAAAGGCTTCTTTTAGTTTGGCCGTTTTGGCGGCGCTCTCCATTTTGGGAAGTGCCGACAATATCTGGTTTTCCGCGTACAGCAGATCTTTCATCTCGTCAATCAAGAGTTCTTTTACCTGGGCCATCGTTAAGTCTCCTTTCTACCTTTTCTTTTTCGTCGCTCCATCGCCGCTTGCAATTCGTGTGCCGGCGAGTTCGGACTCGAGATCCTGAAACGCCGGCGCTTGTACAAACTGCCAGTCGCCGCCTGTGTTCCAGGGCCCCCGCACATCAGGTTCTCCGCGGTCGCCGACGCCCGTGGAATCGTTGAAGTATTGGGATACCAGTTCAGGCGTTGGTGGAATGCGGCCGATCGAGAACGGCTGCTTGCCCAGACTTTCGAGCGCCGCGGTGAATGCTTTCATGTGGGTGATTTCCCGTGTCATGAGGAACTTCAGCGCATCGATGCTATCCGGGTCTTCGCAGAAATCGATGAGCCGCTCGTAGACGATTTTGGCGCGCGCCTCGGCGGCGATGTTGCTTCGTAGATCGACATCGAGCTCGCCCGTAATCTTCAAGTAATCGGCGGTCCAGGCGTTGCCCATGGAATTGCGCAGATCTATCCCGCCGCCGCCCGCGATGGCAAGTAGCGGCTCGGCTTCGGCGGCGGTGCGATGGTGCTTGGAAGGTTTCAGGTGCATCCGTGCGAGGGTGCCCACGATTTCCAGGTGGCTGAGCTCTTCGGTGCCAATATCCATCAACAGGTCCTTGCGCTCCGGATCCTCGCAATTCCAACCTTGCACGGTGTATTGCATAGCCGCGGCCAGCTCGCCGTTGGCGCCTCCGAACTGCTCGAGAAGCATGTTGCCAAAGCGAGGGTCGGGAGTGCCGATGCGAACGGTGTACATCAACTCTTTCACGTGGTGGTACATAGGTTCTCCAATGAATATCCTGAAGCAGTTCGCACTAGCGGGCAGCAATATCCCGCACAACTCGCGCCCACTCCAAAACGCGCGGTACGATAGGCCACAATGGACAAACGCCTAACTGGAAAGATCGCCATCGTGACTGGGTCGAACCGCGGCATCGGCCGCGCCATCGCCGCGCGGCTGGCGGCGGAAGGAGCGCGGATAGTGCTGGCCGCGCGCGATCAGCCGCTGCTCGAAAGCACGGCGGCGGAAATCAAAAAGACCGGCGGCGCGGCGGCCGGCATACCGCTCGATTTGCGCATGCCCGATGCCCCGGCGCGCCTGGTGGAGTTCGCGACAGCGTCGTTCGGGCCGCCCGATATTGTGGTGAACAACGCAGGAGCGACGAAACGCGGCGATTTTCTGGAACTCACCGACGACGATTGGGCCGATGGCTTCGCGCTGAAATTCTACGGCGCGGTGCGGCTGACGCGCGCCGCATGGCCGCATTTGCGGGAAAGACGCGGCTCTGTGGTCAATATCTCGGGAGCCGGGGGCCGTATGCCTGGGCCTTACTTCACGATTGGAGGCTCGGTGAATGCTGCGTTGCTCTCCTTCACGAAAGCAATGGCGGACGTGGGCGTGCGCGACGGCGTTCAGGTGAACGCCATCAATCCGGGCAGCATCCGAACGGACCGATTCCGCCGGTTACTCGCACAACAGGCCACTGAACAGAACATTCCGCCGGAGGATGCGGAACGGAAGATCGTCGAGATGAATAAGATCACTCGAATCGGCGAGCCGGAAGATATCGCGGCGCTGGTGGCGTTCGTTGTGAGTCCGGAAGGGCGACTGCTGCAGGGAGCGCTGATTGATATGGATGCCGGCGCGACCAAGGTGATTTGAAACAAGCTTTCAGCGTTAAGCTATCAGCTTTCAGCGTTCAGCTATCAGCGTTCAGCTAAAGCTTAGTGCAAATCGGTTGTGGCTGATTGCTGATGGCTGATCGCTGACGGCTCGTTTCACCAGCGGCGACGGCCGTATGCGCCGCCCCATCCGCCAACATCGATAATCACCGCGACAATCAGAATAATCAGGTTCACACCCCCAAGGGCCATATGGGAATTCACCTCCCATGCGTAGACCAGGGTGGTGAGCGGTAGAAAGATGAATCCCAGCACGGGGATGAGCAACTGGTGGTCATAGACACGCTGCAGATAGTTCGACGTCAGGAACAGCACCACGAGCACCACCCGCGGGAAGAACACGACGATGAGAACCAGGAGACAGGCCATTGCCCGCATTGTCGCAAAACGAGCAGTCAGCTTTCAGCTAAAGGCTTCCGGGAGTAGAATTGTTCGATACCATGCGCGTCCTTAGTGCCATAGTGGCTTTTGCTACAGCCGGGCCTCTGTTCGCGCAGCCAGGTACGAGCCTCGAAGTCCTCGAGGTGCGGCCCGATTTCTATATGATCGCCGGGGCCGGCGGGAATATCGGCGTGCAGGTGGGTGTGGATGGCGTCGTGGTGGTCGATACGGGCAACACGGAAAACGCCGATGCCGTAGTCGCCGCGATCAAGAAGATCACTCCGCGGCCGATCCGATACATCATTAACACCAGCGCCGATGCCGATTATGTGGGCGGCAACGCGGTGGTGGCGAAAGCCGGGCAGACGCTGTTCACGGGGGGAGGCGGAGCGGGTATCGCCGCCGATTTTCTAGGAGGGGGCGCGTCGATCCTTTCCGTCGAACAGGTGCTCACGCGAATGAGCGGACCGACCGGCAAGGCCTCGCCGTTTCCAGTGGCGGCGTGGCCGACGGAAACATTTAATCAATCGCGAAAATACATGTACCTGAACGATGAAGGCATCGAAGTCTTTCATGAGCCGTCGGCGCATACGGATGGCGATGCGATTGTATTCTTCCGCCGCTCGGATGTGGTGATGGCTGGCGACGTCTTCGACACCACCCGCTTCCCGGTGATCGATACCGAAAAGGGCGGCAGCATTCGCGGGGAAATCGCGGCGCTCCAGAAGTTGGTGGATACGGCCATTCCGTCCGTACCGATTGTTTCGCGCGAGGCCGGGACGCTGGTGATTCCGGGGCACGGCCGCATCTGCGACCAACTGGATGTGGTCGAGTACCGGGATATGGTGAAGATCATCCGCGACCGCGTGCGCGACCTGATGAAAGAGGGGATGTCGCTCGAACAGGTGAAAGCGGCGATGCCCGCGCGGGGATACGTGCGGCGGTATGGGTCAAGCGGCGATTTCGTAGAGGCCATATACCGCAGCTTGAACGGAAAGACGCCATGAAGGCCGGGGGCATCGCTGTCTTAGTTGGGGCGGCCTTGCTGGCCGCGGCAACTTTGGGCGCACAGCCGAAGACCGCAAAGCAGTCCGCGCCTATCGACCTTACGGGATATTGGGTGGCTTTCGTCACGGAGGACTGGCGCTTCCGCATGGTGACGCCGCACAAAGGCGATTACCAGGCCGTGCCCATGACCCAGGAGGCTAGAAAGGTGGCCGATGCGTGGGACCCGGCGGCGGATGAAGCGGCGGGCAACCAGTGCAAAGCTTACGGGGCCGCGGCGATTATGCGGCTGGCCGCGCGATTCCACATCACCTGGCAGGATGACAATACGCTGCGCGTAGAAAGCGATGCGGGGATGCAGACGCGGACCTTTCATTTCAATTCCGCGGCAGCGCCTTCGGGCGAACGGTCATGGCAAGGTTATTCCATGGCGCAGTGGGAACGGCAGGGATCGCTGAAGGTTTCGACTATCAACCTTCGCGCCGGATACCTGCGAAAAAACGGCGTGCCGTATAGTGAAAACGCCGCGGTGACGGAATACTTCGATCTCGCGCCTCTCGAACAGGGTGGGCAGGTGATGCTGGTGACCACGGTGGTGGACGATCCACAGTATCTGCAATTGCCGTTCATCGTGAGCTCGCAATTCAAGAAGGAGGCCGATGGTTCGAAATGGGACCCAACACCATGCTCTGCCAAATGAGGCGCACGCGACCGCTCCCTGACGGTCGCGGCTCTGATCGGAGCCGATTGATGCGTGCCGCCTTCTTATGCATACTGGCGTGCGGGCCAGCCGCCGCGCAGTTCGAACTCACCGGCTCATGGGCGGCGCGCAATCACGAATTCCTCACAGGCGATGGCCTTCCGGTGGACTTCACCGGAATCCCGCTGAATGAAGAGGGGCGCATTCGGGCGCTGAGTTATTCGCAATCGCAGCTCTCGATGCCCGAGCGGCAGTGCCAGGGATGGCCGGCATTCTATATGGTGCAAGGACCGTTCGGCTTGAAGATCTGGAGCGAGACAGACCCGCTCAAAGGCAACGTCATCTCCTACACGATCGGTGGGTGGGAGGATCGGGCCCCTATGGTCATCTGGATGGACGGACGGCCGCACCCTTCGAAATACGCGCTACACACGCGCTCGGGATTCACGACGGGGAAGTGGGAAGGCAACACGCTGGTAACCTATACAACGCACATGAAAGCGGGGTTCCTGCGCAAGACCGGCGCGCCCTCGAGCGACGAAGCCACGCTGACGATGCGGTTTTACCGGCATTCCGATATTCTCACCATCCTCGCGATCATCGAAGACCCGATCTACCTCGCCGAACCGTGGATTCTCTCGCGAAGCTTTCAATTGAGCGCCGCGCCGCTCTCGCCGATCGGCCCGCCATGCGTGACGGCGCTCGAAGCGACTCCCAGCGACGATGTTCCGCACTACAACCCTGACAAAAACCCGTTCGTGGATGAGATGACGAAGAAATACGGCGTCCCGCGCGATGCCGCCATCGGCAAGCCGGAGACGCTCTATCCGGAATACCGGAAGCAGATTAAGTAATTTCGACCCTCGGCATCGTTAAAAACGCGCGCATCACATGCCAGAAGATGCGGCGGTTGCGGCCGAGCACGACCGAGTGCGCCATTCCGGGCAGGATCGCAAACTGGCGATCGCCATTCGGCAGGCGCTTATAGAATTCGGACAGATCGTCCACCGTGGCGATGCCGTCGTATTCGCCGCGCATCAGGAGTACGGGAGCAAGTACCTTCGCCGGATCGACCACCGGGAGATTTGCGCTCATGTCGAGATAAGTGCCGGTGGGCACCTGGTCGCCGAACCGGAGTTCCTGATCCGCGAGGTACTCGGCGATGGAGGGATCGCTGGTGCCTGGCTTATCACGGGTGAAGATGCTGCGAATCATCGTGCGGTCGCGCAGCCGCCGGTTGTGGCTGCGGTAATAGTCGAGCTGCTTGGCGCGATCGGCGAGAGTGGGTGAGCCTTCGCCCTTGTACGTGAAAGCTGCGAACACCAGGCGATCGACGCGGTCGGGGCGCACCATAGCGTAAGCGCCCGCGCGGAGAGCGCCAGAGGATTCGCCGCAGAGATGCACTTTCTGCGCGCCGGTTTCCCGCGCCACCAGCTCGACACCCGCGTGCAAATCCTCCACGCCGCTGGCGATATCGGAGTTGCCGTCGGTGCGGCTGGAGCGGCCGTAGTTTTCGTGGTCCATCGTCCAGACATCGAAGCCCCAGCCGGCGAAAGTGTTCATCACCGAGTATTCGCCGCGCTCGCCTTGGCCAGGCACGGTGAGATCGAAACTGTTGCGCGAGGAAATGGAAGAGCCGTGGACGAGGAAGAGCACGGGCAGGGCCGCTTCGCCTGCTTTAGGAGCGGCGCGGCGTTTGCGGAACATGGCGAGCGAAACCTCGCCGGTTTTGCCGGTTTTGGTGGCTGTGTACTCGCGGCTCCAGACCGGGACGTTGGCTGCATCGGCGGCGGCATCGGCCAGGCCGGCGGCTGAGATTCCCGCGCCGGCGATCAGTTGGCGGCGCGAAACTTTGGGTTGCATATTCCCTCCGCGTTAACAAGCTTCGAGCTTTCAGCACTCAGCATTCAGCCAAACCGGCTGGGTTTAGCTAATAGCTGATCGCTGACGGCTGATAGCTTGTTATTTTAATCTGCCGGCGACACTTTTGATGAATCGCCTGGGGCCTTTCGAATATCATGCAATGCATGACCTACTACGGACCCAAAGAACTCGCATCGTCGTTCCGAACGGTGCGGCAGAACACGATCCAGATTGCCGAGGATATACCGGAAAATAACTACGGTTTCCAGCCCGCGCCGGGCACGCGCACGGTAGCGCAAATGCTGGCGCACATCGCCATGCTGCCGCGGTTCCAAAGGGAAATGGCGAATCTCCAGTCGTTAGAGGGCTTCGATTTCGGCAAGTTCCGGGCGGAGGCGGCGGCGGAAGAAGCCAAGCCGCGGAAGAAGGCCGAACTCATTCAGTTGCTGCGTGACAGCGGCGAAGATTACGCCAAATGGCTGGAAACGCTGAAAGAAGATTTCCTGGGCCAGGTGTTCACGTTTCCCGCCGGCGCGCAGCCGCCTTCGCGCACGCGCTTCGATATGCTGCTGAGCGTGAAAGAGCACGAGATGCATCATCGGGCGCAACTGATGGTGATTGAGAGAATACTCGGTATCACGCCGCACCTGACACGCCGCCAGGAAGAGCGCATGGCGGCCATGCAGCAGGGCCAACAGACGCAGCGCGCCTGAGGTGACACGATGGGAGAAATGCGCAAGTGGCGCAAGATGGCTGGCCGGGAGGACGCGCTGTTGGTTCCGCCGCGGCGCAAGCCCGTTCCGCATGAGTTCGTGCTGGACGCGCTTGAGCGCAGATCTCCCAGAACGCGCCCCATGTTTGGGTGCCTGGCGGTATACATCGGAGAAAAAGTGGTGGTCATGCTGCGTGACAAGCCGGCGCATCCGGCAGATAACGGCGTGTGGGTGGCCACCACAGCGGAGCATCACCAGAATCTGCGCGCGGAATTTCCGCGGCTGCGTTCCATTCAGGTCCTGGGAAAGCCGGAAACCCACTGGCAGGTGCTCCCGGCCGATGCGCCGGACTTCGAAGAGGCGGCGCTACGGCTGTGCGAGTTGATTGTCGCGGGCGACCCGCGCATCGGCAGAGTACCGAAGCGGCGGTCAGGCGCTCCGCGCGGGTGACAGGCTGAAGCCTGCCCACCCTACCTTCGTCTTCCCCCGAAGCGGCGTCCCGCGCCGGAGGGAGGTCGGAAGGAGGGCCGGGGAGCCGAATGGTTTTGTCCGAAGACGCGCGGGCTGGATTCTTCGCCGGGGTTGCGCGCGCTGGGGCTCGAGTAAGGCGAATTGCGATAGCCGCCGGGCCTGCTGGCATAAGGAGACTCACGGAAACCGCCGCTGCGGCCGTAGTTGCTGCCGGCGTAGCGGTCCTGGGTTGTGGCCCCGTTGGTACCGTATTTTGTGCCACCGGATTCGTAATCGCGGCCATAATAGGTCTCGCCGCGATTCCGGTAGTAGCGGTAATCATCCCAGTCGCCCCGAGGTAGTGGCCGGTAGCTGTGATTGAACAGCAGGTCGCGCAGGAGCGCGTATTGCCCGTACCAGACCCAGAAGCTTTGGCCATCGCGATGATCCCAGTAACCATATTGATTCGAGCCTTGCGAGGGCGGCGCCATGTAGGCGAAGCCGGCGGGTTGCGGAATGTGATCGGCTTCGAAATCGTATTTGCCGGCTGACTTGTGCTCAACAGCCATGCCAAGGTTGTTGCGCATGGCGTTGTAAGTAGTCTGGGAGACCATCACCCATTGGTCGTCGGAACTGACGCTTCCGTTCTTGGCGGTGGCGTCAGCCAGGCGGGTGCTCACGGTGCGGATTTTCTGCTGGTAGGTGCGGTCCCCGCCGTGACCGCGGGTTTCCATGTCGACGAGCAATTTGTCCCAGGAGTTGTAGAGTTGCCCGGTGAGGGTTTTGAGTTCCGCGGCTTTGGTGGGAAGAGAAGCGGCGTCGGACTTGAGTTGATCGGCGGCCGTAAGGAAGGCGCCCGTATCGAAATCGGCGGGGGGCTTGGCGGCTTGCGCGCGCTGGGCGGCGGTGGATTGCCACGTGGAATCGGCCTGGGAAACGATGCCGGTGACGGAGGCGAGGCGGGCTTCGAGGTCTGACTTCTTCTCAGGCCAGTCAGCCTGCGCGCGGGCCACATCGGTCTTCAGAGGAGCGAGGTTGAAGGCCTGGACGGCGTGGTAGGACTGCTCCATCTGCTGCGCTTCGGCAGGCAGATTCTGGGCGCGGGAAATCCAGCCGGAAACATCGGATTGAATGGCCGTGAGTTGGCTTTGCGCAGTTTGCAGGAGATTGCGCTCGCTCGAAATCAGGGTTTCCGCGCGCTGGCGGTCGTTGTAGTGGCCCTCCTTTTCGAAACGAGTGAGATCGTCCATCTGCTGGCTGACGGACTGCAGCGTGGTGGAAACCTGACTGAAACGCCCGGGCACTTGTTGGGCGGGGGCCAGATCGCGGAATAGAGACGCATTGGCCTGCTCTTCGCGCGCGACATTCTGTTGCGCGGCAGCGAACTGTTTTTGAGCCGCCGCGAGCGAAGCGCGCTGGGAATCGATCTGGGCGCGAACGTTGCCCGGCAAGTGATCGAATGCGTTGAAGGCTACGATGACGATCAAAACCGTAAGCACGACGGCAGAAAGTCGTAAGGTGTTTTTGCTCATAGGCGCCCTACCTACCTCGATAGACAGTTACATCTCCCGCGGGAATCGCGGTGTACAGGCTGACGGCGAAGGGTTCGCCTTCCAGCTTGCGAGCAGTCAGAAGGCGCTTGCCACCCTGCTCACCAAATTCCCAGTAATAGAATGTCGCGGGATGGCCGGACTGGCCGTCGCGCCAGGCCCGCACCTCGCGGCTGCGGCGGTACAGCCAGACTTTGCCATCGAATTCGAAAGAGTCGGCGGTGTTCTGGCGCTCGTCCATTTGAGCGAGGTCCTCTTCGGCCAAACCGAGACCTTCGAGAGTGAGTTTGCGGGGATCGTTGTGGACCGCTACTTCGACGTCTTCGTCGCCGGCTATCCGGAGGGAGACCCGCCGCTCCCGGTAAGGGCCGCTGAGTTCGACCCAAGGATGGGCGCCCGCATCGAAACGGGTGTAGTGATCGGCGGTGAAATCGAGGTCGCTGAAATCATCGCCAGCGCCGCTTACGGAGATCACGTCTCCGGCGCGGGCGTCAGTGACTTTCAGGTTGGCGAGATCGGGTTTGGTACCGCTGGGCGAAAGCGGCTCTGGCGCATTTTTTTTCTTTGAAAGCTGCATGAGCACCCAAATGAGCAGCGCGACAAGAATCGCGAGGATGATGAAGCTGGTCATGGTTATTGGGCAGGCGCGGGCCTGCCCCGATTACACTTCTGCCTTTTCACCACTGGTCTGAGTGGTGGTGAGCGAGGTTTTACCTTGGGCCAATTCCTTGGGGATGTAGGGAGGATTGGCGGCCGGCTTGCTGATTTGCTGGCGCTCCTTTTTTAGGGCTTCGAGTTCCGCATCGACACCACGATTGCCGAGCGCGGCGAACTGCTTTTCGAGATCGTCATCCTTGCCGGCGGAGGCGAGCTGGTCGAAAGCTTTGGCGGTGGCTTCTTCCTTCGAGACGGATTCCTCGAAGCGGTTCAAGGCGGCGAATGCATTGTCGGCGTTGCCCACTCCGGCCATGGCTTCGGAGACTTTGCGCTGGGCGGCAGCGGCGTTTTTGCGGGCCACCAGCGTGGTTGCCGTGCGCTCGCCCTCGTCGATTTTGGCCTTCAGCTCCGCCACCTGTGTCTTGAGCTTTTCACTGGTGGCGCGGGCGGATTCCACGCCCTGCTGCATGGAAGCTACCTGTTTATCGGATTCGGCCTTTTTGGCCAGAGCTTTCTTCGCAAGGTCTTCGTTGTTGTTATCGAGCGCCAGGTTCGCGCGGTCCTTCCATTCCTGGGACTGGCGCAGATATTTCTGGTACTCGGCATCCAGGCGGTTGTAGTTGCTCATGGCCACCGCGGAAGCGCGCACGACGCGGTTCAGCTCTTCTTTCATGTCGGCGACGGTCTGCCTGACGGTGGCTTCGAAGGTGGCATCCTCGATAGCATCGACGCCCTGGTTGGCCTGGCCGCGCACCACGCGGCCCATGCGGCTGAAGATATCGGTTAAAAACGGCATATGCTCCTCTCTTTAGAATTGCAGACTACCCGGCTTACCTTCCAAGCAGCCCAGCGGCTTTTTATCCCAAGCTGGCTGGCAGCAGGCGGCGGGCGGCTAGGACATCCACCAGCAGGAAATGCACGCAGGACAGGACATCGTCTTGATCTTCGGGACCCATGTCCAGCAGCTTACAGAAATTGTTCAGCGTGACGGCGACTTTGCCGGCGCCCGCGTCATAGAGCTGAAAATACGATGTTGAGATGCCGTTATCGGCGGCCAGCATGCGGGACATGATCTCGGGGGTGATGGCCGTACGCGGCGCGACCGTACACACCAGCGAGAGGTAAAGAATATCGCCTTGGAGGACGGCCTGCACGCTGACACCGCTTTGCACCTCGGCGATTCTCAGAGTGCCGGCCGCTGGTTCGGAGACTTCGTAGCCTTTCTCCGCCAGCAGGGCGTGGATTTGCCCCACGTCGGGGCTAGTAGTAGCTGTCATAGTTGGGATCGGCTCCTTGGGGAAATACGCATTCTATCGGGCGGCAGTTCCGCAATTCCGAGAGGGTATCGCATTTCGCAATAATCATATTGCAATTTGTAATTGCGTGTCAAGGGGCACCTTCGTAAGGGAGTCGCCGGAGGCCTGAAAAATGGTTCTTCCCACGCGTGGCGAACTTGGGTCAGGCGTAAAGGGCCTGGAGGAAGGCTTGGTTACTTTTCGAGCGGCAGCACGCCGTCGCGGTACAGCCCGAGCGGCAGGATTGTAGGCTCGGGCCCATCTTCAAATTGCAAGTCCGGCCCTTCCCTCCGCGTTCGGGAGTTCGTGCGGTAGCGGGCGAGGATCGCGACGCACAGCAACGCTCCGGCCATGATGATCCAGCCGGTTAGCGTCTGCATGGCGACTCTTTCCCCTTCGGCGCCTTTGCTCATGAGGAACACCAGCAGGCCGAAGATCAGGACGGCCATATGCCAATGCGACTTGCCGGGAAGGTAGGAACAGGTGAACGGAATTTTGCGGAAGCTGACCAAGCATAGCTCCGCCACGATCACACCGACAAGGCCCAGAATAACCGTGTGCTGCGCTGCCTCGCGCCACGGCCAAAGGCAGAAGAGGAGCGCGGCGAGGGCCACCCACATGGGGACCATGCCGATTGCGTAGAGCGCCCGCCGGCGCGCTGCGAGCGAGCGGGCCAAATCCGGCAGCGGTATGATTCGGAGGATCCAGTTGGCGCGCGGCTCGAGCGGCATGGCAAAGACCATGCGCGTGCCCACCACGGCCGCGCACAGCAGCAACGTGGTAGCCACCAACAGCGGCGCGTTCATCCGGAACCAGAGGTCTTCGGGCCGCTGCTCGCGCATTATGGGCGCTTTCGCAATGAACATCGCCAGCCCCAAACCTACGCCGACATAAAACGCGAAGACCACGCGATGCTGGCGGCTGCGAAGGAGGGTTCGCAGGCTGAACTGTCCCACTGCTGTTTCAAACGGGCCGCCAAAACGCGGTAGCCAGCGGAATCGCCTCGTTTCCGGCAGAATATCCGGTTGCTCCGCGATCTTCCGCAGCGTCCGAAAATAGCAGACCAGATAAGCCCCCGCGGCGCCACTCACAGCCGCGCCCAGAGCGATCCAAGCGCGGTTGGCCAGCATCGCCAGTTCCGGCCGAATGGGACCGTTCAACTGTTGGAACATGCCGAAGAACCAATAAGAGGGCAGCCAGAGGAGCTTGCTTTGCGCTTTGGCCAGTTGATCGATCTCTGAAAATGGCGGCTGCAGAAAATACACCGTCAGCAGCAAAACGAAAAACGCGATTTGCAGCCAGGATGAGACCCGCAGGAACACTTGCCGCGGCAACAACTGCGCCGCGCCTTGTACCGTCAACACGCAGCCAAAAGAAAAACCCCGCTGGCGAGCATCGCGATCCAGTAGGCTGCGAAGCAGCGCAGTGCTGCCGCCACGCCGCCGTGGCTTGCAACGACCGGGGCGGTGAGCCGCACGGCCGGCCGCCCCGCGAGCCGCTGAGAGAGGTGTTCGCCCAGAATGCCGACGAAACCCGCCGGGCTTTGCTCATTGAATAGCGCCACACCGGCGTAATCGTGCTTCGGATCGAAGAAGGCCACGCTGGTATAGGCTGAGATCGCTCCGCCGTGCGCATAGACGCCGCGCTTGAGGTCGAACATCCAGGAGAGTCCGATTTTCATGTCTGGAAAAGCATCCGAGCGAAGCTGCTGCGTCTGCCGGATGGCTGCGCCCAGCGGTCCTAGCCGCTCCGGATGAAGCTGGGCTTCCACGTAGGTCAGTAAATCGGCTGCGGTTGAGCGGATCGCGCCCGCACCTGCAAATGCGTCCAGGTCCCAGCCGGGCACCGGCCACGGGCGCAAATCGTAAGCCTGAATGAGCCGCTCCCGTTGTTCCGGCGTGAGAGTGATAGCTGTATCGCTCAAGCCAAGTGGCCCGGTGATTTCCGCTTTCAGCAGGTTCTCGTAAGTTGTTCCCGCCCGGTTTGCCAGTGCCACTCCGAGCAGCCCAAAACCCAAATTGCTGTAGCGGAACTGCGGGTTGGCCGGTTTCCCCAGCCCGTGCTTTGCGAGGAATTCGTACAGATCAGCCGCGTGGTAATTCGCGTACGCTTCGCGAACATCATTCCCCCCGAAGTTGTCTGGCATTCGCGGCAGCCCGGAATGATGCGTCGCCAAGTCCAGCAGCGTGATCTCCGCGCCTTGGGGCTTGGCCACAAGGCCGGGCGGCAGCAGGTTGCGCAGGGGTTCGTCCAGGCGCGCGCGGCCTTCGAGCGTCATCTTCGCCAGCAGCAATGCGGTGAACGTCTTGGTGATGGAACCGATCTCGTAGATAGAATCGGGCTGCGCGACGCCATAGGTAATGATCTGCCGCTCGCCGTGCTTCGCTACTCCGATGGCTATGCCGCAACCGGTCGTGGCGAGGCAGGGTGGGGCACTTGCCAAGTCGCGGTTGAGCACTGCCCTCATTTCGCCTGCCTCCACCGGCGCGATGGCCGCGTCGTATTGTGGAGGCGGCGCTGCGGGCGCTTCGGCAAACGCAAAGGGAGCGGCGAGTCCGGTGAAGCAGTTGAGCGCGGCCACCGTGATGCCGAGCGCCGTTGCTACTGCCGCCGCCTTCGCCGCGAACAACGTCCGCGCGCGCACCGGCAACGGCGAGAGCACGAGAACGCCGCGGCGATCGGGGAACGTCGCCTCCCAACTCATTACTGCGAATAAGCCAACCACCAGCATGGTGGTCGCAATCAGGAAGTGTTCCGCGATCCACGAGCCGATCAGGCCCAGTTCGGGCACGCGTTCGGCGGAGGCAACCCCCGTTACCACCAGCACCAATCCCAGGCTCACCGTGATTAGAAGTGCCGCGAATTGCCCCAGGAGCTTGGTGATATCGCCCTGCGGCGCCAGGATCTCCAGATCCACCACGCGGAACAGGAACTCGCGATATAACACAACGAACTGCGCGCGGTTCATTTTGCAATCAGGCCGGCGATTTCGCGTGAGACGGCCGCCGGGTCCTGCTCCACTGCAAGCTGCGAAAAGATGTCTTCCAAGGTCGGCAACGCCAGCAGCGTGCGCAGATGCGCGATGGAATCGTCCGCCACCACCCGCGCGCGATGCAGAATCACTACGTGCGACGCGATGCGTTCCACCGTATCCAGTTCGTGCGAGCTGAACAGCACTACCTTGCCGCGCGCTGCCAGTCCCTGGATGAGGCTGCGCATCACCAAGGCGGAGGCAACATCCAGGCCGGAGAATGGTTCATCGAGCAGGATCAGCTCCGGATCGTGCAGGAGCGCCGCTGCCAGCAGCACCTTTTGCCGCATGCCTTTTGAATAGGAAGAAAGCGGTACGTAACGATCACCGTGAAGGCCCAGCAGGTGCAGCATTCCGTCGATACGGTCCGCCGCGCGCTTCTCGGGAAGGCCGCGCAACTGCCCCACCATCACCAAGTATTCGAGGCCGGTGAGATGTGGATAAAGGTGCGGCTCCTCCGGGACATATCCCATACGCGTCTTGTGAGCGATGGGGTTGCGCTCGATCCGCTCTCCATCGAACAGAATTTCGCCCGAAGTTTGCTCCAGCAACAGGGTGATCAGTTTCAAGGTGGTGGATTTGCCTGAGCCGTTCGGGCCCAGGTAGCCGGTCACTTCGCCTCGGCGGGCGCAAAAGCTGACGTCGTCTACGGCCGCGATTCCCCGAAACCGTTTGGAAACGTTTCGCAGCTCCAACATAGCTATGTAGTATTCTACATTAGTCGCGCTCTTGTCAAGTAGCATTCTACATAGGTATAATTCCGTCTGTGATCGCCGAACCGAAACTCTCGCACACTGCCGGCATGATTTTGCAGGCGATCGGCGCTGGCTACGTTTACGGTTTCGGCATTATGGAAGTCACCGGCCTTCCCAGCGGCACTGTTTATCCGGCGCTGCGGCGGCTGGAGCGTGATGGGCTGATTAGTTCTGCGTGGGAGCGGCAGTCCGTTGCCGATCGCGAGCAACGTCCCGCGCGGAAATACTACAGGATCACGCGGTCGGGCAAAACGGCGCTTGAGACTGCGCAAAAGAGATATCCACTGCTTGCGAACCTGATTCCTGCACCGGAGGTGGAAAAGACATGAGATTCCATCTCGCGACGCTTCGTGCGGCCAGCCTACTGGTGGAGCGGGAGCAGCGCTCCGACTGGCTAGCTGAATGGAGTGCGGAACTGTGGCATGTGCGGCGAGAGGCGCCTGCCAGAGCCTCGGCGTTTTGTCTAGGCGCCTTCCGCGATGCCTTTTGGCTTTGGCGGAACGGGCTGCCCGATCCCACGCGCGTGATGCTCTTAGCATCTCCTTACCGATGCCTTTTTGTGCTGGCCGGAATCGCGGCCGCACTCGGGTTTGGCGCGGTGCAACTGCCGATTAGATTCCCCGGTCCGGGTTTGCCGGGCTCTGTACAAAGGATGCAGGTCTTACTGGCATGGGCCGGTTTTGCGTTCCTGATCCTGCCCGTGGCCGCGCGCTTCCGCGCCGGTGAATATGCCGCCAGCCGCTGCTCCCCCGGCGGCCTCATTTGCATTCGCCGGTGGCTCTTTTTTGCAGGCCAAAATCGCGCTCGTCATGATTATCGTGCCATGCGGCTGTCTGGATCTCGTCGCGTTCGGCTTCATCGCGTTAGTGTCGACAGGAATCCCTTTCGCCTACGTTCTCGCCTTTCGCTGGGCTATCGCCGATCAGCAGCAGCGCTGCCCGGTATGCCTTCGCCGGCTCTCGAATCCCACTCGCATCGGCGAGGCTTCCCACGCTTTCCTCGAATGGTATGGCACCGAATTCATCTGCGCCCGCGGCCACGGCCTTCTCCACGTTCCCGAAATTCCAACAAGCTGCTACAGCGCCTCGCGCTGGCACTATCTCGATCCCTCGTGGAGCACGCTGCCACGCTAGCCCGCCGTACACGATATACTCTGATTCCATGAGGGTTCGGTTAGTCTGGCTGGGATTGTGTCTTTTTATCTGCGGCGCTCCTTTTGCCGCCGCGCAGGTTGCCGCTTCTATCTCTGGTAAGGTGGAGGACGCTTCCGGCGCTGCCATCGGCGGGGTCACGGTTACGGTGAAGAACGCCGAAACCGGTTCCACGCGCACGGCCACTACGGATGATCAAGGCGAATACCGCGTACCTGCCCTTCCCGTTGGGCCGCAGGAAGTCAAGGCCGAAAAGAGCGGTTTTCGGGCCGCCGTTCGCACCGGCATCAATCTGGTAGTGGGGCAGGAAGCGGTGGTCAACCTGAGGCTGGAGGTCGGCGAGTTTGCCCAGGAAGTCACGGTGGCTGCCGACGCGCCTTTGGTCAACACTACCACCGCTCAAGTCTCCGGCCTCGTAAACGAGCAGCAGGTCAAAGACCTTCCGCTGAACGGTCGCAGCTTCGATAATCTCATCACGCTCAACCCGGGCACGATCAACTACAGCGCGCTCAAAAGCCCGCAAACCAGCACCAGCAACGGCAACACGTTCTCGGTTGCGGGACGGCGGACGTCGGAAAACATCGTCCTCTGGAACGGCATCGAATATACCGGCTCCAGCCAATTGGCGATCACTCCGGGCGGAGTCAGCGGCGAACTGCTGGGCGTGGATGCGATCCGTGAGTTCAACGTTCAGACCGATACCTATTCGGCGGAATACGGCAAGCGCGCCGGCGGGCAGGTGACGGTGGTGACGCAATCGGGAAGCAATGTCCTGCACGGAACCATGTTTGAATTTCTGCGGAACAGCGCGCTCGATGCCCGCAATTTTTTCGATCAGGCGAGCGTTCCGCCCTTCCGCCGCAATCAGTTCGGCGGGGCCTTAGGCGGCCCGCTGCGCAAGGACAAGCTTTTCCTCTTCGGCAACTATGAGGGTTTCCGCCAGGCGTTGGCGGTGACCAACGTTGCCGTGGTCCCAGACGCCAAAGCCCGCCAGGGCGTAATCGGAGGCAGCCTCGTCCCGAATCTCAATCCAAACATCCTGCCGTATATGTCTTTTTGGCCTACTCCGAATGGCCCGGAACTCGGTAGTGGCACAGCCGAGTCCTTTAACAACCCGCGCCAGAACATCCGTGAGGATTTCGGCACCATCCGCTCCGATTACGTCGTCAGTAACCGGGATTCGCTTTCGGGTGCTTATACGATCGACGACGGCAACAGCCTCATCCCGCTTGCCGACCCGCTGTTCGGCTCCGGCGTAGTCATCCGGAATCAGATCGCCAGCCTGCAA
>DATBID010000526.1:0-2770 GCA_036557125.1 Bryobacteraceae bacterium | reverse complement strand
CCAAAACTCCCGCCGCTTCGAAAATTGGACCGATCTCTCACCCGTAGTGTCTTTACCCCGCCGCTTCCACTCTCTCTCTCACATTAAACTCCAGCTTCCACCGTCGTCCGTCGCGCGCCACACACCAGAGCTGCAGCATGCCGGTTTCGGTGACCACGGTTTCAAATGAAACCGGCACCACTTCCGACGACGTTTCGCCGGCTTCGAAAGCCACTTCCATGGGAGCGAGTTCTTCCAGATCGCCGGTGACGTCTTCGATGAGGTCGCCGGGCTGATCGTTCTTGCGGACGGCAGAGGTGAGGAAGCGGAACTCGGCCGGCTCACCAACCACCAAACCGAACTCGCGGCCGGGGATGCGCACGTCCGATCCCTCTTCCATGCCGAACGGCACGACCGTGAGGGCCTTGAGCGGCGCGGGGAAACCCGGAACGGAGGGCATCGCGCTTTCGATCCCCACATAGTAAGTGCGTGGCACGCCGCCGCGAATGCGCACGCCGCGGCCCTGTCGCGCCAGGCCGTAATACGCTGCGCCGCGCGCGACCGCGTGCATCAGGTCCTCGCCGGTGAGCAATTCCGCAGGAGCCAAGCCTTCTTCGGCAAGCCAGGAATTTAGCGTCGTCACGATGCGCTCGCGCACTAGGCCGGCATTCAATACGCCGCCATTGAAGAGCACATGTGTGGGGCAGGCGAGGCCGCTCGGCCCGCGGCGCACGGTTCCGTGCTCGGAACTGGCGGCTTGCTGGCGCAGGAAGCGCGCCATGTGCCGGGTGATGGCCGGATCGGCCGCATAGGGCAAGCCGATTTCCTGGAAGCCCACGCGCCGCTGGCGGGCAGGCATGTCGGCGCTCGCAACCGGCGGCAGAAAGCCTTCCGCGATGATGCGGTCGATATCCTCGCGGCGCAAATTGGCTTTGATTGTTCCACCCACTACTCCGCTGCCCCGGCCCAGAATGGTCACCGGCTGCTCCGCCGCAGTCGCTCCGGGTTCGAGCAGCCGTTCCTTGGCGATGCGGCAGTTATTCCAAAGCATTTGGAGCTGGCGGTTATCGAGCCGCGTGCCCTTCTCCGCCAGACGCTGCGAAACCGTAGTCGCGAGCGCCAGGTCGATATTGTCGCCACCCAGCAGGATGTGCTCGCCCACGGCTATGCGCTCCAGGGCCAGTTCGCCCGCATGTTCGGTGACGGCAATCAAGGTGAAATCCGTGGTGCCGCCGCCGATATCCACCACCAGAATCAGGTCGCCCACGTTGACGCGCTCGCGCCAGTCGGCGTGCCGCTCGATCCAGGCATAGAAGGCTGCCTGCGGCTCTTCGAGCAAGGTGATGTTCTGATAGCCTGCCAGTTGCGCGGCCTCCAGAGTGAGTTCGCGCGCGACGGCATCGAAAGACGCCGGGACGGTGACCAACACCTGCTGTTCGGTGAAGGGGGCATCCGGCATCTTGATATTCCAGGCCTCGCTGATGTGCTGCAAATAGCGGCGGCTGGCTTCCAGGGGCGAGACCTTCTCAACGCCTTCGGGTGCGTGGAACGGAAGCAAGGCCGCGGTACGGTCCACCGCGGAATGGGACAACCAGGATTTGGCGGAAGAAACCAGCCGTCCGGCGTTTTCGGCGCCGCGCTTCTGGGCAAGCTGGCCGGTGACGAAGCTGCGCTCGGGGTCCCAGGGCAAGGCAGTGGAGCCGGCGGGGAAATCGCTTGGTCCGGGAAGATAGAGAAAGGATGGCAGCAGGTTTTCATCCCGCACCTCGCCGGGATTAATGAGCTGCGGAATGGGCAGCACTTGCACATTGGCGGGCGCAAACGGGTCGGCATCCGCGCGGATTTCCGCGTAACTCAGCGCGGAGTTCGTGGTTCCCAGATCGATACCGACGACGTATTTGGCCGGCCTTGCTTTAACAGACAATGCGGTTACTCGACTTCAATTTCCGCTGGCGCCAGAATGTTGGCGTCCTGCCGAGCGGGCAGAGCCGGCAGATCAACCTTCACGGCGCGCCAGCCTTTGTGGCGCAGCGTTCCACCGGAAGGGGGCGTGGCCGGCACGTTGCCGACGAATTTGACGATGCTCGGATCCTTCGATGGCGCCTGCGCGAAGGTCCCCTCCACGCCGTCGATCACCGGCTGCAAAGTGACGTAGCGGGAAACGGCATCCCGGCACTGATCGTGCAGTTCACGCACAGCCGCGCCGATCTGATCGTCTGAATAGGAAGCGAGATCTTCCATCAGAAAATCGAGAAGCCGCGAATCCCGCTGTAGGATGCCCAGGATCTGTAAGGCGCCGTCGGAGGCTTTCGATATCGGCGGAGCGGCCTGCACGGGAGTAGCGGACGCGGGTGCCGAGCGGCGCGAGAGGCCGAGCTGGGTGATCGCGCTATCGGAGAGATGCCCGTGGAACAGGATGCCAAAGAAGCAGCGGAATGCGAGAACGATGCGGCTCAAATGTACGGCTCCAACAGATTAGGATAGCGGATTAGCGCCGGCCGATTACGGTATTTTGGCGCAGCCGCTCGAGTTGCCGCCGGGCGATATCGGCCCAGGTCCCCGAGCGATCGAGCTTCAAATAGTGTTGCCAGTGTTGCACCGCCTTCAGCGGGTCTCCCACACGCTCGCAAAGCAGAGCCAGGTTAAAGTGGGCGTCTGCGTACTGCGGGTTCAGCACCAAGGCTCGCCGGTAGTGAGCCAGGGCGTCCGCCAAGCGCCCCTGCTCATCGTAGAGATTGCCGAGGTTGAATTCCGCCAACGCATACTTTGTGTCGGCGCGGCCTGCTTCCTT
>DATBID010000525.1:0-13449 GCA_036557125.1 Bryobacteraceae bacterium | reverse complement strand
GTCGAAAGAGCTCTCCTCGCAGAGCTTCAAGGCGTCCGGCCCTGTTCTGGCAGTGGCGACCATGTAATCGAGGAGTTCAAGGTGGCGCTTGAGCGCCCCCAGAACATCGGCTTCATCATCAACTACCAGTATTCGGTGCGGCAGGTGTGACCTCCTGATCGACGAACAGAGCTGTAAAGGTTGTACCTGTGGACTGATCTGTCGTGAACGAGATCAATCCGCGATGTGATTTTAGCAACATCTGGCAAATGTATAAACCTACCCCCATGCCGCCGGTCGTGTGGGTCGCAAATTCCGAAAAGAGTTTCTTGGCGGTTTCCGTCGGGATACCAGGACCATTATCTTTCACGCTAATCTCGTGCTGCCCTCTTCCGCCGGTAAGGCTGACGGTTATGCTTCGCTTTCTGCTGTCCTCTGTTTTCGCCAGCGCGTTGATTGCATTTTCGACCATGTTCTTAACGATCATTCGGACAAGGCCTTCGCTGACCACGCCGATCTGTGATTTCGGCAGGAGGACGGAGAGGGTAATATTCTGCTCGTTCATGCGCTCCTGGAGAAAGGAGCATTCCTCCTGGATAACGGGGCTCAGGTTAAACCGCTCGTTCGTATCGAGCTTCTTGCCGGTGAGTTCAGAAATGAGCTGGATGCGTTGGCTAATGCGCTCGATACTTTTGTCGATGCTCTCCTGTGATGCCTGGATGATGGGGTCCGTAATACCAAGTTTTCGCAGGCGAGCCTCGATATTCCCAGCATCTATGCGGATCACTTGCAGGGGTTGTCGGAGTTCGTGCGCAACGCCGGACGACATGACGTTGAGCGCTTCGTAGCGGACCTCTTGCAACCGGCGTTCTGCTTTGGCGCGGTTTTCGGCCCAGCGTGGTGCCGCGACCGCCTCTCTGATTTGGTCTTCGAGGAAGTCGATGATTTTGGTGCGGAGCAGATGCACGAGCGCTCGTGCTTGGTCATTGTCGATGAGCGCTTCGCGGCTTGTCGTGTCCTGCAATTTCGCGTGTTTAGTCCGGGAGATATTGAGAAAGCCGAAGAGCCGCGTTGGAACCACATGTGCGTGGCCGGCGCGCTTGGCACGATGCGCAGCTATCCCAAGCCAGTCAGCTTCTCGTGTGCCGAACGGTTCGACGCGAAAACCATCGCGGTAGATGAACACGCCTGGCGGCCTGCCATTGACGCTTTGTTTGGGCGGGCGCTTCAGGAAATAGAACAGCCGGCCGCTGAGTCCGGCGAGAAGTTTGGCGTTCGGCGGCGTTTCCTTGTGCGTGACCGGCTTCTCAGTGTTGATCCGGAGTTTGCGTTCGAGGACACCGTCAGCGTTGAGGTGGAAGCGTAGGTCGTAGTTGGCACCCGCGATTTGGCTGGTTTCGATGGGACCAGAAAGTTTCTCCGAGCCGGGAACATCGAGCGTGATTGTGAACTCTTCCGGCGCGTCATATGGGTTGAGCAGTTGCGAGAGGACGGTGCGTAACGTCTCGATATTGCCTCGCTCCCACGTCTCGCGAAGGCCCATTATGGTGAGTCTGGTGCCGCTCTGTTCCTTGCCCATGTCGATGGGCCTACGGTAGTAAGGAACGGAGATCTCGTTAAACTTCTTCTTTCGGTTCTCGAACGCTTTCCAGTTGATATCGACGACAATCCCGTCAACCTGCCCCTCCGTTTTGGTCTCTACCAAGAGATGGCTGCCAAGGCGGTCGCTGGCGAAGCGTCCGATGCCTTTTTCGCCGGTTGGAACGCGCTCGTTCCCAACTTCGTCGGGACGTTCGCTATATCCCGCGACCATGAAAATTTTGCGGAGCCGCTGGAGGTCCATGCCGCTGCCGTCGTCGATAATTTCAATACTTGGAGGGCGCTTTTCGGTAGCGACTGAGATTCTGATGATCACGGTTTTCGCGCCGGAGTCGTACGAGTTCTTGACAAGTTCGACGACCGCCGCTTCCTGTGTACGGATCAGTTCTCGGCCGATGAGCGTCTGCAGGTATGCAGAGGCTTCAAACTGTAGTTTGTCGTTGGCTGCCATGCGGTCGTTGAAGTATGACAAGTGATTCGCGGAGAAAGTGGTTACCTGTCAGTCGGCGGCGCAGATTGCGAGCGATGATTGTGTTCGCGACTTTGAAACCCAGTGGTGCGGCCATTTGTGCGATAACGAGGTCCGTTGGGAGGAGGTAAGCTCCATCCTTTGTGCCGTGGAGGGAGTTGCCCACTACGAACACGGCGTGACCACCCGGCTTGAGGACAGTGAAGACGCTTTTCATGGTGGTCCACAGGTCGGAGAAATATCCCTTAAAGATGCGGAACCGTGCTGGGTCGTCTTCTGCTCGCTCAAGGATCGGATGGAGAGTGTTCTTGAGCGTGCCTCGCGCGATGGCATCCGTGAAGTCTTGTGTCGGCGCAGGGGCTGCGCACGTCGGATGGCTGCGGAAGGTCTGTCGCCTGAGGCTAAGAAAATCAACGCCGTCCTTTATGAACCCGAGCATCCAGAGTTCGAGCTTGTAGACTTCGCTGTAATCGATGTTGTTTGGGTACGGCGGCGATGTCAAAACGAGGTCTACTGAGGTTGGTAGAATTCCGAGCTTTTGTGGTTGGCGTCCATCACCTTCGAGCAAGAGTGGTACACGTGCCTTCGGGTGTGCCAATCCGGTTGCTTTGCAGTCGTTGGCGATGTTCTGCCAGTTTGCGGCAAGCATTGGGATAACTTGGGTGCGTTGACATTCGACGATGCGCAATGCTCGTCCGTCTCGTCGAACGTTGCTGAGTGGCTCGATCGCCGCTGCGAGACCTAGGAGGAGCGCGTCGCCCTGCGCATCCAGGCGCGCGCGTTTGATTGCGTCGCGTATTGCGATCAGCTTTCTAGTCTTGTGCAGGCTGATGCACCGGCCGGTGCTGATGCTTGTGAGTGCGGGAATCGGCGCACGCGCGTGTCCTTCTGCGTTCCTCAGAACGCGGTCGGCATCAGCCAGGAGCTGTTTCGGGCTTATTTCGTGCCAGCGGAGCTTGGTTCTCGCGGCAAAGGCGATGAACGGGTTGCGTTCAATACCGATTGCCTCGATGGCAACGTCCGGCAGCAACTGTGCAGAGACCAGTGTCGTACCAACGCCGGAGAATGGATCAAGAAGCGAAAGGTTTTTCGGGCGCTTCGGGTACAACTGGTCAATTATCGTGTTCAAGAGACGTGGGGAGAAGCTCTCCTTTAGCCTGAACCAACGGTGGATGGGCAGGTCGTCTGCATCAGTCGCGACTACAAGGGACGCGAACGTCGAGTCTTCACGGATAGAAATGGTTTCTTCTGCCGTGCGGAACCGTGGCAGTTCCGGAAGATCCTCGTCGCGAATCATGGTTATCGTCGGGCGGTGTCATGGCAACCCAACCGCCTTCCCCGCCACCTGCCGTTCTCTCGTATTGAGCCCTGCGCATTGATGCGAAACACCAGCCCGAGTGACCCACATCATATCAATCTATACCATATTCGCTGTAAGCTATTCAATCAACACTTCTTACTGGTGGCGAGCGCCAAGCGCCCAGGTGCTGCTGACACTCGTGGATCATTTGCCCGGGAGGACTTGATGGCCTCAAAGAGACCGAAGGAGGAGCGTCGGATGAGATCGCGATACATAAAACAGCTGAGAGAAGTGGAGGGCCCCGGAATTTTTCCGGGACGTTGAGAGAGGACTGCGGCTCTGCGCGGCAAACGCCTTGCGACTCTGGCGCGATCCGTCAAGACTACTAGTGCTAAAGCAATAGCCAGCAGCAAGCCGGCTAGCCTTTTGTACCAGTTCTCGGGATTACTCCCGCTAAACGCCCCAGGATGCTGGAATCCACATTAACGGATAGCTTCCTACCCCCAGATCCCTCACCCCGACCAAAACCCTGGTTCCCCCAGCGCCTGCCGGCCATATCCTCAAACCCGCTGGCGGTGCGCCGAACCTTTCCTGAAACAATATCCCGTGACGCCGTTCAAGAACAACAGCAAGCCCGCCCGGATCAATCTCGCGACGCCCCGCGGGACTATCACGATCGCGCCGCTCGCGTCGCCGATCACCAAACTTTTTCCCAAAATCGCCTCAATCCCCTCAACCACTTACTCCAATTTTCGGAAAATCGCACACCGTTCTCCTGTTACTCTGGGCCTGGGTACAACCATATGCGAACCGAAAAACAGAGCGAAGCGAGCAGGCAGAACGGGGAGAAATCTCGCGGGCCTTCCACCCCGGCAGGGAGGCGCATCAGCTCTCAGAACAGCTTCAAAACCGGCCTCTACGCGCAGTCCCTGATCATTCAAGGCGAAAAGCGCGAGGACTTCGAAACCCTCCAGAACGAATACTACACTCACTACCAACCCCAATCCCCAGTAGAGCGCGACCTTCTCGACACCATGGTCCGCCTCGTCTGGCAGCTCCGCCGCTACGCCCATGTCGAAGCCGAACTCTGGGATTGGGAAGTCTACGACCAGACTTCCAGTGGCAGCATCTCGCGCCACTACCCTTTGGGCGACATGTTCTCCCAATGCGGCGACAAGTTCTCCCGCCTCCAGCGTATGCAGAACGCCGCCCAAGCCAAATTCAAAGATGCCCTCCACGAGTTGCAGCGCCTCCAGGCCGATCGGCCCGCGCAACCCGTTGAAGAGGAAATTACTTCCGCCCAGGAAGAAAACGCCGCCGGGTTCGTTCCGTCAACTGAGCCGGCCCCGTCCGAACAGTCTTGGTTCGATCCCGCAACCATCTGGGCACATCCCGGTTGCGATCCCGAGCGCGCCTACGTGCCGCGACCCGAACTACAGTCGAAAGCCTCCTGAGATTGAAGGTTTGTGGGGTCAGGCTTTCAGCCTGCCGCCGGGCTTCTGCCCGGCGCAAATCGCTCCCGGCAACTTTTAACTTGCGGAAGCAACCTTTTGTCTGCTTGCCCATACCCTACAATTCCGATATAGTTTAGGATGTACATTTATGAAGGCCAGTAACCGCCTATGGCGGGACCGTCTCCAGTCTTCCTTACCCCAGCCCCTCGCAGCCGAAGTGGAAAAATTCGACAACGAAGTCCAGCTCAAAAAGCAGGGCAAAATTGACGACAAAATCTTCGCCGAGACCCGTTTGCGCCGCGGCTCCTACGGTCAGCGCTACGATAACGGCCAGCGGCACGATGGCAAAGAGACACGCAAGCTCGGCTACCCTAGCGAAAACACCAAGGGTCCTGGCACCCTTTGGGATGCGCCCGGGATGCAGCGCATCAAAATTCCCTTCGGCGGCCTGAACGCGTCGCAACTGGAAACGCTTGCGGAGCTTGCCGAAGAGTATTCCGATGGCATTGCCCACGTAACCACACGCCAGGATTTTCAGCTTCATTTCATCCAGATTGAAGACGCCCCAACGATCATGCGCCGCCTCGCGTCCGTCGGGATCACCACGCGCGAAGCCTGCGGCAACACCGTCCGCAACGTCACCGGCTGCCCGATCGCAGGCGTCTGCCGCACGGAGGCTTTCGACGTCACTCCCTACTCCAAAGCGCTGGCCTACTTTCTGCTCGGCCATCCCGATACCCAGGAGTTCGGCCGCAAATTCAAGATCTCCTTCTCCGGTTGCGCCGAAGAAGCCTGCTCGCTCGCTCATCTGAACGATATCGGTTTGATAGCCAAGATCCGCGACGGCAAGCGCGGTTTTGCTTTCTATGTCGGCGGCGGCCTGGGCACCGTGCCGCAGCAGGCCAAGCCGTTCTCCGATTTCGTCCCCGAAGAGGAATTGTTCCCGCTGGCGCAGGCGATCGGACTGGTATTCGCGCGCCTGGGCGAAAAGAAGAACCGGAACACAGCGCGCATGAAGTTCCTGATTCAGAAGCTCGGCATGGCGGAATTTCAGCGCCTCGTCGCCGAACAGCGTCAGGCGCTCACGCCCGATCCGCGCTGGACGGACTATCTCAAAGACATCCCCGCCTGGCGCGAGGAGCCGCGCAAGCCGGGCGCGCTCCTCCAAATCTCCGGCCCCCGGGATATCGAATTCGAGCGCTGGCGGCAAACCAACGTCTATGAGCAGAAGCAGGCCGGGCACGTCACCGTCACCGTGACTCTGCCCCTGGGCGACATCACCGCCGATCAGCTTCGCGTCCTCGCCGATATCGCGCGGTGCTACACCAAAGAAACACTGCGCACCACCGTTGAGCAGAACATCATCCTCCGCTGGGTGAGCGAAGCCGATCTGCCGGCCTTATATGCCGATCTGAAAACCGCCCGCCTCGCGCAGGCCGGCGCCGGCACCATCGTCGATGTAGTCTCCTGCCCCGGAACCGATACCTGCAAGCTCGGTATCTCCTCGTCGCGCGGGCTTGCCGCTGAGCTGCGCGCGCGCCTTTTGGCGAAGGGCTACGAACTCGATGCCGCCGTGCGCGGGCTTCACATCAAGATTAGCGGCTGCTTCAACTCTTGCGGCCAGCACCATATCGCCGATCTCGGCTTCTACGGCGTCAACCGGAACAAGAACGGCTACACCGTGCCTCATTTCCAGGTCGTGCTCGGCGGCCAGTGGGAACACAATGCCGGCGCTTATGGCCTCGCCATCGGCGCGGTTCCGTCGAAAAACATTCCGGAAACCGTGGATCGCATTACTTCCCGTTATCTCGAAGAACGCCAGGGCAACGAGACCTTCCACGCTTACACCAAACGGATCGGCAAAGCCGCTCTGAAGAGCATGATCGACGATCTCACCTTCGTGCCCACTCACGACACCGATCCCTCCATGTACGTGGATTGGTCTGACGCCCGCGAATACACGATCGGCGATATCGGCATTGGCGAGTGCGCCGGCGAGATCGTCACTCCCATCGAGTTCCAGTTGACCGCCTGCGAGCGCGAAGCCTTCGAAGCCCAACTTGCCCTGGAGCACGGCGATGCCGGCCGCGCCTCGCGTGTGGCCTATGAATCCATGCGCAATGCCGCCACAGCCCTGCTCGATTGGCGAATGATCCCCCACGGCCACACGCCGGACGAGATTCTGGAGGCATTCAAAAAGGCCTTCTATGAAACCGAGTTGTTCTTCGATCCGTTCGTAGGCGGGAAATTCGCGCACTATTATTTCGCCGCTCACGCGGACCGCCAGGATGCTCCCGATGCAGAAAAAGCGCAACGCCTGGTGGAAGAGGCGCAGCTCTTCATCGAAGCCGCGCACACCTGCTATGCCCGCTTGAGCGGCAGCGCGGCGAAAATCGTCGCAGCCTGATCTGAATGGACATCCAACATTTTCGAGTCAAAGTGTTTGCGACGCCGGAAAGCCATCCGCATCTGGGCAATGCCATTCCGGTGTTCCACCGCTGGATCCAGGAAAACCGTGTTCCCGAGGTTGCCATTGATGTTTCCGATTACGAGCACGTCCCCGAAGGCCCGGGCATCATTCTCGTGTGCCATGAAGCCATCTACGGGTTGGACCAGGCGAAGGGCAAGCTGGGCCTGGTTTACAACCGCCGCACCGTGCTCAACGGTTCCGTCGAGGATCGCCTTCGCCAGGCCGTAAGTGCAGCCGAACACGCCGCAGCCATGCTCGAACAGGAGCCGGAATTTGCCGGCCGCCTGAGCTTCGATCGCAACGCCTGGGAAGTGGCCGTCAACGACCGCGCGCTCGCTCCCAACACACAGGCCACCTGGGATGCGCTCACGCCCGCCATCCGCCAGGTGTTCGATTCCATCATCGGCGCCGGGCGCTATTCGCTCACCCCCGCGCGCGATCCGCGCGAGTTGTTCACCGCTACAGTCGCGCTCGTCTGATTTGCTATTGTTTGCTAGTGATGCAGAAAGTGCGCCGAGTCCTCATCAGCGTGACCGATAAGACTGGTGTCGTCGCGTTCTCGCGCGAGCTGCACGCTCTCGGGACCGAACTCGTCTCCACCGGCGGCACTGCCCGCATGATCCGCGAGAGCGGCGTTCCGGTCACCGATGTCGCCGAAGTGACCGGCTTCCCGGAAATGCTCGATGGCCGCGTGAAAACCTTGCACCCCAAAATCGCCGGCGGCATTCTTGCAATGCGCGAGCGCGAGGACCACATGCGCGCTCTTGAGGAGCAGGAAATCACGCCCATCGATATGGTCGTGGTGAATCTCTATCGCTTCGAAGAGGTAGCGGCCAAACCCGGCGCGCGCCTGGACGAATTGATCGAAAACATCGATATCGGCGGCCCTAGCCTGATCCGGGCCGCTGCCAAGAATTATCAGGATGTCGCCGTCGTCGTTTCGCCCGAGGATTATGCCGCCGTCCTGGCCGAGCTCCGCGCCAACTCCGGCGCGATCTCCCGCGAAACCAAGTGGCTTCTCGCGCGCAAAGCCTTCCGCACTACCGCCGCCTACGACGCCGCCATCAGCGCGCGTCTCGATCACGATCACGAGCCATCGGCTTTGCCCGCTGCTTTGCACCTGCATGCGCCCAAGCTCATGGATCTGCGCTACGGTGAAAATCCCCACCAGGAGGCCGCGCTCTACGGCAAGCCCGGCAGCGGCATCGCCGGCGCCGAGCAATTGCAAGGCAAGGAGCTTTCTTACAACAATCTGGTCGACCTGGACGCCGCCTGGCAGCTCGCCTGCGAATTCGATCGGCCGGCAGCCGTCATCATCAAGCACACCAACCCCTGCGGCTGCGCCGAGCAGGATACGCTTGCCACTGCATACGCCAAGGCTTTCGAGTGCGACCCCGTATCCGCATACGGCGGCGTGCTCGGTTTCAACCGGGTCCTCGATGAACCAACCGCGCGCAAAATTTCCGAAACGTTCATCGAAGCCATCGCCGCCCCCGAGTATTCCGCCGAAGCGCTCTCCGTGCTCGCCGCAAGAAAGAATCTGCGACTGCTGCGCGTCGCTCCGGGTCTTGATCGCCTCGTAGTGAAATCCATCTCCGGAGGCTTTCTGGCGCAGACGGCCGATGATGCGAAGCTTGATCGCAACAGCGCCGAAGTGAAATCCAAACGCGCCCCCACCGAAGAAGAATGGCAAGCTTTGGAATTCGGCTGGAAGGTAGCCAAGCACGTGAAATCGAACGCCATCGTGTTCGCGCGCCCGGGCCAGACGGTCGGCGTCGGCGCAGGCCAGATGAGCCGCGTCGATTCCGTCAAAATCGCCGGCATGAAAGCGGTGCTGCCGCTCGCCGGCACGGTAGTCGCCTCCGACGCCTTCTTCCCTTTCGCAGATGGCGTTGAAGAGGCCGCCAAACACGGCGCAACCGCATTCATTCAGCCCGGCGGCTCCGTGCGGGATCAAGACGTAATCGCCGCCGCCGATCGCTTAGGCGTTGCCATGGTCTTCACCGGCGTCCGCCACTTCCGCCACTAAGGATCATCAAACGCTCCCAGCAACCGCGGCCCGCCGCTCTCCCACCGGTTCGTATCCAGCCACATCCTCCGCCCGTCGCTGCGCACCGTAATCAGCCCATCTCGATCCGTGCGGAATACCGCCGCATGATGCTCCTTCAACCGCTCAATCACTTCCCGGTTCGGGTGTCCGTAGCTGTTATCCGTTCCCACCGAAATGATCGCAAATTGCGGCCGCGTCGCATCCAGAAAAGGCTCTGTGCTCGAAGTCTTGCTCCCGTGGTGCGCCACTTTCAGCACATCCACTGGCGTTAGCTCATTGTCTTCCAGCATGCGGCGTTCAATCGGCCGTTCCACATCGCCGCTCAACAGAAATGCATGCCGGCCGTAGCGCAGCCGCAGCACGAGTGAATCGTTGTTCTTAGGCGTGTCGGAAGGAACGTAGTCTGCTGGCGGAGCCAGCACGTCGATGTGCGCGCCGCCTAGAGCGAGCTCACGGCCTTCCGCCAGGGGAACAATCTTCGCGCCGACCTGAGCCGCTTTCTGGCGAACCAGCGCCCACGTAGGCGAGTCGGGTGTCGCGCCGGTCCAGATCTCTTTCGGCCGGAAATCCTCCACCAGCGCCGGCAACCCGCCCACGTGATCTTCATGCGCATGCGACAGCGCAATCACATCGACGCTGCGAATCGAGCGCGTCCAAAGATACGGCGCCACTACATCCTCGCCAATGTCAAGCTGCGAACGAGTCTGCTGGCCGAACGCCGGGATTCCGCCGCCATCCACCAGCATGCGCTTCCCATCTGGAAACGTGACCAGAAGGCTGTCTCCCTGCCCCACGTCAATCGCCGTCAGTTCCAGTTGACCCGAGTACGCCTCGGGCGCAAACGGATGCCACACCAGCAACGCCAGCAGCGCCGCCGTAACGCCGATCACCGCGGCGCGAAGCAGTCGCGACGGCCGGCGATAGCTGAGAGCGGTTGCGATCGTCGCCGCCGAAAGCGCCACTCCCAGCCACAGAGGCGGCGTTGGGATGCGCCAATTCGGTTCGATCGCCGCATGCCAGCTCACTATCGCTTTCGAGATGCTCAGCAGCCAGGCCGCCAGCGCCGCAATCCAGTGCCACCCCGTCGCCACTGCCGCAAAACCCACCGGCAACGCGATTCCCATTAACGGCACTACCAAAGCATTGGCCGAAAGCCCCGAAAAACCAACGCGGTGAAAGTACACCACCATCGGCAGCGCCAGCCCGAACTGCGCAATCGCTGAGGTCAGCGTGATGTCGTAGAAGAAGAAAACGGTGCGCGCTGGAAAGACGATCGAGATTGCGGCCAGACGTTGCGGCACGCGTGTCACCAGCCGTAGCGTCTCCACCAGCAGCCGCATTTCGATACGAAATTGCGCCACCCGCGGAACCAGGTGAACGTCCCGCGTGGTGTCCTCCAGGCCCGCCAGGCCGCGCGACAGCGGCCCCGATGTCGCTTGAATCATCGGCACGGCAAATGCGCCGAGGAATGCCACCGCCAGAAAGGTCAACTGGAAGCTGGCATCGAATAGCTGTTCCGGGTCAAGCACCAGAAATCCCATCGCTACTGCGGCCAGAAGATTCAGCGCGCGCCGCCGCCGGTAGAAGTAGCCGCAAATCATCAATAGCGTCAGTCCCGCCGACGACCGTACTCCCGGCGCCTGAAAACCGGTGACCAGCGCATACAGCCAGCACATCGCCACCGTCGCCACCAGCGCCAGGTTTTCCGGTACGAAGCAGACCCGCAGCAAGAACAGAAAGAAGGCTGCCAGAATCGCCATGTGTGTTCCGGAAATCACGATCACGTGAAACGTTCCGGTCGAGCGGTATACCTCCGTCCACACGCGCTGCAACTGATAGTTCTGGCCGATCAGCAGCGCTTGCATCATGCCGGTCTGGTACAGATCTCCGTGATACAGCCGGGCCATGCGCTCGAGCGCCGCCTGCCGCAAGTCCATAATGGCTTTCTGAAACGGCGAGCCGCATCGTCCCGGCAAAATACGCACCGTGCGCGCTGCTCCGGATGCAGTCCAGTAGATCTCCTGCCGGGCCAGGTAGCGCTCGTAGTCGAACGCTCCGGGATTCCCGAAATTGCGCGGCTTCCGGACCCGCGCGTCCAGCTCAATCCGCTGCCCGTAGTGCAGTGACGGTAGCGATTCGTCCTCCCGCGTGTAGAGCGTTACCTGCGCGCGCGCGTGCCGCTCCAGTTCCAGCACGAATCGCTCCCGCTCCCCGGAAATCGCGGGCGGCTCCACCACGCATCCGTCCAGAATCACGATCTCCCGGCCTTCCACGTCCAGTTCCGGCGCAGGCCCCGGCGTGTGGGCCACATCGATCAGGATCCCCGCAAAGAAGAACCCCAGGCACGCACAGATGCCGGCAAGCGCGCGCGCCTTGCGCCGGATTCCCAGGATGCCCAGCAGCAGAAAAGCCGCAATGACGAGCAGGAGTTCCGATTTCCCGAACGGCACGTACCGGGACACGAGGATGCCGCCGGCAATGGCAGCCAGCGGTCCGATGAGCGGGTCTTTCACCGGAAACGCGATTGTAGCAAGCGGCGCCCCGATTCAGAGCAAAGCCGCCGGTGGGGTTTGACTCCGCCCCCCGCCCGATTTATAAAAGGTCTCTATGCTTCGCGGCTCGATTGTGACTCTGGGCTTGGCCGCTATCGCCGCGCTCCCTGCGCAGGCTCAGCCCGATTACCGAAAACCCCCTTCCGCCGAATGGCCTTTGGTCGGCGGCGATTGGGGCAATACCCGCTTCTCCACGCTCGCCGAGATCAACCCGTCCAACGTCAAGACTCTCAAGGGCGCCTGGATGACGCGCCTCAATTCCGGCTTCGGCCCGCCGTATTCGCAACAAGGCACGCCGGTGGTAAAAGACGGCGTCATGTACATCACCACCGGCCAGCAGGATATCTTCGCGATCGATGCCAAAACCGGCGCGATCATCTGGGAATACCGCACGCCCTCCGATCCCAAAACGCCCGACAACAAAGCCAAGCGCGGCGTAGCGCTCGGTGAAGGCATGGTGTTCGGGGCCGAGTCCGATATCCGCAAGCCTCCTCCAGGCGTGCCGCCGCCGGCGCGGCCCGAGCCGATGACCCGTTTGTTCGCTCTCGATCAAAAGACCGGCAAGGTGCTGTGGAAGCACGAGCTGGGCGAAGATATTCCGAAAAAGCTGCGCCAATATGTGGCCATCCCTCCCGTCTATTACAAAGGTCTCGTCTACATGAGTGTGTCCGGCGGTGATGGCGGTTTGCGCGGCCGCCTCACGGCGCATGACGCCAAAACCGGGAAAGAAGTCTGGCGCTGGTGGGCCACGCCCTATCCCGGCGAGCCGGGCAGCGAAACCTGGGAAGGTGACTCGTGGAAAAGCGGCGGGGGCGCGATGTGGGTGCAGCCCGCGCTCGATCCCGATCTCGGTTTGCTCTACGTGAACACCGGCAACCCCTGGCCGGACTACAACGGCTCCACGCGCGCCGGCGACAACCTGTTTACCGATTGCATCGTCGCACTGGACGCCGCTACCGGAAAATATCGCTGGCACTTTCAAGCCGTCCATCACGACCTCTGGGACTTCGACGTGCCCACACCCCTGATCCTCTTCGATCAGGTCTACAACGGCCAGCCGCGTAAGGCGCTGGCCGCGCATTCGAAACAAGGCTGGGTCTACATTCTCGATCGTGTCACCGGCAAAACGCTCATCGGCGTCAACGAGACACCGGTTCCGCAAGATCCCCGCCAGAAGACCGCGGCCACGCAGCCCATTCCTGTCGGCGATCCGACCGCCCCGCAATGCGCCGAACCGGTCGAAGGCTACCAGCGCGGCTGCATGTTCACCCCCGTCTGGACCGATACCAAAATCGCGCAACCCTCCGCTTCGGCGGATTGGGCGCCGGGAGCGTACGATCCCGTAACCGGCTACCTCTTCTTTAGCGTGGGCGTCTCCACGCGCAAGTTCAGCCCTACCGGCCGGGTTTCGGTTCGGGGCACGCGCGAATACGGACTGATCACCGCGCTCGATTCACGCACCAACCGGCGCGTGTGGCAGAAAGAAGTGCCTTACCTGGCCGGCTTCGGCAGCGGCATCCTGGCCACCGCCGGCGGCCTGCTGTTTCACGGCGGCAGCGATGGCTTTTTCCGCGCG
>DATBID010000524.1:0-7868 GCA_036557125.1 Bryobacteraceae bacterium | reverse complement strand
TTCACTTCCAGAATGATGCCGACCGCCGGGTCTATCGGATCTTCTTTGCGGTCGCGCCCCGCTCCGATCATGTTCGAAGCCGTGCCTATATACTCGGCCTCGATGGAAGTGACATAGCCTCCACGCGGCGATGCGATTTCGCGCATTCCCGTTGCGTTCGGTAGCAGTTCGAATTTGTCGAGGGCCTGGGGATTTCCTCCCTGCGCCGCCACCGCCTGCTTGAATTTCCGGTATCCCGAGCCATCCACCAGGCATTCCTCGGCCATGCGGCGCGCGTCCTCCAGAGCCGGGGCTTTCTTGCCCAAAAAAATCATCCGGGCGGCCAGTTCGATCGATAGCTTGGTAAGGTCGTTGGGACCGGCGTTCTGCAAAGTCTGCGACGCCTCCATCACCTCCAGCGCGTTGCCGATGGCATACCCTAGCGGCTGGCTCATATCCGTAATGAGCGCCTGCACGCGCTTATCCACGCGGCGGCCGATGCCCACCATCATCTGCGCCAGGCGCCGCGCATCCACCTGCTTTTTCATAAACGCGCCGCTGCCTACTTTAACGTCGAGCACCAGAGCGTCCAAGCCCTCCGCCAGTTTCTTGGACATGATGGAGGAGGCGATCAGCGGGATCGATTCCACCGTTGCCGTGACGTCGCGCAGGCCGTACAATTTTCCATCCGCAGGCACCAGCCGTTCCGTCTGGCTGAGAAAGCACAAGCCGACCTCCGCGAGAAGTTCCCGCACCTCCTCCGGAGAAAGATCCGTGCGGAATCCCGGAATGGATTCCAGCTTGTCCAATGTGCCGCCGGTATGGCCGAGGGCGCGGCCGGACATCATCGGAACGACTACGCCGGCTGCGGCGGCAAGAGGCGCAACAATTAGGCTCGTCTTATCACCCACGCCGCCGGTAGAGTGCTTATCGACCTTAATCCCGGGAACCGAAGAGAGGTCGACGGTCTCTCCCGAGCGCAGCATGCATTCCGTCAGCCGGCTCACCTCGCGGTCGGTCATACCCGCGAAATAAACGGCCATCAAAAAAGCCGAGATCTGGTAGTCGGGGATTTCGGCGTTGGTATAGCCGTCTACCAGGTAATCGATCTCTTCGGGCGCGAGTTCTTCCCCGTCGCGTTTCCGCTGGATCAAGTCAACTGTACGCATTATGAGACACTTAGGCTACCATCCCAAAGACCTGAAAGTAAAGAACGTTGTAGAAAAATAAGACCGCCCCAACACCTCTGGCCGGCCTGTGAAACGGCTTAGTGGCCGCGGGCCAAAGCGCGCTCGCCTTCGACCGCCACTTCCGCGACGCCGGATTCCAGACCATCGGCATCGGTTAGCGAAACCTTTTTCAGTTCATGAAATCCAAATTTATATTTCCTCAATTTTCAATGATTTCTAATCCTGTCCTCGCAAAACCTACATGCCCGCCCGTTACACTGTGCCTGGGAAACAAGAGTTCGCTGGCCAGCGAGGTTTCTCAAATGTCGGTGTTCCGCGCTTCCGCTCGGTAGTAGGGCTGAGCGGCCAGCGCGGGCGGGCATCGATGTCCGAAAAGAAGTAGTGATAATGCAGGAATGCTGTTGGATGGATGGGCAGCCGGGCGCTTGGGCGGCGCTTCGGGCCAGGAAGTCCGATAGCGGTGCTTGTACGATCCTGAGTTCACACCCGGAGGGCGGGAGGCAAAACCTCCCGTCTCTTTCCGCAAAATTTCTCCTCTTCGCAAACCCGTAGTGTGTCAGCCGCACCGCCGCGGCCCTCCCGCTTACGACTCAATCCCTCATCCCCGACTCCTCACTCTTTTCACGCCTTTCTTGTCCGCTCGCCATTTCTCGCCAACCCACGCTACAATGGAGATTGGATGTCGGATGAAACGAGTGGGCGAAAGCCCACTTTTTTGTTGCATTCGATACTTTAGGTAACAATGCCGGGTCTGGTGGCATCCAAAATCGAAGAAATCGCGCAGCGGGTGGTCGAGTCGGAAGGCATGGAACTGGTCGAAGTCGAAGTCAAAGGCGGCGGGAGCCAGCGGATGGTCCGTATCTCGATCGATAAGCCGGAGGGTATTACGCATGCCGATTGCGAGCTCGTCTCCCAGCAGGTCGGTACGATTTTGGACGTCGAAGATGTCGTTCGCGGAGGCCGCTATACGCTCGAAGTGAGTTCGCCGGGTGTTGAGCGCAAGCTCCTGAAGCCCCGCGATTATGAGCGGTTCCAGGGGAAAAAAGTGAAGATCGCTCTGCGCGATCCTATCGAGGGGCGCCGCCACTGGGAAGGCGTTCTAACGAACTTCGACAACAGCCTGATTACGCTCGAAGCCGCCCCGGGGAAAAGCATACAGTTCCCGCTCGAGCAGGTTCAAAAAGCCAATCTCAAGTTCGATTGGTAACCCACCGCCGGAGTCAACCAGCCAGAAACTTTTGGGTATTGGAGAAGGCTACTTGGAAACGATTTTTCAGTCCATCGAAATATTGAGTAAAGAAAAAGGCATCGACCCGCAGATCGTGCTGGATGCCGTTAAGGACGCGATGCTGATCGCCGCCCGCAAACACTATCGCGGCACAGAAGATTATGTCGCCGATATGGACCCCAAAACCGGCGCTATCGCGCTGTATGCAGTAAAGAAAGTTGCCGAAACCGTCTCCGATCCCGCCCATGAAATGACGCTGGCCGAGGGTCGTCGCATCGATCCCACGGCGGAAATCGGCTCCGAAATACGCATCCAGAAGAACACCGATGCCTTGGGCCGCATCTCCGCCCAAACTGCCAAACAGGTGATCTTTCAAAAGGTCCGCGAAGCCGAACGCGAAACCGTGTACCAGGAATATTCGGGGCGCACGGGCGAACTGGTGAATTGCACCATCAAACGCGTGGAAGGCCCGGACTACATCCTCGATCTCGGCAAAACCGAAGCCCGGCTTCCCAAGAAAGAACAATCGCGTCTGGAAAGTTACGCCACGGGCGATCGCGTCCGTTGCGTTATCAAGCTGGTAGATAAGTCAGCCAAAGGTCCCGGCGTGCTGGTTTCCCGCGCCGCTCCGGAGCTGGTGATGCGCCTGTTCGAGCAGGAGGTCCCCGAAATTTACGATGGCACCGTGACCATCAAGGGCTGCGCCCGCGAAGCCGGCGAGCGCACCAAAATCGCGGTGCAGAGCCGCGATCGCGATGTCGATAGCGTAGGCGCGTGCGTCGGCATGAAGGGTATGCGCGTGCAGTCGATCATCCGCGAACTGCGTGGCGAAAAGATCGATATCATCGAATACTCCGAAGACCCGATAGGCTTTGCCACCCACGCCCTCAGCCCGGCCAAGGTCAGCCGCATCACCATCCTGGACGCGCTTGAGCGGCACATGGAAGTGATCGTCGATGATTCCCAGCTCTCGCTCGCCATCGGCAAAAAGGGCCAGAATGTCCGTTTGGCGGCAAAGCTGCTCGCGTGGAAGATTGATATTAAGAGTGAAGAAGAAAAGCGCCAGGAAGTCGAATCGGTCATGGCCGCCCTGGTCGCGCCCGGCGCTCCCGTTTCCGTCTTGCTCGATTTCGGCCTGGAAGAAAAAGTGGTAGAAAAGCTGGTGGAAGGCGGCGTAGGGACGATCGAAAAACTGGGTGGGATGACTCCCGAACAGCTCGAAGGCATTCCAGGAATCGATGCCGGCATGCTTCAGCGCATCCAGGATACGGTCAACGCCTACTATAGCCAGTTCGAGGAAGCGGGGCAGCCGGAAGTCGGGCAGGCGCTTTCGCCTGCCAACCCTGAGGAAACGCTTCCTGAAGCCGAGCCTGTTTCTCCCGATTTGAGCGCCTCAGCCGAAGAACTGGCCGAAGTACAGGGCACCGATACGGGTTCTCTGGAAGCCGAACCCGGCCCACCGCCGCCGGAGGAGGCTCTCGCGGTAACCGAGACCAATTATCCTCCGGGTACGCTTTACGATCCGGAAAGTCCGGAAGAAGCTTTTGAGCCGCTTGCAGAAACCGAAGAGTTAGAACAGTTTGGTAGGATAGAAAACGCGGCTTCCCCTGTTTCTAACAACCCGGAAGCCCCGGGGAAGAGCCATCCAGGCAATGACAACCCGGGGGAGTAACCGTAACTACGCAGATTGTTGTCTATGAGAAAGATTCGCATCAACGAGCTGGCGCGCGAGTTGGAAGTCAAAGCTCACGAAATCCTGGACCTGCTTCCCGAACTCGGCGTCTCCGAAAAAAAGACGCACTCCAGCTCCATTGACGAGGATGTGGCGATCAAGCTACGCCGATATTACGGCCATGATGTCCCCGACGCCGTGCCCGAGCACGATGTACCCGAGCACGCCGCACCGGAGCACGCTGAGACGTCAACCGTCACGGAGCCTGCTGCAGATGGTGTGCAGCCGGAGCCGACCAGGGCCGACACGCCGCGTGCGGCCGAAGAGCGGCGCCTCCACTCCGCGCCGGCGGCGGTAGCCGAACCCCCAATGGAAGCAACATCGGAAGCTGCGCCGGCGCGCGCCGCCGAGGCTCCTGAAGCGCAGCCCTCTACCGCGCAGACCGCGCCGGCGGCGGAAGACCACCGTCCACCTTCTCCGTTACGCCCGCCCCTCGCCGGCCGCCCGGTTCATCCACCGCTGGCCGGTGCGCGCCCCACCATTACGCCAACGTCTGCGCCGGCAAGTAAGCCTGGGCCCACGCCGCCTACGATGGTCGTCGCACCCGGCCGGCCCGCGGCCCCTGCGGCCAAACCGCCAGTTCCCCAACCACCCCGCCCCGGACAAATTTTGTCTGGCCCTCGGCAACCGCTTCCGGCTGCAGCTCAGGAGGGTCCTTCGGCAACGGCGCATAGATCGGCTCCAGGAAGCCCTGCCCCAGGAAGCCCCGCGTCGGCAGCGCCCACACCCGGTACGCCGATAGCGCCCCCGCCGCGGCCCGCGATTACTCCTCGTCCGGCCCGTCCCGCCGAACCTGCCCGCCCCGCTGCTCCCGCTGCTCCGCGCCCGCTTGCGGGTCAGCCAGCGGCGCGTCCCGTCGTTCCGCCACGGCCCGATCTCGCCGCTAAGCTGAATGCCCCCCGGCCGGTCATGCCCGGTGCACCCGCGCCCGCTCCTCCGCGGCCCGGAGTGCCCCGGCCGCCAGTGTCGCCTGTTCCGGGTCAGCCTATTTATCGCGGCCCCATTCGCCCCGGACAGCCCTTAGTTGCCAGAGGCGGCGCCGCGCCCGGCATTCGCCCGCAGCTCCCCGGCGCGCGCCCAAGCGGTCCGGGCCGCGGCCCGCATCCCACTTCCCGCGGCCGCCTCGAGCCCGGCCTCGCACCCCCAGTGGTCGAACAACCACGCGGGCGCGCCGGCGAAAAGCGGCCCGTCCGCCAACCGCGCGAGCGCATCGAAGTAGAGAAAATCCTGCGTCAGGAGCGCCGCAAAATCGAAACTGGCCCTCCCCCAATTAATCGCGAGATCACCATCTCGGAAGGCATCACCGTCAAAGAGCTCTCGGAAAAACTGGACGTCAAGGCCAGCCTGCTCATTAAGAAGCTGCTCGATAAGAACATCTTCGCCACGATCAATCAAACCCTCGATTCCAAGCTCGCTACCGATCTCGCCCGTGAGTTCGGCGCTTCCACCGCCACCGTCACCTACGAAGAAGAGGCCATGCAGGCGGTCGAATTGGCAGAAAATGTCAAAGATCTCGAGAAGCGTGCCCCCGTGGTTACCGTCATGGGCCACGTCGATCACGGCAAAACTTCGCTGCTCGATGGCATCCGCGAAGCCAACGTCGCCGCCCGCGAAGCCGGCGGCATCACCCAACATATTGGCGCGTACCAGGTCGAAATCCACGGCCGCAAGATCGTCTTCATCGACACCCCGGGCCACGAAGCCTTCACCCGCATGCGTGCCCGCGGTGCCAAGATTACGGACGTCGTAGTGTTGGTGGTCGCCGCGGATGATGGCGTCATGCCGCAAACCATCGAGGCCATCGATCACGCGCGCGCTGCCGGCGTCCCGATCATCGTCGCCATTAACAAAATCGATAAACCCGACGCTCAGCCCGAGCGCATCAAGCAGCAGCTTGCCGACCGCGGCTTGCTGCCCGAAGATTGGGGCGGTGATACCGTCATGGTGCCCGTCTCCGCCAGAACGCACGAAAAACTCGATCAGTTGCTCGAAATGATCCTGCTGGTCGCCGATATGCAGGATCTCAAAGCCAACCCCAGCCGCCCCGCGATGGGTTCGGTCATCGAAGCTCAGTTGGATCGCGGACGCGGTCCCGTGGCTACCGTGCTCGTCCGCAACGGCACGCTCAATGTGGGCGATTACTTCATCTGCGGCGCTGTCTTCGGCAGGGTGCGCGCCATGCTCAATGATCGCGGCGTCACAGTCCGCAAAGCGGAGCCTTCCACTCCGGTCGAAGTGCAAGGTCTCGAATCGCTGCCCGAAGTCGGCGACGATTTCCAGGTCGTTACCGATACCGCCAAGGCAAAGCAGATCGTCAACTTCCGCGACCAGAAAACCCGCGAAGCTGCGCTGGCCAAATCCAGCCGCCTCACCCTCGAACAGCTTCATCAGCAGATGGAAGCCGGCGAAGTCAAAGAGCTGCCCATCATTATCAAGGCCGATGTGGGCGGTTCGGCCGAAGTGCTTTCCGAAACGCTGCAAAAGCTTTCCAACGAAAAGATCAAGGTTCGGGTGCTGCGCGCCGCCGTCGGCGCCATCAACGAATCCGATGTGCTGCTAGCCTCCACCTCCAACGCCATCGTTATCGGCTTCAACGTGCGCCCGGAGCGCAACGCCGCCGCGCTGGCCGAACAGGAAAATGTGGATGTCCGCCTGCACACCATCATTTACAACGTTACCGACGAGATTAAGCGCGCCATGCAGGGCCTGCTCGAACCCGTGTTCAAGGAGGTCTACAAAGGCCGCGCCGAAGTGCGCGAAACTTTCCGCATCACCAAGGTGGGCGCGGTGGCCGGCTGCATGGTCCAGGATGGCGTCCTCACCCGCGATTCCGAGGTGCGCCTGCTGCGCGACAACGTAGTGGTCTACACCGGCAAGGTCTCCTCCCTGCGGCGCTTCAAGGACGACGTGAGCGAAGTCAAAAGCGGGATGGAGTGCGGCGTCACCCTGCAGAATTACGCGGATGTCAAGCAGGGCGATATCATCGAGGCGTTTGTCACCGAGCGCGTCGCCACGGAAGTATTCGCGTAGGGAAGCTGTCAGCTATCAGCTTTCAGCCATCAGCTTTTATGGCCGTAATTGGGGTATTGACGTTAGAGTTGCGGCTCGAAAATTCGCATTCCCTAAAGGATAAGCGCAACGTGGTCGAAAGCCTGAAGCACCGTCTCCGCAACAAATTCAATGTATCCGTAGCCGAAATCGATGGCCAGGGCCTCTGGCAGCGGGCGACAGTGGCAGCGGTAACCGTCTCCTCAAGCCACGAATTCGCCGAAAAAGTATTACGCTCCGCCGAAAACGAAGCTGCCTCCCTCCTCGGTGGCGAGCTGGCCGACGCTACCGTCGAATGGCTCTAGCGCGGAAGGTTTTTAGCTGATCGCTGACGGCTGATTGCTGATAGCTTTCCATGGACGAACGCCGCACATTGCGGGTATCCGAAGCAGTTCGTGAAGAACTGGCGGAACTCATTTCCTTCGAACTGGATGACCCCAGGCTTTTGGACGTCGAAGTGACCGATGTCCACGTCAGCCCTGATGGCCGTCATGCCCGGGTCCGGGTTGCCATCCGTGGCCAGGAACGGCAGCAGCGGGAAGGCCTGGAGGCTCTGGATCATGCCCGGAATTACTTGCGTCATGAACTGGGGGTCCGCTTGAGCCTCAGGCATGTTCCCGATCTGCATTTCGAGCCGGATCGCCACCCCGATGCTGCCAGCCGGGTCGAATTTCTCATCAAACGCGCGAAA
>DATBID010000523.1:0-24323 GCA_036557125.1 Bryobacteraceae bacterium | reverse complement strand
ACGGAATCGTTATCCGAGCCGAGGCTGCGAAAGACCCGCAACGCCCTGCTCGTGGGGTTCGGCGTCATCATCGGACTGCTGGTGCTCTGCGGCTTGAATGCGCTGGCGATTCTTTCCCAGCTTCAAAGCAACAACCAAACCATCCTCCGCGATTTTCTTCAGGAGCAGCAGCAATTAGATAAAGTGCGAGCGGCAATTTATCTTTCCGGGACGTATTTGCGCGACTATCTGCTCGAACCCGATCCCGAGAAAGCCGAGCAAAGCCGTAAAGCGCTGGCCACTGAACGGGCGCAGGCCGCCTCAATCCTTTCCCGCCCAGACTTGCTTTCCGGAACACCCGCCAGGAATGACATGTATGCCGCGCTCGAGCGCGAAATCACCGATTACTGGCACACCATGGATCCGGTTCTTAACTGGAAACCGGAAGAGAGGCACCGCCGCGGATACCAGTTCTTGCGGGATGAAGTTTTCCCCCGGCGCTCCAACACGCTCAATATTGCAGACACCATCGCGACCGTGAATCAGCAGCAGCTTTTGGAGCGCGATAACCGCCTGATCTCGCTGTTTTCGAGTTTCCGCGGCCGGCTCATGCTGGCCTTACTGGTGATGGTTTTGTTCGGCCTTGTGCAGGCTACGGCCAGCACGGTTCACTTACTGCGGATGGAGCGCGGCACCATCGCCCGTCTCATCGAAGTGAGCGCGGCGCGGCAAGAACTGAGAGACCTTTCCGCGAAACTCGTGACTACTCAGGAGAGCGAACGCAAGAACCTCTCGCGCGAGTTGCACGATGCCGTTGGGCAATCGCTTTCGGCTGTGCAATTCGAGCTGCATGATCTAGCGGTGGTGCTGGGCGAAGGGCGGGAGCACTTGCGCGGCCGCGTAAACCGCATCCGCGAACTGGTGGAAAGTTCGCTCGCCATGATCCGCAACATGGCCCGACTGCTGCGGCCCACCATGCTCGACGACCTCGGCTTGGCCGCGGCGATCGAAGGCTTGGCGCGCGACATCTCCCGCTCGACCGGAGTTCGTATCGCCGTGGAAGCGGAGAAGCTTTCCGAAGAACTGCCGGACGAGCACAAAATCTGCCTGTTCCGGATCGCCCAGGAAGCGCTGAACAACGTCTGCCGCCACGCCAATGCCGATTCGGTGGAGATTACGCTCGAAACCTCCGACGCTTTCGTGAGGATGGCGGTGCAAGACGATGGCCGCGGTTTCCGTTCGGGCCAGACTAAGGGATTGGGCTTGATCGGCATGCAGGAGCGGGTGGAGAGTTTGGGGGGAACGCTGGCGATTCTCTCGGGGCCGGGCCAGGGGACGCGGATTGAGGTGGGGTTGCCGTTTGTGAGGCGTGGGGTGGCGGCGTACTCGTGAGCCGGTCGCTACGGTGGATCCCGCAGGCTGTCGGCACCCCAGAACGCAACAGTCCCCCCGCGGACCGCGGATCGGGCGCTATACACCACAGGAACCTCTATTTCTACTAAAATCGAGCCAAGGATTTGCCGGCCATGAGACTGCGCAAAAACTTGTTCCGGCTTTTGGTTGCATCTGTGGTGATCGCCGTCCTTGCAGCTCAAACGCCGGGTGAACCTGATTGGCAGACCGCAGCCGGAGGAAAGATGGCTTTCGAGGTCGCTTCGGTCATACTTGCGAAGCCGGGTGCATTTCCGATACCAGCATTTGTTTGGCTGGACCGTGGGGATACGAAGCCGCCGGGCGGCCGTTTCTCGGCAAGCTTCTCACTTGGCACTTACATTTACTTCGCCTACAAGCTCGGAGGGTTTCAGGCAATGGATATGCAGGCGCAACTTCCCAAGTGGGCGAATGACAACTACGTGATCAACGCGAAAGCGGAGGGCAATCCCACGAAGGACCAGATGCGTCTGATGATGCAGTCTCTGCTGGCCGACAGATTCAAGCTGAGGGTGCACTTCGAAAGCCGGGAAGTCCCCGTGCTCGCTGTGACTCTTGTCAAACCCGGCAAGCTCGGGCCGAAGCTGGTTCCGCATTCCGAGGGACCGCCCTGCCCTGATTCATTTGAGATCGAGAAACCGTTCACACCGATTTCGCCCCCGAAGCCGGGTGTCACTTGGCCGCCCCAATGCGGACGTATTGAACAAATGGGAACCCGAGACGGTACTTGGCTCGGGTCGCGGAATACGACCATGGATTTGCTTGCGAGTGCTATTTACAATCCTCAGTTCGGGATAGACAAGCCTGTTGTCGATCAAACGGGGCTGAAAGGGAGATTCGATTTCGTTTTGACGCTTCCACCCGGGATGATTTCTCTGGGTCCGAAGCCGCCCAATCCGGATGACCCGCCGCCAGAACCGATTGTTCTAAAAGCGTTGCGTGAGCAACTAGGGCTGAAGGTGGTGCGATCGAGGGGCGACGTACGAACGCTTATTATCGATCACGTGGAGCGGCCTTCGGAGAATTAATCGGACCGGGTTCTAGAGTGTACGAGAGGTGCTAAATATCATCGGCCGTACCTTCCTCGCTGACGTATGATACGTACGAAATGCATCCGGCGGGGTGTCTGGCCTTGCCCGGTTCTTGGTAGTAAGCTGGAACGTTTCCGGTTTGGCGGCTTCGAGATCTCACTGAACCACTACCATGAAAGGAGGGTAATCATATGGCTAGCATCGATTGGTCCGAATGTCCTTTGGTTGAAGTCATCCCGGGCAAGGTCAGCGGCGTGCCGCTGCTCAAAAATACTCGGTTGCCCGTGGAAGCCATCACCGGCAACTATGACGCTTTTCTCGCCGAAGGTCTTTCACCGGATGCCGCCGCCATAGCGGAAACGCTGGACTGTTATCCCGAAACCAGCGTTGAAGCGATCAATGCCCTTCTCGACTATCGCGCCGCACATCAATTCCAGGCGCAGCCTTGAAAATCTTTATTGACGAGGACGTACTGCGCAAACTCGTTCCGTTTTTGACTGGCCACGACATCCAAACCGTTGTCAGTATGCAGTGGGGCGGCATCAAGAACGGCGAGTTACTTGCCCTGATCGAGCGCGCAGGCTTTGAAGTGTTGATTACCGGCGACAAGAACATGCCGAGCCAGCAACAGCTTGAGGGGCGACTCTTTGCGCTTCTGATTATGTCGGCGATCAATTGGCCAGTGGTTAAGCCGAGCGTAAAGAAAATTGCCGCCGCCGTTTCTGTCGCACAGCCCGGCACCATCACTTTCGTTGACTGCGGTGTATTTGTCCGGCGTTCGAAATCAGAGAACACCTAATAACATCGCGCATACAGCGCTTTCCGGTAACGGTGTTTATCAAGCCCCAATCGCCGAATGCGAATTGCATATCAGTTCCCAGCCTGGTGAGTTCTCGGATTTAGGCAGGCGGAATGCACCATGCAGCAATCTAGCGGGAGGTTAGATGTCACGCTACATTGCCGAATTCGTCGGTACTCTTGTCCTCGTCTTCACCGGATGTGGAGCCGCCGTTCTTTCGGGCGGCCACACAGGTACTGTCGGCGTTGCACTCGCTTTCGGCCTGGCGCTGCTGGCAATGGTCTACACGGTGGGGCACGTCTCCGGATGCCACATTAATCCCGCCGTCACCTTAGGTCTTTTCATCAGTAACAAAATGCCGCGCAAGCATGCTCCAGGCTACTGGATCTCACAGATCGCCGGAGGCATCGTGGCTGCCGGAGTTTTGCTTGTCATCGCGCGGGGTATGCCGGGCGGATACGATCCAGCCATCCAGGGACTCGCCGCCAACGGTTTCGGCGCGCATTCGCCTGGGCACTACAATTTTGCCGCCGCTGCCCTTACGGAATTCGTCTTCACGTTCGTCTTGGTTATCACCGTGATCGGCGCAACCGATATTGACGCGCCCATCGGATTCGCCGGCATTCCCATCGGTTTTGCTCTGTTTCTAGGGAACCTTGTAGCGATCCCCGTCACGAATGCTTCGATTAACCCGGCGCGCAGCATCGGACCAGCGGTATTCGTCGGCGGGTGGGCCATCCAACAGCTCTGGCTCTTCATCGTTGCGCCACTGCTCGGTGGGGTCGCCGCGTCCGGCGTTTACCGGCTTATCGAGATTCCCCTGCTGCACGCCCGCGAAGCCGAACGCGCACGCCAAACCCGCGAAATTCTACCAATACCGGAAAGGCCGGAACAGCCCGAAAGACCACGGCGGTCTGCGTAACGTCTTCGGGGCTCAATCCCGGCAATCCGTTGGTTGAAGAGTCGACCCTCCCCGGCGCTGGCGAGAGCCCCCCACTACACGTTTCGTATAGAATGGTTGGACCGCGGCACCCGTAAAGGAGGACTGGATCTTCATGCCTGGGACAGATGCCGGCAAGCCGGCGAAACCGGGAGTGCATCCTGGCGGCGCAGCGCGGCGGCCCGCGCCTCCAGTATTCAAACCAAACCGGCCCACTGCGCCGGCAATTGGAGCGTTGCCGCAGAACGGTGGTGTTCGAGCGGCCCTGATTCCAGGAGGAGTGCGGTTGCCGGTAATGAAACGGGCGATGGTACTTCAGCAGCGCCCGGCAGTGTGGGCGCCGCAGCGCCGGAGCGCGCCGGCACGTGTAATTCAGCGAGCGATGGCCCCCAGCCCCACGCAGCAGCAGGTGATTGACCAGGGTAACGTGCATCGGAACGTCTACCAGGTTCCTGCGAACCTGATTGCGCCGATGACGGAACTCGTTCGGAATACTTGGGCCCAAGCAGTTCCAACCGTCTCTGCATTCAAGAAAGCGACTGAAGGCGTGGACACATTCTTCTCGTGGAGATCGTCCGACCCGGCGCTCACACAGATTGACATGCTCCTGGAGAAGTTCCACCAGGCGCTGAACGCCGACAAACCCGCGTGGGCCGGCTATTTGGTGCTGGCTTGCGATTATTGGCTGCGCAAGGCGAACCGGGCAGGCAACGACCATAAGCCGCTCGATTACGTAAATCGCGGCAACCTGCCGGCCAATAAGTTGAAGCTCGAGGCCAAGGAGACCCGGCGCGCGGGAATCGTCGCTCTCCAGCAGGCTGTGGAGGGGTGGTTAGAAGCTCACGGGGCGCCTCACACGACCGACGCGATCGAGGATAGCCTGACGCGCGAGAATCGCGGAGTGCGGGCCGGCCATCACTTCGCGGACATCATTCAATGGAATGCGCGTCACGCGCAGCGTTTACCGGATGCGATCAGCACGGCCGCCACGCGCGGTGGGTTTAACGCCGATCCGGATACCCGCCTGATCAGCCTGGATGACGACAGCCAGAAGCGGCTGGCCAAGCTCGTCTTCCGGGAAGGTAAAGCATACCGTTGGACCGATTTCCGCAATGACTCGGGGTTTGACTTGTTCTCCACGGGCAACGGCGGCGTTCACTACGTGATGGACAAGCGGGGGCGGATCTATGCCGGGACGTTAACGTCGGGTTACTTCTGGCATTCGTCGTTGGTCGGGTTTGCGGACGCGCTCTCGGCGGGGTTTATCTTTGCCAATCAGGGCATCATCACCGGCATCAAGAACGACAGCGGCCATTACCATCCGGGCGCGCGGGAAATGACCAGCATGGTTTTGCGGCTACAGCAGTATGGGGTGAATATTAGCAACCTGAGAGTCGAGCGCATGGCGGGCACCCACGCGCTCGGAGCGGCAAATTTCACGGGCGCACAAATGCTGACCGCGCGCCCAGGGCAGTGGCCGGATGAGTGAGGGGGCGGCGCGGCCGACTTCGAAGCATCAATACATCAAATATGTTATGCTTTGATGTATGAGGACGACGCTGAGCCTTGACGACGATGTCTCCGCGCAGCTTGAGGCCTTGCGCGCCAGACAGAATTTAACCTTCAAGCAGGCAGTCAATTCCGCCCTGCGGCGCGGCCTGAGTGAACTGAGCCGGCCAAAGGCACGCAAGCCCTTCCGAACCAAACCGATCGATATGGGGCCATGCCGTCTGCCGAACCTGGACAACATTTGGGAAGTCTTGGACGAGGTAGAGGACAGCGGGATTAATCGCGCGTGATCCTGGTTGATGCCAATATTCTGATCTACGCTACCGATCTTCGTTCGGAACGGCACGAGCAAGCGCGAAGTTGGCTAGACGGCCAGTTGAGCGGCGATACCCGAGTGGGGCTACCGTGGGAGAGTTTGCTCGCGTATCTGCGCATCGTGACGAATCCGAGGGTTTTCGAGCGCCCCCAGTCGATGCCCGTAGCGTGGCGTCACGTCGAAGAGTGGCTTGACTGCGAATGCGTCTGGATGCCTGCTCCGGGTCCCGCTCATCGATCAATTCTCGCCGGGTTACTTGGCGATCTCGGCGGCGGACCCAAGTTGATCCCGGATGCGCACCTGGCGGCTCTGGCGATAGAGCACGGACTGGCGCTCTGTTCCTGCGACGGCGACTTCGCGCGATTCAAAAGTCTGCGTTGGATCAACCCGCTGGCACTATAGAAACTTTGTCGATGCTGAGGCTGGCTGTAGTAAAAGAAAAGGTCGAAATCTCTCGCAACACGGCCAAGTACCCTCAAAAGAACAGCCACTTGCCCTCGATAATGCACGCCGTGAACGGCCGCTTGAATCCTCCCGAGCGCTCCATCCAGCGTTACCGCGTCCCGGCTTGCGCGGCAGGCGTTAGCTTAACTCCCGTTCAGAGTTGATACGTGCAAGCACGTCCACTATTCGTGTCGACCACGACAATGCCTTCGTGTTCGGCATCCAGGCGACCGAGCGGTTCTCCGTCACGTCCCCAGGCCGCGGACTGTCCGGCCGCTACAAAGTTGTCGCATGTTCCTATTGAGTTCGCCATGAGAACGGTCAAGCTGTGCTGTTTCGCTATTCGAGGGTAGTGCGAGTTGGCCTTTTCTAAACCAGCGGCTGACTTCGCAACACTAGCGAGATACACGTGTGCCCCTGACCGAGCCGCCTGCTGAGCGTGTCCTGGTTGGAGGGACTCGTAACAAATCGCAGGGGCGAGTACCTCATCGCCCCAACGAATAAGTAGCTGGCCGGTACCCTCGACAAAAAACGGTAATTCATCGGCGTGTAGGTGTTGCTTGGAATAGATCAATCGAGGGCGCCCAGGTTGGATTACGAACATGCTGATGCGGACGCCGTCGTGGGGCGCCGATGTCGGCCCGCCCACTCCGATCGCGACACCCTGAGCATCGCTTAAGTCTTGAAATAGATCTAGCCAAGCGGCGTGCAGATCGAGCACCAACCCCTTCGCAAGCGTGGGCTCGTAACCCGTTAACGACAACTCAGGAAAGAGAACGAACTCGGCACTGCGGGCAATGGCAAGCTCGATCAGCTCACGGTGTTTCAAAATATTTTTCTCGACGGCGCCCGCGACCGGTCTCAGTTGTGCGGCAGCCAGTTTCATGTCCGGTATTTTCGCAGACTCGCGTTTTAAACTCGACGGCGGTGGACCGGTTGGTCCGCCAAAGATGAGCACTGCCGGTCTGCGGCCTACGATCTGCCATACTGAAGAATTCTGCGCCGATGAAAACCCGCCCAAGTCTGCTTTCGCGGGCCGCCCTCGCCCTCAGTTTTGCTTCAGCCACTAGCATCCTGTTTTCGATCGCCGCGTCTCAGATTCTTCTGGCGCTGGCGCTCATTTGTCTGCTGCTTTCCGGTGATCCACTGCGCCTGCCGAGGATTAAATGGCTGCTGGCGATCTTCATGCTCGGCACGGTGATTTCGCTGGCGTTTTCGGCGCAGCCGGCGCTCGGGTTACCGCAAATCCGGAAGTTTTATGTGTTCCTGGAGTTGCTGGTCGTCTTCTCCTGTCTAAGAGAAATTGCCTCTGTCCGCGCTTTGTTCCTGACGTGGGCGGGATTTGGGACAATCGCCGCGCTGCGAGGAATCTATCAGTTCGCCAGCAAGATGCAACAAGCGCATCAGGCGGGAAAGAATACCTACGACTACTATGTCGCCGAGCGGATTACCGGATTCACGAACCATTGGGTGACTTTCTCGGCTGAGCAGATGTTCGCCCTGATCATGCTCGGAGCCTTTCTGCTGTTCGCTCCCGGAATCGCCAAACGCAAGTGGGTGTGGATCGCGTGCGCCGGCTTGATGGCGCTGGCGGTGCTTCTGGCAGAGACGCGCGGCGTCTGGATCGGCACCGCCGTAGCGGCGCTTTATCTGATCTGGCACTGGAACCGAAGGCTGCTGTTTGCGGTCCCTGCGCTCGCCCTGATCGTGTTTTTTGTCTCGCCGCCCCAGATTCGCAGCCGGTTCGAGTCGCTGGTGCGCCCGCGCGAATCGGACTCGAACGCATTTCGCCTGGTCGTCTGGCGCACCGGCCTGCGCATGATCCGCGCCCATCCGCTGCTGGGCTTGGGTCCCGAAGGGCCGCATTATCAGTTCGATGAATGGGTTGCTCCGGACACGCCACGGCCTCTGCCCGATGGCTGGTATGGCCACCTGCACAACATCTATTTGCAATATGCCGCCGAGCGCGGAATTCCGACGATGCTGGTGATGATGTGGCTCATAGCAATGGTAGTCATCGACTTCCAACGCAGAATTGCCAAGCTGCCGCCCGGACGAAGTAATCGGCGCTTTCTGCTCTATGGCGGAATTGCCGTGATCCTGGCAACGCTTACCGAAGGCCTGGTGGACTACAATCTGGGCGACAGCGAAGTTCTTACTATGTTTCTGGTGGTGATTGCCTGCGGATATCTGGCGCTGGAGCCTGATCTTGCCCTCGACTGACTTGGAGCAAGCGGTTGCCTCTGCGTGGGCCAAAGCTTCTCAGGTTCCCGGCTACATTGGCGAGCGCGAGTTTGGCGCTTTGGCAATGCTGTTTGTGAGCGCCCCGCAAAACGGCGTTTCCGTGGAAATCGGCAGTTTTAAGGGCAAATCTACTGTGGGGCTGGCCGCCCTCGCCGCGCATTACGGGCTTGGGCCGATCGTCAGCATCGACCCGCACAGCGCCCCTTCCGTAACCGACCCTGAGTTGGGTGGAGAGCCATCCTCATTCAACGACTTCCTGCGGGCGCTCGAACAGTCGGGAACACACCAGAACGTCGAGGTACATCGCGCGGCCTCGCGCGACGTTGCGCCTGGCTGGAAGCGCCCGATTCGCTTTCTTTGGATCGATGGCGATCACACCTACGATGGCGCGAAATCCGATTTCGACATGTTCCTGCCCTACGTGATAGATGGCGGCATCGTGGCGCTACACGATACTCTGCATGAGTTCGAAGGTCCCATACGGGTCTTTGTCGAAGACATGCTCCGCTCCGACCGCTTCGGCCCCGCGGGGCTGCTGCATTCGATCGGCTGGGCGCAATATCGTCCCGGCGAAGCAATCCGCTTTCGCGACTCGCGCGAGCGCCTGGCGCGCCGGGCGCAGAAACTGATCCCGCTGGTTGCCGGAGGACGCAGAGTTACGGGGTTCGCGAAGTATCGCTGGAAACTGCTGTGCGCGATGATTCCTCATCCAATCCTGCCTGCCGCTGCGCTGGAGAACATGCTTTCTGCCCGCGAGCAAAGGCGAACTTGATACGCTGATAAACCGGGAGGCCGAATGGCCAGTGAACTGATGATTCGGGTGAACGAGCGCCTGTTTAGCGTGGCAGCCTCGCCCGATACGCCGCTGCTCTATGTGCTTGCAAACGAACTCGCGCTTCGCGGCCCGCGTTTCGGCTGCGGGCTGGCGCAGTGCGGCTCCTGTTCCGTGCTGGTGAACGGCGTCGAAACCCGCTCCTGCGTCACTCCGGTTTCGGCGGTGGAAGGTAAATCCGTCACCACGCTCGAAGGGCTGCCCGCCTGGTACGCCGCCCAGAAGAAGCTTCCTCAAGCGCCCGAGCTGCATCCGGTGCAGCAGGCCATGATCGACGAGCAAGCGGTCCAGTGCGGCTACTGCTTCAATGGCATGATCGTCAAAGCCTCCGAGCTGCTCTCCAAAAATCCCCGCCCTACCGAAGCGCAGATCCGCTCAGCGATGAACGGCCACTTGTGCCGCTGCGGCTCCTATCCGCGCATTCTGAAAGCCATCCAGCGGGCGGCCCAAAGCATGTCGGCACAAAAGATCGCGGAGGTGGCGCGATGACCACCCTCCGTCGCGATTTCCTCAAAGCCGGCGGCGCCCTGATCGTCGGCTTCCCCCTTCGCCCCCTACTTCAGGCCCAGGAGCGCGGCACGGTCGCCGGCCCTCCGGACGCCAAACAGGTCGATACCTGGTTGGCCATTCATGCTGATAACACCGCCACCGTATACATCGGTTTCGCCGAGCTCGGCCAAGGCGCTTCAACCGCGTTGCTCCAGGTCGCAGCCGAAGAGCTCGACATGGACATGAGCCAGATCAGGACCGTCCGCCTGGATACCAATGTCACCCCAAACCAGGGCGGCACCTATTCGAGCGCCGCGATTGCGCGCGGCGGGCCGCAGGTCCGCACCGCGGCGGCCGAAGCCCGCGCGGCGCTGCTGCGCTTGGCCTCCAAAAAACTGGATGCGGGCATCGACCAGTTGACCGTCTCGCGCGGCGTCGTTTCGGCTGCCGGCAATCCCAGCCGGTCCGTAAAATATGGCGAGCTGCTCGGCGATCAGCCCTTCCATCTCGCCTTCACCGGAACCGCTCCGCTCAAGTCTCCAAGTGATTACAAGATTGTCGGAACCAGCATCCCCCGCAACGAAGTTCCCGATAAGGTCCGCGGCAAGTACACCTACATACAGCACGTGCGTGTGCCTGGCATGCTGCATGGCCGAGTGGTCCGGCCGCGCGGCCAGTCAGCCTACGGCATGGGCGCTAAAGTCCTCGCTTTGGATGAAAGCTCCATTCGCGATATCCCCGGCGCGCGTGTCCTCCGCCGCGGCGATTTCGTCGGCGTAGTGGCCGAAAACGAGTGGGACGCCGTCCGCGGCGCCCGCCAGTTAAAGGTTACCTGGGACTCAACGCCGTCCCTCCCAGGAATTGACAAGCTCCACCAGCACATGCGCGCTTCCGCAACCACGGACCGTGTGGTAGTCGAAAGAGGCGATGTTACCGCCGCCATCAAACAGGCCGCCCACGCGGTTGCCCACACCTACCATTGTCCCTATCAGGCCCACGCGCCTTTCGGGCCGAATTGCGCCCTCGCCCAGGTCACCGCCGATTCCGCCCTGGTCATGTGCTCTACGCAGGACGTCTACGGCACGCGCAACACGCTCAGCCGAGTGCTCAATCTCCCCGTCGCGAAGATCCGCGTGCAGTATTACGAAGGCTCCGGCACCTACGGCCACAGTTGCTACGATGATGCCGCGCAATCGGCCGCGCTGCTTTCCCAGCTCGCCGGCGCTCCGGTGCGCGTCCAATTCATGCGCTGGGACGAGCATGGCTGGGACAATTACGGCCCCGCCCACATAGGCGAAGTTCGGGCCGCCATCGACGCAAACGGCAAGCTGGTTGCTTACCAATACGATGGCTGGCATCACAACTGGAGCGCCGTCGAAACCGCCGCGCAACTGGCCGGCACTCCGGCCGCGGAATGGAATGTTGGAGCGGCTCAGCAGGTGAACCCCAAGGCATGCGGCGGCATGTACGACATCCCCAACGTGCGCCTCGTCAATCACCAGCTGCCCGGAAAAGAGTACTTGAAAGGCGCGTGGCTGCGCTCTCCGCTTGATCTCTCGTTCGCCTTCGCCTCCGAGCAGACCATCGACGAATTGGCGCAACTTGCGGGAACCGATCCTTATGAGTTCCGCCGCCGCAATATGAAAGATCCGCGCTGGCTGGGTGTTCTGGATGCAGTCGCGAAAGCTGCCAACTTCACTTCAAAGCGGCGGAAAGTGCCGTTCTCCCGTGCCCGAATCGGCAGCGGACGAGGCATCGGCCTGGGCACGCACCTCGCATCTTACGGCGCCGCCGTCGCCGAGCTCGAAGTCGAGAAGGCGACGGGCATCGTCAGGATCACGCACTTATATGGCGCCATCGATTGCGGGCTCGCTGTAAATCCCGGCTTCATCGAAAATCAGATCAGCGGCCAACTGGTGCAAACCGCCAGCCGCATGCTGCATGAGGAAGTGGCATTCAACACCACGAACGTCACCAGCCTCGATTGGAATAGCTATCCCATTCTGCGATTCGAAGAATGCCCGGAAGTGCACGCCACCGTAGTGCAACGCCTCAACGAGCGCTCCTCCGGCGCCGGCGAGGAGGTCATGGCCGCAGCCGCGGCAGCAATCGCCAATGCCTTCTTCGATGCTACAGGTGTCGGCATGCGCGAGTTTCCCATGACGCCGAAACGGGTTTTGGCCGCGCTGGCGGGTGAGGCGAAAATCTAGTACCTCAAGCTGGCTTCTTGAAGAGGTCGCGCAATCGGCCCAGCCAGGTTCGCTTCTGGTCGAAGCCTTCCATCATCCAGATGTCGAAAGGCCACTTCGCAATCGAGGTCAGGAATCGCTTTCCATCCGGGTGCAGACTGAAGCCTGCAAGCGATTCCGTTGCCGCGGGTAGATCCACCGCGCCCAGCAGCTTTTCAGCTCCGCTTGCCACGTCGACTGCATACATTTGCCATTCCGATCCCTCGGGATTGGTATTGCGATAGATGCCGATCACCTGTTTGCCATCGTTCGAGAAACCGAACGTGGCGAATTGCCGGGTACTCAGCCTGTGGCTATCGCGCCCATCGGGCCTGATCAACGACGGGCTGAAATTTGCCTTCGGATCCGAATACAGGATCCAATCTCCCACGGGAGACCACTGCAACCGAAAATAAAGGCTGGGCGGAGCAGCGCGGGCGAGCGGAACCGTCGCGAGAACAACAGGCGCTTCGGGCGACCCCGGCCTCACCTTCACCAACTGGGCTGCATTCTCAACCAGCCGCACGTACGCGACCCATTGGCCATCCGGAGACCATGCTGCCATGCCCCCTGGTACAGAGGAATCCAGGGTTGTGGTGCGCCCGCCGGACGAATTCGATAGCAACAGGTTTGAGGGACCGGATCCCTGCGAATAGAAATAGAGGAAGCGCATCCCATCTGGCGCCCACAGCGGCCCGGCGGCGCTCCCACCGGCAGGAGCCTCGGCGAGCCGCCGCGTGAATTCCCCCGACTGATCGATAATGCGGAAAGGGCCATCGCGATCCGTAGCGTAGGCGAAGTGCCTGCCAGAAGGATGCCAGTCGGGCCACCAGGAGGCGCCGCCGCCGCTCGCAATCAGGCTGTGGACACTTCGGTCTGTTAACGAGACTTCGATCACATCCCACTCATAGTTGCCAGCGGTATAAGCAAGGCGCTTTCCGTCGGGGGATACCGCGGGTTGTCCCATTTGACCCGGACTGTTATAGAGCACGTGCCTCGTTCCATCCGTCGTATCGATGATAGAAAGCGTCTTTAGTCCCTCGGTAGCGGCAATCCGCCGGTTATCCGGAAACCAGCTTAGACTCGCAGTCTCATACGCGCCCAGCTTGCGAGCCTTCGCCGCTGGATAATCTACAATCCAAAGTTCCGGGGAACCACTCAGGTCCAGAACGGCCAATTTGGAACCGTTGGGCGAGAATTCCAGTCTGCCCGTGCGGATCGCGTTCGGAAACGGATCGCGCCCGAATACTTTCGCTTCCGACGATTTGAGCAGCCCCATCCACAGTTTATTGCCGCGAATGTAGGCAAACGTTTTTCCGTCCGGGTGAATCGCAGCGGCGGTCACTCCTTCGAGCAATAATTCCGGCGTGCCTCCAGAAGCGCCGACCGCCCATAAACCGCTGCGCGTGGTGTAGTAGATTACCGACTCATCCGGTGACCAGAACGGCCATTCCGCGCTCTCAGTCGATCGGGTGAGCTGGGCTGCCTCCGGCGCGCCGATCGTCTTCGTGAAAATCTGGTGGATGCCGTGGACGCTCACCGAGTAGGCGATGCTCTTGCCGTCCGGCGACCATCGGGGGTTTTGCTCCATCGCGCCCTCCCGCGCAATCGGAGTAAATCTATAAGCCGCCAGATCTGGTTGCGGCGGAGTTACCCACGCCACCAGCGCGCCGCCTAAAACGAGCCCGGCCAAGCCGATCGCAGCAAACGCCGGCACCCGCCGCGGCATTGGTTTGGATGCAACGGCCGCTTCGGCCCCGCTGCTTGCGGTCTGCGAAAGCCGCTCCCGCAATTGCCGCAGCTCCCGATATAAATCGCGCGTCGAATCGTAGCGTTCCCCAGGATCTTTCGCGAGCAGCCGTTCGATCACCCAGCGCAGCGGCGCAGCCACGCCTTCCGGAAGCGGTTCGGGATCTTCCCGGATAATGGCGGTCATCGTTTCCGCCCGGCTGGGACGGTCGAATGCCCGCTTCCCAGCCGCGAGTTCATAGAGAATCAGGCCAAACGAAAACTGATCCGACTGTGGCGTAAGATCGGCACTGCCGCGAGCTTGCTCGGGGCTCATGTATGCCACCGTTCCCACCGTAGTGCCCGGATCGGTAATCGTTATGGTGTGAGTGGCTTCGTCTGGCGCGCTACTGGCGGCGGCCGTCTTGGCCAGCCCGAAATCCAGAATCTTGGCTCGACCTTCGCGCGTCACCAGAATGTTGTCCGGTTTCAGATCGCGATGAATGATTCCGGCCGCATGTGCCGCCGCCATTCCATCGGCGATCTGGATCGCGATATCCAGCAGCTTGCGAGTGCTATTCACCGCGGCGAGCGGAGACCCGTCCACGAACTCCATCACCAGGTAGTTCGGCCCGACATCGTAGAGCTGGCAGATATTCGGATGATTCAGCGCAGCCGCAGCCCGTGCTTCCCGCTCGAAGCGCGCCGAAAAGCGCTCCTGCGAGATCTTGATGGCAACGATGCGATCGAGGCGCGTGTCGCGCGCCTGATAGACTTCGCCCATGCCGCCGGCGCCGGCGGGCGCCAGAATTTCGTATGGGCCGAGCCGGTCGTGAGCGGAGACGGTCATAGCAATGGTGGGGCAGGCTTCAGCCTGCCGACCCCGCGCAGTGCGGCGACACTACGGGGCCCAGGACGGCGCTACATAAGCATAGAACAGCGCCAGCGCGCCCATGGCCGAAGTTAAAATCAGGCTGTGCTTGAGCATAAAGCGGAACAGCAGTGCCTCGTCTTCCCGCTTCATGGAAGTCGCGGCCGATGCTACAGCCACGCTCGTCAGGCTGAGCATCTTACCTGTAACGCCGCCCGCCGAATTCACCGAGGCCATCAGCACCTGGTTCATGCCCAGCTTGGTCGCTGTCACCACCTGCAAGCTTCCAAATAGGGCATTGGCCGACGTGTCGCTTCCCGTGAGGAACACTCCCAGCCAGCCGAGCCAGGCGCTGAAAAAAGGAAACGTAACGCCGGTCGCCACGAACGCCAAACCCAGAGTTGCCGTCGCGCCCGAGTAGTTCATCACGTAGGCCAGCGCCAGCACGCATGCCAGCGTCAGTTCTGCCAGCGCGAGTTGCTTCGCCGTGTGTCCGACGGTTTTCATAAAACGCGCCGGACTCATCCCCGCCACGAACGAGCCCAGAATCGCGGCCAGTAAGACCGACGTCCCCGCCGCCGACAGCCAACTGAAGTTGAATGTGGCGGCGTACGGCGTAGGCTGCGCCACCACCGGCTGCACGCGCTGCACCACATTATGCAGTCCAGGCCACGCGAACACGAGATTTTTGCTGCCTAGCCACCTGGAAACCGGCGCGTAGCCCCATACCAACACGCAAATTACCAGCAGAATATAAGGTCCCCACGCCTGCAGAATCTTGCCGCCAGTGTGCGGAAGCCCGCCGCGCACGCCGCGCGCCACGTCCTTGGGCTTCCAGAATTGAAACAGAATTACCAGTGCCCCGATGGCCGCAAGCGATGCCAGAATATCGGTGAGCTGCGGTCCGACGAAATTCGAAACGAAAAACATCACGCCGGCGAAGACGATGCCGCAAGTGGCCGCCGCCGGCAAAATGGCGCGCAACCCTTTCCATCCGTTCATCACCAGAATGAGGTAGGCGGGGATCACCACCGTAAGAGGCGTGCACATCCGGCCCACACCGGCGCTGAGCCGGTCGAGCGGCAGACCGGTGGTGCCTGCCAAAGTAATGATGGGAATCGCGATTGACCCGAACGCTACCGGCGCGGTGTTCGCCAGCAGACAAACGGCGGCGGCGTAGAAAGGCGAGAAACCGAGGCCCGCGAGCATGGCCCCAGCCACGGCCACCGGCGTGCCAAACCCCGCTGCGCCTTCCACGAATGCGCCGAATGCGAATGCGATCAGCAATATTTGCAGGCGGCGATCATCCGCCAGGTGCGCAATGGAATCCTTGAGCACTTCGAACTGGCCGCTTTCGAGCGTGACCCGATAGAGGAGCACGGCCGAGAAAACCACCCAGCCGATCGGCCACAAACCGAACGCCGCTCCGTAAACCGCAGAGGAAGCAACCAGATTGGCTGGCATGCCGTAACCGAAGAAGGCCATCAAAAGCGCGGTGGCAAGCCCGGCCAGCGCCGACTTCCACGCGGGCAGCCGCCGCACTCCGATCAGGTATAACAGGACAAAAATGGGAAGCGCTGCCACTAACGTGGAAAGCGGCAGGCTATTGCCAATCGGGGTATAGTTTTGTTGCCACATCGAAGTGTTCACCGATTGTACAACAAGGGTGGGGCAGGCGCTTTCGCCTGCCAACTAGTCAAATTCGAACGCGGCCGCCGCCTGGTCCGCGCCCACTCCGCCCGCGGCAATCTTCGCAACCAGGTAGTTTTCCCCGCGCACGGGCGAGCCGGCCAGACGCCGCAGCATGGCAATCTGCCCGATGTGCGTGAGCGAATCGGCAATCGGACCCTGAAACAGCTTTTCCGGCGATGTGCCTAGTTCGGCACCGTTCGCGAGGCGCGCTTCCAGAGCTTCCAACCCGCGGAAGAATCGTTCCACACCGGCTTCCCAATCAAGCGGGGGCGAATTCTGCCAGGTCTCCTTGCCATTCGCTAGCGAAAGCCCCCAATCCAGAAGATCGCCCAGGTGCGCCAGGATCTGGGCAGGAGTGCGTGTCTTGGGACCTGCCCGAAACGTCGCGAATTCGTCCGGCGCGCCGCGCAGCGCCTTTGCGCCGCGATACGCCAAGGTCGCCAGCGTGTGCCGCAAGAATAGCGTTTTTTCGTCTTTCATACCAAACCCCCAGCCAAGACCGCTCGCTTACGCTCGTCGCTCCGATCCGAGCTGCGACCGTCAGGGAGCGCTCCATGGCCCTTCGGGCCACCAAAGCCTATGAAGACGAACCTCTTTGTGGGGCAGGCTGCCAGCCGGTGCATGCGTCTTTAACGAAGCGATCCTTCTCATCCCCAGCCCCCAATACTACACTGAAGCCGCCTTGATCTCCGTCCAGATGCGATCGCGCAGCCTTTGTACCGCCGGCGGATTGGTTCGCGGCCATTCGCCGCGCCGGAAGATTTCCGGCGGCGGGTAAAGCGTCGGGTTCTCCCGGATCTTCGCGGGCAGCAGCGCCTGAGCCGCACCGTTGGCCGTGGCCGTCGCGGTGTATTGCGCGACAGCCGCCGAAACCCGCGCGCGCAGCAGGTAATCCAGAAATTGGTGCGCCAGCCGCTGCCGCCTGCTTTCGCGCAGCACCACTGCGCAATCGCAATAAAATGGAAACCCTTCCGCCGGATACACAAACGCGAGCTGCGGCGCGGCTTCGATCGCCTGCTGCGCTGTCGTCGACCAAAGCTGCGCCGCCAGCACATCCCCGGCAACCAGTTGGTCCCGCACTTCCGCATTCAAATACGCCCGCAGCAGCGGCTTCTGCGCCATAGCCTCGCGTTCGGCGCGCCGCAGGTCTTCCGTAGAGGTTGTGTTCAACGACAGACCGATCTTTTTCAGGCACGCGCCCAGGACATCTTCGGGATCGTCCAACATGGTTAGACGGCCTTTGAGCCGCTCGCCCCACAAATCCGCCCACCGCGCCGGCGGCGGCGTCACCCGCCGGTTGTAAGCAATCCCCGTGCCTCCCCACATGTACGGCACGCCGAGCTGAAGTTGCGGGTCCCATTCGGGAGCGCGGAATTCGGCGGAAAGATTGTCGAGATGCGGCAGCCATTCGTGCCGCAGCGGCGCCAGCAGGTTATACTCCTTCATCGGCTCCAGACGGCTGTGGGTGGGAAACACCACGTCCCAGCCGGAGTTGCCGGTGAGCACCTTCGCCAGCATCTCCTCGTTGTCTTCGTAAGTGGCGTATCGGACGCGCACGCCGAATTCGGCTTCAAATGCCGGAATGGTCTGCGGGGCGACATACGCGGACCAGTTGTACACATTCAGGCGGGGCCGCCGGTCCCTGCGGCAACCGATCCCCCAGCCGGCGAGGCCCGCCAGACCCGCGCAGAAAGTCCGCCGCTTCATGCTTCCCTCACCCGCTCCGAGACGACGATGAGCACGCCGAAGAACACGGTGATAAGCGCAGAGATGGCGTTAATCACCGGGCTTGCGCCCCGCCGCGCCATGGCGTAAATCACCATTGGCAGGGTCTGCGAATCCACTCCGGCCACCATGCTGGTGATAACGTAATCGTCGAAGGATACGGTAAGCGCCAGCAGCGCCGCCGCCACAATTCCGGGGATGAGCGCCGGCAGGATCACATGCACGAACGCCTGCCACTCGGTCGCCCCCAAATCCATGGCGGCTTCTTCCAGCGCCGGATTGACCGTCCGCAGCCGCGCCGCGATCACAATCACCACGAACGCCAGCGAGAAGGCCACGTGCGCCAGGATGACTGTGAACATCCCAAGCTGCAAGCCCAGCCAGCGGAACGACCACTGGAAGAGCGCCAGCAGCGAAATCCCCGTGACGATTTCCGGCGTCACCAGCGATAGGCACAGCGCTCCGGTAATCATGCGGGAAGGCCGCTTCCACAGCGCATAGGCGCAAAGCACGCCCAGCGCGGTAGAGATGGCCGTAGAGGCAAGCGCAATCAGAGTGCTGTTCCAGGCGCCCTCCAAAAGCTGCGGGTCCTGGAAGATCGCCCGATACCACACCAATGAAAAATGCTCCCACACGCTGAACCGGGAGGAATTGAAACTGAAAACCGAAAGGGTAATCAGCGGCAAATGGAGAAAGGCGAAGAACACCGCGGCGTAAGCTGCCAGCCACTTCATGCCACCGGACTTTTTCTTCATATTACGGCTTCTTCTTCCCGCCGCAGATAGCGCCAGACCGCCACTGTGACCAGCGCCATCAGCAGAATCGAGACCGCCGAGCCGAAAGGCCAGTCGCGGGCGGAGGTGAACTGGTTCTGCACCAGGTTGCCTGCCATCACCACCCGTCCGCCGCCCAGTAAGTCCGGAGTGAGGTACGCGCCCAGGCAAGGAATGAAGACCAGGATGCACCCGGCCGCAATCCCAGGTCGGGTTAGCGGCACGATCACCCGGGCCAGCACGCTCCAGGGCCGCGCGCCCAAGTCGGCGGCGGCTTCCAGCAGCGCCGGATCGAGCCGCTCTAGCGTGGCATAAATTGGCAGCACCATGAATGGCAGATACGCGTAAACCAATCCCAGCAGAACCGCCCCGGTGTTATACAGCAGCGGCAGGGGCTCCCGGATGACGCCAGTCGCCTGAAGTAAGGTATTCACCAGCCCGGTGTCGCGCAGCAGGAACAACCAGGCATAGGTCCGGACCAGGAAACTGCTCCAGAAAGGCAGCATCACCAGTTGCAGGTACAGGTACTTGCGGCGCTTCGCCCGCGAAATGAACAGCGCCGCCGGAAAAGCCAGCACCAGGCAGAGGACGGTAGCCGCCACGGCGATCAGCACCGAGCGCAGCAGAATTCCCAGATAGAGCGGATCAAACAGGCGGGTGTAACTCTCAGCCGTCCAAGGCAGTTCGATCCCGCCATACGCCCCGCGCGTAAGAAAGCTGTAACTCAAGATGACCAGGAAGGGCGCGGCGAACAGCGCCACCATCCAGACCCATGCCGGAATGAGAAACCAAGTCCGAAGCCTCATCGAATTCTGGTAGTTTTTTTCTTTTTCTAGTGTAAGATTGAAACACCGCGTTCGCTATTCCCGTAAGCAGAGAATCGGGTCTATCATATGGGCGCCACTTCCCTAGTCAGAAATACCTTTGTATTGTGTTCGGCCGCGCTGCTGGCCACCGCCGCCGGCGCGCAGGTGCTGGTGGACGGCAATCAAGGGCCTTCCGCGGAGACAATCAACTTAACCAGCGCGATACAGTTCCAAAATATTAACGTCACCGCCGCTTCGGCCACCTCTTTTACGGTCACTGTGGCCGAGCAGAGCGTGCCGAATGTCGACTGGCTGAAAGCCTGTGTCGGCAATAGCTGCGCGACCGCGCATTCCAGCCCGGCCTCCGGAACTACTAACGCGACGTTAAGCATATCGATCGCGAATGACCTGGGTTCACAAGGCTCGGGGCCGTTTCAAGCCACTGTAACCGTTTCGGGCGGCGGCAGCACGGACGTGATTTCGGTAGTTTTGACTCCCGGTCAGACAGTGACCTCCTCTACTCCGGTGACTCCCTCAACCCTGACGGTCAGCGTACCCAGCGGGGGCAGCGCGACCAATATGGTCACCCTGACAAACAATACCAGTGCCTCGTTCGATATAAGCCAGATCAGTACCACCACCACGGACGGCAACAACTGGCTTTCGGCTTCGGCGACCCCGATGACAGGGATCGTGGGAGGTTCTACCAGCACCATCACCGTGAATACCAACGCCGGAAACCTCCCGAACGGCACATATAACGGATCTGTCCAGCTTTTTCTTAGCAGCAATCCCTCGGTCACTATTCCGGTAACATTCACGATCGGCGCAGGCGGGCTGTCGCTCAGCACGATCAATCTGGGACTTTCGTTTAATAACGGCACTTCCCAGTCTCAGTCCGTGACCGTTTCGGGCCCCACGGCTTACAACGCAGCGGCATCCACTTCGAGCGGCGGCACCTGGCTTTATTTGACTGCCGGCTCCCAAAGCGGCACGCAGGTGACTAATGTGCCGGTAGCCACGCCGCTCAGCGTGCTGGTGGCATCCGCAGTCGCATCCACACTGCTCACCGGCAACTATTTCGGTTCCATCACCGTGACCGACGCGAATAACTCGGCCAATACCGCCACCATTTCCGTTACTCTGTCTGTCACCATCGGCGGCGCTACTTCCATTTCGGTCTCTCCGGCGTCGCTCAATTTCTATGCACAGACCCACGGGCCGGTGCCGCCCTATCAAACGCTGGTTCTTACGGCCCCGGCCGGGGCTTTCACTGCCTCGGCCACGTCAAACGCGAATTGGCTCTTTCCGGGTGAGAATTCCGGAACCATTCCCGCAAACCTTCAGATCTTTCTGGGCAATTTGGGCGGGTTGCCGGCGGGGAATTACACCGGACAAATCACCCTCGGCGCGCAGGGAATCACCCAGAACATTACGGCGAACCTGACAATCACAGATAACCCGGTTGCCAATGCCTTTTTCACCACGCTCATCGGGCAAAGCGGGACTGTTGTGTTTACGTCCAACGGCGCAACCGCCACACCCAGTTCGCAGGCCCTGACGGTGCTCGCCAGCGATGGCAGCGCGCTCACCCTGGCGGTCACTTCCTCCCCTTCCTGGCTCACAGTAACGCAAAGCGGCAATCAACTGACCTTGACGCCGAATGTTTCCGGTCTGGGCAACGCGGTTTATTCGGGCAGCGTGATCGTGACCGCCAACAACACCGCCAGCACGATTACCAACAGCCCGGTTTCGATACCCGTAATCCTGACTACCAGCGGAGGCGCCAACGGCTCGCTTACCTTCTCGCCAACTTCGCTCACATTCCAGAGCACGAACGGCACGGCGACACCCGGAACGCAAAGCATCGGCGTGACCGCTGCTTCTGCGACTCAATTCACCATCACTTCCAATTCCTGGATAAATGTTTCTTATCCCGGCAACCTGGTAACCCCACACACGCTGACAGTCTCGGTGAATCCCGCCGGTTTGCCAAACGGCCTCACTAGCGGTTCGATCAATGTTACTGCCGGAGGCGTCACCCAAGTGATCCCTGTGACGCTGACAGTGACGGGTAATCCGTCTACTGGCGGAACCATATCGGCTTCTCCGCAATCGCTGAGCTTCACGGCTGTGGTCGGCGGCGCGTCCCAGAACCACACAGTTACAGTCAGCTCGAGCGGAGGGCCTACATCGTTCACGGTTTCGACCTCGTCTTCCGCCGCCTGGCTGAGCGCCAGCCCTACCACTGCATCTACGCAATCGAACATCACGGTCACTGTGAATCCCTCGGGACTTACAGCCAGTAATTACCAGGGAACGGTGACCATTTCGGCCGGAAATACCGTTACGATCCCTGTGACCCTCACGGTTCAGGCGCCTCCGGCGATTTCCGCGAGCGTTTCCAACCTTTCTTTCTCATATGTATCCGGCGGCAGCACACCGGCTTCGCAGGCCCTCACGATTAACGGCAGCACGGGAGGATTTACGGCTACGGCGGCGAGCGACACCGGAAGCTGGCTCTCGGTCACTCCGGCATCGGGCAACGCCGGCGCAACGATTACGGTCTCGGTGAATCCTTCTGGCATCGGCATTGGCCAACACACGGGCACAATCACCGTCACCGGCACCAACGGCCTGACCGGCCAGGTGGCGGTTTCCGTGGCGCTGACCGTCAACCCGCCGCAGGCTTCGGTTACGCGAGTGGTCAACGGCGCGAGTTTCCTTTCCGGGCCGGTTTCGCCGGGCGAAGTGATTACGCTTTTCGGCGCGAACCTCGGCCCCGCCGGACAAACCTTCACCGCGCAACTCGATTCCCTGGGCAAACTCGCTACACAGCTTGGCGGAGTCCAGGCGTTCATCAATGGCTTTCCGGCCCCGATGATTTATGTCTCCGCGACGCAAGTATCGGCAGTGGTGCCCTATGAGATCGCCGCCAACCCGAGGGCGAATATCTGGCTGACCTACCAGGGACAAACATCGAACATCGTCACACTTCCGATCGCCGCCACCGCCCCGGGGATCTTTACGCAAAACTCCTCCGGCAGCGGCGCGGCCGGATACAACGCCGATTTCAGCCTGAACGGCCCGAATAATCCCGCGCCCAAAGGAAGTACGGTGGTTTTGTTCTTAACCGGCGAAGGCCAAACCATCCCCGCGGGAGTGACCGGCACGATCAACTCGAGCCCCACTCAGAACCCCGTGCCTGCGGCCTCCATCAGCGTGCTGATCGGCGGCCAGCCGGCAACCTACTCCTATGCCGGAGGTATCGATGGCGTAGTGGAAGGCATTCTGCAGATCAATGCGCAGGTCCCCACGAATGTCCCCTCGGGCACTGTTCCGGTGACGGTACTCATCGGCGGCAACAGCACCCAGAGCAGCGTGACGATTTCGGTGCAGTAGGGGCTCGATCCGTCGACCCACAACCTGTGCTCTTGCTAGAACCACTCCCTTACGCTCGTGGCTCCGATCAGAGCCGCGACCGTAAGGGAGCGGGACTCCTGAAACGAGATATCGCCACGGGCGGGCCTTACTCATACCGCAGAACTTCAGCCGGCGCGATTTTCGTGGCCTTAAGCGCCGGATAGAGGGTAGCAACGAAACTGACCAGGATGGCGGCGGCAGGGACCCAGATGGCGTCGATCCAGCGGGGATCGAAGGGGACGAAGCTCATCGAGTAGACCTCCTGCGGCAGGCTGATCCAGCGGTATTTATTCGCGAAGTAACTGAGCGAGTAGCCAACCACAAGACCGATGACACTGCCCACAACGCCAATAAGTACGCCTTGCGTCATGAAGATGCGGCGGATCTGGCTTTGGCGCGCGCCCATGGACATGAGCACGCCGATATCGCGGTACTTTTCCATCACCATCATCACGAGTGTAATGAAAATGTTCAGGGCGGCGACCAGCTCGATGAGACCGATAGTAATCATGGTGACCCGGCGCTCCATGTTGAGGGCACCCAGCAACTGCTTGTTGCGCTCCTGCCAGGTGGTCGTGGTGAACTTCGGCCCGACCACCTTTTCTACTTCCTTGGCGATTTCCGGGGCGCGGTTCATATCGTCCACGTTCAGTTCGATTTGGTTGACCACGTCGCCCAGGCCCAGGGCCTTCTGCGCGGCGGGGATAGAGGTGTAGGTCCATTTGTCGTCGAAATCGTAGAAGCCGGTTTCGAAGATGCCGCAGACCTTGAAGGGGCGGATCGAGGGGCTAGGACCGAAGGGTGTGAGGTCCCCCTGGGGGGAAATGACACGTGCACGGGAGCCCAGCAGCATGCCGGTATCCTCCAACATGCGAGCACCGATGAGCAGGCCGGGGGGATCGGCCTGGCGGTCGCGGAGGCGGTTGATCGAACCGGCTTTCAAATGCGCAAGGGCGGTGCTGACGGTAGTCTCGGTGTCGATGTCGACGCCTTTTAAAACGGCGCCGGTGTCTTGCGGTCCGCCGATGATGAAGACTTCCGAGTAGAGTGCCGGGGCGGCGGC
>DATBID010000522.1:0-3226 GCA_036557125.1 Bryobacteraceae bacterium | reverse complement strand
GAATACGCGGTCGGCAAATACGGAGACATCTTCGCCGAGAATACCGGCCGTTTGCTGAAGGCGGGAACGCGCCTCCGCTTCGACATGCACTATTTTGCGGTTGGCTCGGAACAGCACAATAAGACGACGATCGCCTTCAAGTTCTACCCCAAAGGCGAGGTCCCGAAGTATCAGGTGCGCTCGTACGCCATCCGCAACCTGCCCAACGATGAGCTGGAGATTCCGCCGAACACGGTGGTGCGGACGGACGGCTACTTCCGCCTGCCGCGCAACGCGCGGATCGACGCGTTCCAGCCCCACATGCACATGCGCGGGCGCGCCATGACGCTGGAAGCGATCAACCTGGACAACACGACCACGCTGCTCAGCTCGGTGGACCATTTCAATTTCAACTGGCACATCAACTACATCTATGCCGATGACGAAGCGCCGCTGTTGCCGGCGGGCACGGTGCTGCACATGATCGCGATTCACGACAACACGGCGGCGAATCCGCGCAACCCGGATCCTTCGGTTTGGGCCGGTTTCGGCGAGCGCAGCGTCGACGACATGGTGCAGGTGTGGTTGAACATCGTATATCTGGACGATGCGGAATACCAGCGCCTGGCCGAGGAACGGAAAGCGAAGACCGCGGTAACCGCGAACCTGGGGGAATCTAAGCCTGTGAGGTAGCGCGGCCCCAGAGCTGCCGGCTGGCTTGCGCGGCGCCGGCAGCCAGGGCGCGGAGCTTGGCCCAAGCCAGCTGCGGATGGATGCGGCCCCCCAGGCCGCAATCTGTGCCGGCAATGACATTCTCCCGGCCCACGGCTTCGGCGTATCGCAGAATGCGGTCGGCAACCACTTCCGGATGCTCCACCACGTTGGTCTTGTGGGTTACGACTCCCGGGATCACCGCTTTGCCGGCGGGAAGCTTCACGTTGCGCCAGACCTTCCACTCGTGTTCGTGCTGCGGGTTGGCCGCCTCGACGGAGTACTGGCAGGCTTTCACTTTGAGGATGAGATCGATCACGTCCTGGAGAGGGAGATCGGTGCTGTGGGGGCCTTTCCAACTGCCCCAGCAGAGATGGTACCGAACCTTCTCTTCGGGAATGCCTCGGAGGGCGTGGTTGACCAGCTCGATGTGCGACTCGGCCCATTTCCGGAATGCGGCTTTGTCTCCGTTCATCGAGAACTGCCATTCGAACACGTTGACGAGGATGGGATCATCGAGCTGCACGTTGATGCCGGCATCGGTAATCGCCTTGTACTCTTCGCGCATGGCCTCCGCGACGGCGGCCGCCTGTTCTTCCGGGTTTTTATAGTACTCGCCGGGCCGCGTTACACCGGTGACCGCGGCCGAGAGGAAGGATTCTTCCGCCGGCTTACCTGCGAGAGCCGCCTTCAAGTTACGGATATCCCGTTGCATGAGCTCGTGGCCGGTGTATCGGATCGGCCCGGTGTTGACCGCGAATGCGCGCGTTCCCGGACGGATTCCCAGTTCGCCGCTCTGGTAGAACTCGGCGAAGTCCGCATGGTCTTTACTGCCGCCCATGATCATGCTGAGTGTGCTGATGCCCTCGGGCGGATTCCGCATTTCGAATCCGCTCAGGCGGGGGTAGATGTAGAATGCCCAGGCGCCGTAATCAACTTCGTCGGACATGGGCTTTCCAAACTCGCCGTCATTGACGATGTCGATGCCGGCTTCGATCTGGCGGCGCACCACGTTCGCAACGGCGTTTGTCAGCGCCGGTTCGAGCTGCCCGGCGAGCGCTTTTTCGCGATACATCTCGATGAGTTCCGCGGGGCGTGACAGGCTGCCCACGTGGGTTGTCAGGATGCGGTCTGTGCTTCGTTTCATGAGTCGTCTCTCAGGCGGACCGATTGCGGATGGCGGCGCGGGCTTCGGCTTCGGCGGTGCGCGCGCGCTCGGCTTCGCGCTTATCGTGAAGCTTCTTGCCCTTGGCCAGGGCCACTTCGCACTTGATGCGGCCGTTCTTCAGGTAAATTTTGGTGGGAATCAGAGACAATCCCTTTTCGCGGGTTTGTCCGAGCAATTTGTCGATTTCCTTGCGGTGCAGCAGGAGCTTGCGATTGCGGATCGGTGGATGGTTTTCGCGGTTGCCGTGCGAGTACTGGCTGATGTGGGCGTTTACCAGCCAGGCCTCATTGTTCAATACGGCGGCGTAGGCCTCTTTTAGCTGGACCTTGCCGTCTTTGGCTGCTTTGACTTCAGTGCCGGTGAGGACCATTCCGGCTTCAAAACGCTCCAGCAGGAAGTAATCGTGCGCCGCCTTGCGGTTATCACTGAGAATCTGCAGGTTGGCGTCTTTGCGGGCCAATTTTGGTCTCAACGCGCGGAGGCCGGGACTCGTCAACGTTTTTAGACGGCACTGGCTTGCGCAAACGCCCTTCATCTTAACATGGGGTTCCGGAGCAGCTGGCAAAAGTAAGGGAACATGTCTTTTTTCAATCGCTTAACCGCGGTCTTCCTGACGGCGATTCTGATTGGGCCGGTGGCGCCCTTGCAGGCCAAAACCAGAAAGGGAGACAAATACCTTGCCGAAGGCCGGGTCCACGAAGTGAAAAAAGAGTGGGATGAGGCCCTGGCACAGTACGAAAATGCGCTGTCGGAAGATCCGGCCGATGTGGTGTATCAGATGGCGGCCCAGAAAGCGCGGTTTCAGGCGGCCCAGGCCCATCTGGATCAAGGGCTTAGAGTTCGCGAGCAAGGCCAGCTAGGCGAAGCGCTGCTGGAGTTTCAGAAGGCCTATGGATTGAATCCCGGCTCTTCGTCCGCCGAACAGGAAATCCGCCGCACTCAGGAAATGATTCAACGCGAACGCCAGCGGGTGCTGCAGACCGGCAAGGAGGCATCTGCGGAGGAGCGGGCGCTGACTCCCGTCGAACAGGCAAAAAAGGAGAGCGAAGACAAGCTCAAGACTCTGCTGCCGGTACCCGAGTTGAAACCGCTCAGTAACGAGCCTATCAATCTGAAGATGAACAACCAGTCGCCGCGGGTGTTGTTTGAAACGGTGGCCAAGGTGGCGGGAATCAATGTGCTGTGGGATCCGGACATGAATCCGCCGCCGAATGCGGGGCGGAATCTGTCGATCGAGCTGAACAACGAGACACTCGACCAGGCGCTGGACGACCTGGCGACCTTGACCAAGTTCTTCTGGAAACCGCTCTCGGCGAACACCATCTTCATCACTAACGACAACGTCAACAAGCGGCGCGATTACGAAGA
>DATBID010000521.1:0-11807 GCA_036557125.1 Bryobacteraceae bacterium | reverse complement strand
CATGGGCACCATCACCGCCGTGCTTTACGAGAAGGAGGCGCCCATTACCGTGCGCAACTTCGAGGCGCTGGCCCGCGGCACCAAGCCTTGGAAAGATCCAAACACCGGAAAGATGGTGGCCAAGCCGCTCTACAATAACATCACCTTCCATCGTGTGATTCCCAGCTTCATGATCCAAACCGGCGACCCCACGGCCACTGGTTCCCACGATTGCGGCATCACCATCAAGGACGAGATCGTGCCGACGCTGAAGTTCGACCGCCCCGGCCGGCTCGGGATGGCCAACATCGGTCGGCCGAATACCGGTGGGTGCCAGTTCTTCATCACCGAAGTGGCCTACCCCTCGCTCGATCCGCCTAACGGCGCATACACCATCTTTGGCCAGGTAGTCGAGGGCCAGGACGTCGTAGGTAAGATCGCCCGCGTGCCGCGCGACGGCAATGACAAGCCGCGCACGCCGGTGAAGCTGATCAGCGTGACGATCAAGCGTGTGGGTCCGGCGCCTGATGCGCCCGCTGCAAAGAAGGCCGCTCCTAAGAAAGCAGCCGCGAACAAATAGGTTTCCGCCTCCGCTCTCACGCCGCGGCGCAAGTAATGTTACCCAAGCAGCGCGCGAATCGTGTCGATGCTATCGGCCTCTTCTGCCTTCTTGTCGTGCCGCCAGCGAGCCATGCGCGGAAACCGCACGGCAATGCCGCTGCGGTGTCGAGTCGAGCGCTGAATCCCTTCGAACGCCAACTCGAACACCAGTTCCGGTTTCACCCGATGGACCGGCCCGAACTGCTCGATCGTGTTGCGCCGCACGAAGCGATCCACTTCGCGAATCTCTTCGTCGCTCAACCCTGAATATGCTTTGGCAAACGGCACAAGCTGGCCATTATCCCAAATGCCGAATGTGTAATCGGTGAACAGGCTGGCGCGGCGCCCGTTGCCTGGCTGCGCATAGATGAGCACCGCGTCCACGGAGTATGGCTCGATCTTCCATTTCCACCAATCGCCGCGCCGTCTTCCCACGCGGTAGGGCGAGCCCAGCCGCTTCAACATGAACCCTTCGACTTTCCGCCGCCGCGATTCCTGGCGAAGCTCCTTCAACTCATCCCATGAAGCCGCCTTCACGGTTGGCGACAGCACGATAGCACTCTCCCGCGGTGCGCTCCTTTCCAACTCCGCGCGCCGCCATTCGAGCGGTTCCTCGCGCACATCGCGTCCGCCCGACTCGAGCAGATCAAACGTCACCAGCACCACCGGAACATCTGCCAGAATCTTCTGACCCAGCACCTTGCGGCCGATGCGCCGCTGCATCTGCGCGAAAGCCAGTGGCGCCCCATTCTTCCAGGGCATCACTTCGCCATCGATCGCGGTGCCTTCCGGCAGTAGATCGCCCGCGGCTTCGAGTTCGGGAAAGCGATCGGTCATCAGTTCCTCGCCGCGGGACCACAGAAATGTGCGCCCGTCCCGCCGAATGAGCTGCGCGCGGATGCCGTCCCATTTCCATTCAATCTGCCATTCGTGGACATTGCCTAAATCCTCTACTTCTCCTTCGAGCGGATAAGCGAGACAAAAAGGATAAGGGCGGCTGATATCGCCTTCGGCCGCGGTGGGTGCAAGCAGACCGCGCCAGAATTCGGCTGAAGGCTGCCAATCGCCCATCAGCCGGTGAGCGACTGTTTCCGGCGATGCACCGCTTACTTCAGCGATCGCGCGCACCACCAGGTTCTGCGAGACACCCACACGGAATTCGCCCGTGAGCAGCTTGTTCCAGGCAAAGCGCTGCGGCTCATCCATGGCGCGCCAGGCTTCGATGAGCCATGTGCGGCGGGTTTCGTCATCGGCGGTGGGCATAGGCAGCAGCCGCTCTTCCACCCAATAATGCAACAGCAAATCGCTTGAAGCCGCGGCAGGCGGCAACAGCAGCGCGATAGTTTCCGCGAAATCCCCCACCGCATGGAAGCACTCGCCAAACAGCCAGTCGGGAACGCCGGCTTCCTCAATCGCCCACTGCGCCAGTTTGCGTGATTCCAGCAGCCGCTTGGGACGGCGGCCGATCAGGAAATGGACAGCCCAGGCTGCATCGGCGGGTTCGGCAGCTTCGAGATATCGTTTGAGCGCCGCGATTTTGGCGTTCGTCTTTGTGGTTTCATCGAGTGCCGCGTAGAGTTCGGCGAAGGCCTTCACGGTTCTGCCTCCTCCCACTGTCCCTCTACGGCGAACGCGCTGCCGCCATGCTCTTCAATCCAGCGGACCATAGCGTTGCGGAAACCAGCGGTCACCCACATACGTTCCGCCTGTGTCTCCGCGATGGCGCGCAACAGGTCCGGCCAATCGGCGTGATCCGAAAAAGCAAAGCCACGATCCAGCGACCGCCGGCGGCGTGTGCCGCGAACCCGCATCCAGCCCGAAGCCAGTGCCGTGGAGGCCGGTCCGAAGCGTCGCGCCCAGGCCGTGCCATGAGTGGAAGGCGGAGCCAGGATCAATGCGCGCCGCCAGTCGCCGTCGCCGTTTGCGAGTTTAGTTGGCTGCAGTTCGATGCCTTGCTGGCGGTAAATAGCATTCACCGCTTCTACCGCTTCATGGCAATAGATCGGCCCCGCGGAGCTATTCAGCAACGAAAGCACCCGCTGCGCCTTCCCGACCGGATGGACGAACAGCAGGCTGGCCCGCCCGGCTTCCTGGTTCGCGCGCCACCAGGTTATGATCGCATCGCGGGTCTCGCTCGCCGCGCGCCAGCGAAAGATTGGCAGGCCGTACGTGGCTTCCGTAACGAACACGTGGCAGCGCAGCGGTTCAAAGCCCGCGCAGGTGGCATCCGGCGCCAGTTTATAGTGGCCCGATACCACCCAGACTTCGCCCGCCTGCTCGATGCGGACCTGCGCCGATCCCAGGATGTGCCCCGCCGGATGCAGCGACACCCGAACGCTGCCCAAGCTCACTACTTCGCCGTAATCCATCGCTTGCACCGCCATATGCGGCAACAGTGCTATACCAGGCCTTGCCGCAAGGTAGTTCCTCGCAGCCGCATGCCCAGCGGCGGCATGCGCATGGGTGATGACAGCTCGCTCAACCGGACCGCACGGATCGATATAAAAATCCCCAGCCGCGCAGTACAACCCGTTGGCATCGATTTCGAGGAGGGGCACACTCTCAGCGTAACTTGCGAGCTAGCTTTTGATGCCTTCTGCTGACCACGTTATCGTGATTTGGGTCCCGCCATCTCTTCCGATTTGAAGCTCACCCCGTAGCTGGCGAACCAGGGTCTCGACAACCTGAAGACCCAGAGAAGTTGTGGTATCGAAGCTAAATGAGGCCGGCAAACCGATTCCGTTGTCGGCAATCCGAAGCATCAGCGTTTCTGGCTCAATTCGCTTGAAGGCGACTTCGATCACACCGGCCCTGCCGGCGGGAAACGCATGTTTCAGCGAATTCGATACCAGCTCATTCAAAATGAGACCGGAAGGAATCGCCTGATCGATCGGGAGAGGAATCGGTTCAACTGATAGTTCCATGCGAATGCGGGCGGGATCGATAGCGTAAGCCTGCATAAGCTGCCGGGCGAGTATTTCGATATAGGCGCCGAAATCTACGTCGGAAACCGTCGCCGATTGGTACAGCTTTTCATGGATCAGCGCCATGGAATGAACCCGATCGTATGCATCCTGCAGAGCCGCTGCGGAGCCTGGAGCGTACGTTTCGATCTGGAGGGCCAGCAGGCTACAGATCACCTGCAGATTGTTTTTGACGCGGTGGTGGACTTCCTTTAGGAGCGTCTCTTTCTCATGAAGTGATCTCTCGAGATCCTGCGTCCGCTCCTGGACGCGCAAATCCAAAGTCTCGCTGATCCGCTTGCGTTCGTCGATATCCGTGCACGTGCCGGCCCATTTCGTCACTCGGCCCGACTCGTCGCGGATCGGTAGAGCCCGCCCCAGAAACCATCGCCAGGAACTGCTCTGTCGATCCCAGAACCGGTACTCCACTTCGAATGGCGTAACAGATGCCACAGACCAGCGCCAGGCATCGAGACATCGCTGAGCGTCGTTGGGATGCAGATTCTGAAGCCAGTCTCCATTGCCCTGCTGGCTCCGCGGGAGCCCTGTAAATTCGTACCAGCGCTCGTTGTAGTAGTCAAAGACACCGTCCGGAGTGGCGGTCCACACGATCTGAGGCATTGCATCGGCAAGACGCCGGATTTGCCTTTCGCTTTCCCGAATTTTAGCCTCGGCTTCTTTGCGTTCCGTTATGTCGGTGATGGTGACGAGCGTAAACTGGCCTTCGCCAGTCTTAATCGGGCTGAGGCCGATCTCGATCGGCACTTCGGAGCCGTCCTTCCGCAGACCAAACAGGTCGTGTCCGGCGCCCATGGAGCGGCCGCTTGGTTTCGCCAGGAAACCCGCTCGATAGCCGGGATGTGCTGAGCGGAACCGATGGGGAATCAGCAACTCGATGACTTGGCCAAGCAGTTCCTCGCGGGGATACCCGAACAGCTTTTCGGTCTGCGCATTGACCAGTTTGATTCGCCCATCTTCGGCAACCATTATGGTTGCGCCGGGAGATGACTCTACAACAATTCGAAAGCGCTCTTCGCTCAATCGGCGGGCCTCTTCCTCGCGCTTCTGGTTGGTGATGTCCTTCATCACTCCGGACATTCTCTGCCGTTCTCCATGCTCATCAGAAACGGATCTGCCCCGCGCCCAAATCCAGCGCGTCGCGCCGTCAGCCCTGCGGATCCGGCACTCAAATTCCCAATCCTCGCCTTTCGCTACCGCCTCGCGAAACTTGCGATCAACTTCTTCACGATCCTCCGGAAGGACGTGTTCCAGGAATATTTCATACGTCCACTCCGGCAGGAGGTCCGGATACCCGAAAACCAGGTCGTGATGCAAAGAGCGCCACGCCGTATGCCGCTTCAAGTCGAGATCCCATGCGCCCAACTGCGCGGCTTCCAGAGCGAATGCGAAATGCGCCTCACTGTCGCGTAGCGCCTGCTCCGTTCTGCGCTGCTCACTGATATCCGTATTGGTGCCGAACCAGCGGACAATCCGGCCTTCCTGATCGCGAACAGGCAAAATACGCGTCAGAAACGGGCGAAATACGCCATCTGCTCCACGGAGCGGAAAGACCATATCGAAAGGTTCACCAGAGGAAAGCGAAGCTTTCCATCGCTCCATGACGCTAGGCAGCGCCTCGGGATCGAGAGTTGACTGCCAACCCCATCCTTCCATCTGTGCATGCCCAGTTCCGGTATAGTCGTACCAGCGTTGGTTATACCAGAAGATCCAGCCATCCGCGTTCGCCATCCAGCACAATTGCGGCATGGCGTTCGCGAGCGCCCGGAATTGCGCTTCGCTCTCCCGAATGCCGCGCTCGGCGCGCTTTTGTTCCGTAAGGTCGAGGACAAAGGCGACGGCATCGTCATTGGAGTCTTCCAGAAACGAGAGCCCGATCATCACGGGAACCCGGCTACCATCCTGCCGAACGTACTCTTTCTCGTAGATAACAGGTTTTCCAGTGCGGCGGCTTGTTTCGATATTTGTGTACGATACCGATTTCCATTCGTCTGGAGTTACCTTAAACAGATCCATTCCTGCTTTCGCAAAAGCCTCACGGTCCCATCCGATAATTCTGAAGAATGCATTATTAGCGCTGAGTACTTGCCCTTCCGAACCGGTTTCCACCAATCCTGCCGGGTTCGATTCAACTAGCCAGCGATAACGGCGCTCGGCCTGCTTCAATCTGTCTTCGGCGGCCTTGCGCGCGGTAATGTCTTCGATGATTGAGACAAAGTAGTCCGGAGCGTTGTTTTCATCCCGAACCAGCGAAGAGGTGAGATTGACCCAGATGATTGAACCATTTTTGTGGAAATACCTTTTTTCCCTGGAATAGACGTCGATGTCCCCGCGCAGCATGGCTCTCGCACTGTGCCAGTCATTCTGCAGATCATCGGGATGAGTGATCTCTCCGAATGTCTTTTGCGTCAATTCTTCCCGCGAATATCCAACGATTTCACACAGCCGGTCGTTGACCAGCAGAAAGCGGCCGTCGGAGTCAACTTCGCACAAACCGATGGCAGCGCGTTCAAACATTGCTCGAAAGCGCTCTTCACTGGCACGGACGGCCGTTTTAATTTCGCGGCTGCGGGCGAGTTTCGCTTCGAGAGCAGCAGCCTCCTCTGCCCGCTTCCGTTCGGTAATATCCCGGGAGACGACGACGAACTCCGAAGGCGCTCCGCCCGCCGGCTCGCGAAGCAAGGTCACGTTGTGCTCAAGCCACACGAACGAGCCATCTTTCCTCCGGCAGCGATTGGCGAAAACCGCATTCTCCTTCTGGCTGGCGGTCTTGAGGAATTCGCGAAGCGCGGGCTGATCGTCCGGATGGGCAAGTTCGATACCCGCTCCGATGAGTTCCTCCGGTTCGTAGCCGAGGATGGGTTTGGATGCGCCAGAGATATAACGGACGGAGCCATCGAGCGAACAGACAGCAATGATATCGGACGCATTGCGGGCGGTGGTCTCAAACCGGCTAGTGGTTCGCTGCAACCGGTCCTCCGCAATTCGAAGCCTTCGGACACGATCGACAATCCCCGGAAGCAGTTCGGAAAAAGTGTTCCCTTTCCTGACATACTCAACGACTCCGTGATGCACGCCTTGGGCTGCCGCCGCCTCATTTCCCGTCGCAGTCGCGATGATTACCGGAATCCGTGGAACCTTGGCGGTGGCCGCTTCGACTACGGTCCACGGATCACCCTCTGGAAAGTGGTAGTCAAGAATCACTGCTGTGAAAGAGTTCCGTTCGAGGAGCGTAACGGCTTCGGTAACTCTGCCGGTTATCTGGACGCGAAGACCCGCTCGCGAAAGAGACTGCCTCCCGAGTTCGGCGGTCACCTCATCGTCTCCGACCAGCAGGATCGTATCTTCTGAGGTCAAGCGAGCCTCGTGGCATCAGTCCGGAGAAAAGGAGACACTGCCCATACGGATGCGGCCAAGTCTACTCCTTCCGCTTAGAACTGGGCTGCTTAGATCCCAGTAGTGATCGCGCTTTTGCGATGAGAGATCGTGGAGTTACCGGTTTTGAGACGAATTCCGCGCGGCCCTGGCGCAGCAATTCGTCATTGTCGAGCGCATCTTCCGTAAACCCGGAAATAAACAGCACGCGAGTTTCCGGCGATTGCGCTACCAGACGCTTCGCCAGCTCGGGACCGGTCATTCCGGGCATCATGACGTCCGTGATCAGCAAGTCGATTGTGTGCTCACGAAGCGGAAGCTGCCGGAAAGCATCTTCAGCCGACTCGGCCTCCAGCACATCGTATCCAGCTTCCCGGAACTGGCTTCCGATGAGTTGCCGTACCGGCTCGTCGTCCTCCACCAGTAACACATTGCCGCCGGAGGAGGTCTCCGGGTGAGTTGTTTCCGGCTTGCCCTTGGCCGCTTCCGATTCCAGGCCTTCCGCCAGCGGCAGCTCGATGTGAAACCGGGTGCCTACGCCCAACTGGCTGTCCACGCGGATCGCCCCTCCCGACTTGGTGATGATGCTGTGAACAATGGTCATGCTCAGACTTGTCCCAAAGGCGCCCTTCCGGCTGAAAAATGGCTCGAACAAATGTTCGCGGTTGCTCTCGCTCATACCGGGGCCGGTATCCTCGATCAGGAGAATGGCTGAGCCGGAACTCGCCCTGCTCGTCTGAATGGTGAAGCGTCCGCCCTCCGGCATCGCATATCGCGCGTTCACTGCAAGATTGATCAGCACCTGCTGGATTTGGGTTTGATCGGCACGGATGGGCAAGGGGTTCGGACAAACTGTCACTGCCACTTGTGAAGCCGGAGTCAGAATGCGTTGGAGTAGCTTGGTGTTGTCGCAAATGACCGCATTCAGATCGAAGACTTTCGGTTTAGTCGCATCCTTCCCGCCGATGGTCAGAAGCTGCCGGCATAAGGATGCAGCCGACTCTCCGGCCTTTTGGATTCCCCGAAGTTCTTCACAGGAATGCGCGGGGTCGTTCAGCAGCCGATCCGTATAACCGAGGATCACTGTCAGGAGGTTATTAAAATCGTGCGCCAGTCCGCCGGCCATCAGGGAAATCGTTTCCATGCGGCGCACCTGCTCGGCTTGCTTTTCGAGTTCGCGCGCTTCGGTAATGTCGCGGAGCACGAGTACGCAGCCCGAGTGTCCCTCCTCGCCTGCATTCGCCGAAAAAACTGCTTCTACCAGTGTGCTGCGTGCGGGGTCGTGGCGGATCGGCAGCCGATATTCCCCCCTTACCGATTCCCGTCCACGCTCCAGCACCTCCGAGATTGCGTCCCCGGTGCCGCCTTCGGTTGCGATCAGCGGAAGCACGAGGCCCACGAATTGGCCGAGAGCCTCTGCCGCGGTCCAGCCCGTCAGCCGTTCGGCCATGGGATTCAGGAAAGTGATGCGTTGCTTCGCATCGGTGACAATTACGGCTTCCGTCAGATTCCGCAGTATAGAGGAGAGGTTGGCTTCGGCATTCCGCAGCTTGCGCTCCATCTGATGCTTATAGTGGGCCATTTCGATCTGAGCCCGGAAGTCAGTGGTTCCGAATGGCTTGACGATATAGCCGAAGGGTTCAACGGCCTTCGCTCGCTCGAGCGTAGCCAGATCGGCATGAGCTGTAACGAAGATAATCGGAATATCGAGCCGCCTACCTATTTCTTCGGCGGCTTCAATACCATCTTTCTTACCGCCCAGGCGGATATCCATCAGGATTACATCCGGGTTGTGCTGGGCCGACAGCCGGACGGCTTCGTCGGCCGTCGCCGCTACGGCGGGAACTGAGTAACCATATCGCTCCAGCCGGCGCCGCAATTCAAGAGCAATTACGCCTTCATCCTCAACTACGAGCACACTTTCTGGTGAGCTTTTTTCTGTCACCGTTTGCACGTTATCTCCAATTAAGAAATATCGAAATTGGCGATCTCACTCTTATCGAAGCGGTAGAGGAAACGACGTTATCGCCTACAGACAAGGAGCCACCGCACTAGTAGATTCTAATGGCGCAATATATTACTAATTGTGAGCAAATCACCCAAATTTCTTTGGATGATAGATAAGAGATCGACACGGATTCAAGATCAAGAATTTGCCCGGAAGATAGAAATTATTATCCGCAGGTGACGCACTGCGGAGAAGCACCGATTGGTCCAAACAGCGTCAAAAGTAGCACGGAACGATTCGAACAGCTCCAAAACCCTAGTGCGCTTTCGTTGTGCGTGATATACTCCCGTCCCAAGCAGCCGTTTCCAGACGGCTAGACGTAACGAGGGTTGAAGGTATGAATTTACAACCTAGGTTATTGCAGATCATTTGCGCGGCGCTCTGGGTGTGCGCTGGCCAGTCCTTATTTGCTCAATCGGCCGGCACCGCCGGGCTGAGCGGCACTATTACTGATGCTTCCGGCGCAGCCGTTCCCGGCGTGACCGTGACGCTCACCAACGTAGATACGAACCAGGCGCGCACCGCGGCCACGGGCTCAGATGGTGTCTACAAGTTTTCGCTGATCCCGCCTGGGACGTATAACATTCGCATAACGGCCAACGGCTTCAAGACCGCCGAGGTGTCGCGCGTGGCTTTGAACGTCACCGAATCCCCTGTCGTGGACCGGACGCTCGAAGTCGGGCAGCAAGCCGAACAGATCACCGTGGAAGCCACCGCCGAAGTCCTGCAGCGCGCCTCATCCACGCTGGGCACCACCGTAGGCACCGACACTGTCACGGAGCTGCCTCTGGCGAACCGGAATTTCACCCAAATCATCGGCCTTTCCGCGGGCACCAGCGTCGGCGTCAATAACGCGACCTCCTTCGGCAAAGGAACCCTGGATATTGCGGTCAATGGAGCGACTCCCGGCCAGAATAATTTTCAGATGGATGGCGTAGCTGTGCAGAGTATGGCGGGCAACGGCAGCGCCAATGACGGCGGCATTTACGTGGGCATTGCCGTTCCCAATCCCGATTCCATCCAGGAATTCAAAATCCAGACTTCTACCTACGATGCCACCTACGGACGCAATCCCGGCGCGAACGTCAACGTAGTCACTAAGTCGGGCACCAATAACTGGCACGGAGACGCATTTGAGTTCTTCCGCAACGCGCAACTCGATGCCAACGATTTCTTCTATAACCGAGACACCTGCCGCACGCAGTTCGCCGGCCAGTCCTGCCCCAAGCAGGTGCTCAATCAGAACCAGTTCGGGGGAGTGATCGGCGGGCCCATCAAAAAAGACAAGCTGTTCATCTTCGGCAGCTATGAAGGTACGCGGCAGCGCAACGGCGTAAACTCGGCGGGCAGTTCCGAAATCAATCTCTACCCGGTTATTCCCTTCGGAGACCGGACCTCGCCGCAATGGGTGCAGCAATTGATCGCGGCGAACTGTGTTCTGCCGGCGTTCGGTCCCGCTTTGCCATGTTCAGCGACTTCGATCAGCCCGGTAGCGCTCAAGATGCTACAGGTCACCAACGCCAACGGTAGTTACTATTTCCCCAGCAACTCCACGTTCGGCCCCCTCAGCTTCAATACGCCCGCGCCGTTTTCGGAGAACCAGTACATCGTGAACGGCGACTATTTGCCGAACGCGAAAAATACGCTGGCCATGCGCATGTTCTACAGCACTGACCCCCGCACGGTCGAGTACAACACGCCGATCGGAGGCGCGCTTCCAGGCGCGGCGATGCCGGTGCAGTATTCGAATACGAACTCGCTATTGAAACTCACTACGCTGGTGACGAATTCCCTGGTGAACGAAGCGCGCGCTTCCTTCCAGCGCTTTTTCTCCAAAGCGACCGACTCTCTTCCAGCGGGCTGGACTCCTCAGAACCTCGGAATCACACCGATCGTCCCCAGCCAGACACAGGGCCCGGCACTTTCGTTCCTCATCAACGGTTTTGGCGCAGGCGGATTCCTCGAACCGCAATTCAGTCCTACCAATCAATTCCAGATAGCCGACCAGGTCTCCTGGTCGCACGGAAGGCAAACCATTCGCGCCGGCTTCGAAGTTGAGAAAACGCAATGGAATCTCGATTTCGCGGGACTGGAGCGTGGCTGGCTTTTCCTGGGGAGTTTCAGCAACCTGCTGGCAGCGAATAATCCCGGCAACATTTTCCAGTGCTTGTTCTGCGTGGCGAGCGGTCCTCCGGCGGCCGGCGGAATCATTCACGCTTACCGCGAAACCAACACGAATGCATATGTGCAGGATGATTGGAAGGTCTCGAACAAGCTGACGGTCAACCTGGGAGTGCGCTGGGAATACGACGGCACGTTTGGGGAGAAGTTCGGCAACCTGACAAACACCTGGATCAGCCAGTTAGCTCCGAATTCCCAGGTACCTACAGCGCCTCTGGGGATCCCGGCCAACTACCTGGGTTGGGTGACTGCAGGCAATTATCTGGCGCATTATCCGCAGCCGCCGGACGGCGTACTGGTTAACAAGAACGGAACCGGGGCGATACGCAAGCATCCGCCTCTGTCGGACTTCGGGCCGCGCATCGGATTCGCCTACCAGGCTGCGGAACGGCTGGTTCTTCGTGGAGGCTTCGGCGTTTTCTACGACCGCATCGGCGCGGACCGTTTCGTACACGCGGTGGAGCAGGGCAACCCCTACGCCACCACGCTCGATTACAGCGGATCGGCCGCGGCGCAGTTCACGATTCAGACTCCGTTTCCCAATTTGCCCCTCGGCGAGTTTGTGCAGCGCTGGGCGAATCCGGCGACGTTGCAGACTTCAAACCTGAGCGTACCGTTCATCGCCGAAGTCTCTCACACACCGCTGATCCGCCAATATAACCTGAACGTGCAATACGAATTTG
>DATBID010000520.1:0-4973 GCA_036557125.1 Bryobacteraceae bacterium | reverse complement strand
AAAATCGGGAATGCCATCGCGGTTAAAGTCGCCAGTAACCACGCCGGTCGGATTTTGGGCGCTTCCGAACGTGTTCGGATTCTGAAGCGCGCTGCCGTTCGAGCCTGTGTTAGTTCCAATGGAATTGTTGGCCGTGGGATTCGAGCCGAAATATCCGCTGGTGAGGATGGGGTAGCGCTCGCCCACGTGGAAAGTGGCGGCTTGGCCGTCGATGGAACGTAGATCCACATGGTCGAGCGAAACGGCTTTGGTATTACTGAACTGGGCCGAAAGCGAAGCGCTGCTGATCGCCAGAGCCAACAGGGTACCCTGCGGTCCCCAACGCGCCAGGTTCTCTAACGTGGTGATGCCTTGTCCCAAGCTGCCGAAAGTCTGCAGGCTGAAAATGTTGGGCAGCGAAATCCCCCATTGGAGCATCTTTGAGCGGTCGACTTCCAAAATGTCCGTTTCGATTACCACCTGCGGACGCGCGTGCGCCAATTGCTCCAGCATCGCTCGCGCCGGTAGAACTTTCGAAATGCGGTCACGCATCACTACTGTATTGGTCTGGGCGTCCCAGGAAACCTTCTCAATGGCCATCGACTGCTGGACTGCGGTGATCAAGGCGGTGAAATCCTGCGCATTGGTCGGATCGCCGAGGTGGGCTTCGACCGCCACCGTCGGCTCCAGCTCCGACCGTTTCTGCGGCGTGTCCTTCGCCACCAGGAACAGTTTCGGCGTTACCGGGATGATAAACGAGGCCGTGGCCAACTCCACCGCATGGAGCGCTACGCGGTAATCGGCGCCAGTGACTTCGAAATGGATGTTGTTGCCGGGCGGGTAGTCGCCATCGAAAACGCAATCCAGCCCAAAAGCTCGGGCCACGGTTTGAAATAAAGTCTGCGGATTGGCCCGCAAATCGAAATCCTTCGTGCCCGGCTGCGCCGCCAGTTCCGTGGGCGGCAGGGGCTTGCGCGCATCCGCCAGATCACGGGCCGTCACCGAATCGAAGTGCAGCGGCGTCGGCATCTCGCCCTCCGGGTGCTCCGGAGTCGGCAAGGTTTTCGGCGCCACCTCCAGCGATGCCCGCGGACGCACGGCCTGGCTGCGCGCCCAGTAGGTTTCGTTTTTGGGATCCTTCGCCGCCGCTTCCGAATAAAGGAGATAGGCCTCCGCCATGTGGCCTGCTTGTTCCGCCTTCTTCCCCTGTGCAAATAGGCGCGCGGCACTGGAACTGTCGGCCCCCAACAGGGGTCCGGCCGCCACCCGGGCCCCCGCCAGGCACAAACCCAGGCACAAAAGTGGCGCAAGCACCCGCACATGAAATTGACGTGCCAATGTACCGTTCCGTGCAGTCCTCCCCAGCTTCCGCCTCCGGCATCCCAGTCTCGGATGTGCGAACCTGATCGTATGCGGGGAGTATCCGCTTTACGCGAATATTTGGTGAAGCATCCCGACGCTCTGCTTACGCCGCTGGCGGTGTTCGCGGTTGTCGTGGCCGTAGGCTACGTCTGCCGCCGCCTAATTTTGAAGGCCCTTGCCGCCTGGTGCAAGAGAACCAATAGCCGCATCGGACGCATTCTCACCGACGCTTTGCGCGCGCCGCTGGTGATCTGGATCCTCATCCTGGCGGTACATTTCTCTATCCAATCCTCCGCGCTACCCTCCCGTTTTACCCAATGGACTTTGGAGCCGCTGCGGGTGCTGTTCGTCCTCTCCCTCACCTTCATGTGCATGCGATTCGCCGGGGACTTGGTCCGTTTTTCCGGCGCGCAGATTCCCGGCGCTGTTCCCGTCACCACGCTCACTCAGACGCTCGCCCAGCTTTTCGTGCTCATCATTGGCGTGCTCGTGATTCTCAACCAGCTTCACATCTCGATCACGCCCATCCTTACCGCCCTAGGCGTCGGCGGCCTGGCGGTGGCGCTCGCGCTGCAGGATACTCTGGCGAACCTCTTCTCCGGTTTCTACGTCACCCTGGCGGGACAAGTGCGCCTCAGCGACTACGTCAAGATGGATAGCGGCCCCGAAGGATACGTCTCCGATATTACCTGGCGCAGCACCACTATCCGCACCCTCGGTAACAACCTCATCATAGTTCCCAATTCAAAGCTGGCCCAAGCCATTGTCACCAACTATTCGCTGCCGAACAAACTTATGCCGGTGTCCCTGCAGGTAAACGTGGGCTACGACGCCGACCCCGCACATATCGAGCAGGTACTGCTCGAAACCGCGCGCGAAGTTGCCCGCAACATCCCCGGAATGCTGCACGACCCGGCGCCGTCCGTCTCCTTTGACCCCGGCATGAGCGAATCCTGGATCGGAGTTAGTCTGAACTACACCGTCACCGAATTCGCCGCTCAATTCGCCGTGCGCAACGAGCTTCGCCGGAGGATTTTCGAGCGGTTCCGGCAGGAGGGCATTGAAGTCCCGTTTCCGGCGCGCGCTATTTACGTGCGAGAACACGCGAGCGCGGCTTCCACGCCCAATGGCGACGGCGCGCTTTCCCGTCGCACCCCGCCTACTTTACAGCCTTAGCCGTTCCGCCGGTCGCTTCGGTGTAGTGTTGCAGGTCGTCGTTGCCTTCGTCGCAGGCAAACTCGAACTGTTCGTATTCGGGATCGATGCGTCGGCCCCAGCTTCCTGCAATCTTCCAAGGGCGGGTGTAAATCGTTGGATCTTCTATAGTGGCTTCATAGTTGATGGTATTCGCATCCACCGGCGTAATCCGCTCCACCACGTGAATGTTTTCCGTGGTGAAGTTGCCCACCATGTCAAACCACGTCCGCCCGTTCTGATTGGTCGTATCCACCACCAGCGTGTCGTCCTCCCAATGCCCCACCGAATCGCCCATGAACAACTTGGCATTGGAAGCGATGTGCGGCCGGCCATCGGTGGGAATGATCCTGTACGAGTGCGCGTATTCGAAGGCGATCAGGAAATAGCCGGAAGGCTGGAGAATTTGAAATCCGAATTGCTGGTAGGCCGTGTGTGGCACGCCAGATTCGAAGCAGTGGGCTTCGGGCTCCTCATAAATGTGATGCTCCCGCAAGTCCTTCGCTTTGGCCGCCGCTTCCGGCTTATAGGGAATTTTTCCATCTGGCGGGTCGACTATCGCGCCCTTGCCCGGAGGGACGCCCGGCTGCCGCTGCGAATGGTCTTCGATATCAAAGACGGCCTGGTTGAAGCGAGGCGCCCAATAGCCTTGCACATCCGGCTTTCCATCGGGCAGCCGCTTCACCGGTCCGCCTTTGACAACCGGCGGCTGCCAGTACGGACCGTACGTCGCGGTGGCAGCCCCCTGCGCGCAAGCCAGTCCGCAAGTCGCTAAAAAAAGAACAGGCGTGGAGAACCGAAGTCTGGGCATCACGGTCATTCTACAGTAGTCGATCCCGCATCCACGCCGGCTTCAGCTTCTTCACCCTCCGGAAAATCGGACAATCTGCATCGTGCGCTCCCGGAAGATACCCGGTCGAAATCAGGAACTCCCTCACGATCTCGCCGCCGGTAAACCGGAAGGTCTGCCGGAACAGCTTGGCCCACTGGGCGGCGTCCAGCGGATGATGATGGTCGAGCCAATTTCCGAACGAGCCGTGGGAATCGCGGATTTCCCTCAGCCGGCACGCGTTTTCGATGGCCGCTCCAATCTTCAACCGGTTGCGGATAATACCGGGGTCCTTCATCAAGCGCGCGCGGTCGCGATCGTTAAAGCGGGCCACGCGATCAATATCGTAGCCCACATATGCGCGATAGAAGTTCTCCTTCTTATTTAGAATGGTTGTCCAGCTCAGCCCGGCCTGGTTAATTTCGAGCAGCAGGCGGCCGAAAAGTTCGGCATCGGTCGCCAGCGGGAATCCATATTCGGTGTCATGATAGAGCCGGTGCTGCTCGCCGATACCTTGACGGACGATTTCGCAGTAGGACAATGGCGCCTCAGCTCCACCCGATGGTCAGTCTCCATTGTAGACGGGCCGATTCTGCGCCTGTCGGTTCCCAGGTCGTCCGGATACCCGGCCTTCAGGCGAGGCCATTGGGGAGTGGGACGTCCGTTAGTAAGGAAATTTTGCTCGCCTTCAAACCGTTGTGGCCAGCCGTCGGGCGATTCCTCCCACGTCTCCTGGCGCCCGTAGACGGTCAAATCGAGCAACCGGTAGCTGTTATCCATCACTTCGACGCCGCGGCTTGTGGTCCAGTAAGTCTCGAAAACTTTGGATCTTTGCCGCAGGTAGCAAACGAGGTGCATCCTGCCGATCCGGCGTCCCACTAGGAGGATGTCGAGCGAGTTCTGGGCTGAGTACCAAGGCATCTCCCAACCCATGAAGTCGCGGTACCGAGTGCTCTCTTCGTACGGGCCTTGGCACAAAATAGCGAAGGTGACGTCGCGAGAATGAATATAGGACAGCTCGCGGACCTGCGATGTAACCCAGGTGCAGCCCTCGCACTGTTCCGGCGCGGGGCGGCCGGTGTGCCACATGAAGTAATAGGCGAGGAGCATCCGACGTCCCTCAAAAGCGTCCAATAGTGTCACCGTGCCACGTTCGCCAATGAGCGGTGTGGCGCCATCCACCTCGACCATAGGGAGCCGCCGGCGGGCGGCCGCAATGGCGTCGCCTTCTCTTGTGTGAGCTTTCTCTCGAATCCGCAACGCATCCAGCTCTGCCTGGAAGGCGCTCCGATCGACTATTTTGGGTGCTCCCAGTTCATCGTTCATGATGGCTTTTATCTTTCTCCCCCTTGGCTAATCTCGGTCATGCTTTCACCTGGTCTGTCGCGATTTCGTTGTTGACGAATTAAGCGCAGAAGATCTTGCCGAATCCCGCTCGACATTGCCCCCTCCAAGGAATATAATTCTTTCCCGTCCAGTTCCAATTCCCAATCACGTGAGGTGATCCATGGAAGACTTTCCGGAACCCACTTCGAAAGGGTTGTCCCGGCGCGATGTCATCAAAGGCGTAATCGCCGCCGGCTCGGTTTCTTCGGCCGGCTACTTATTC
>DATBID010000519.1:0-24690 GCA_036557125.1 Bryobacteraceae bacterium | reverse complement strand
CGTCATGCGGCACAGCTTACCGAAACGCGATCAGTTGCTGTTGCGCATCGGCGCTGCTAAGAAAGAAGCCGGTCGAGCCTTTGGGTTCGTAGCGATTCGCGTGCCTAAGGCGGCCGAAGAGGTCACCCGCCAGACGTTCAGTTTCGCCACCGATAAAAAGAAACTCCGCCAAGCAGAACAACGTGATGGTCACTATCTGCTGCGCTCGAATCTCACTGGGGAAGATCCCGGCGTGCTGTGGGAACGCTATATCCAACTCACGCACATCGAGGCGGCCTTCAAAACCATGAAGGGTGAACTGGGGCTGCGGCCGATTTACCATCAGCTGGGCCATCGTGTGGAAGCGCATATTTTGGTAGCGTTCCTGGCATATTGTCTGTTGGTAACTTTGAAGAATCGATTGCAGGCTTTAGCGCCAGGCCTCACCCCGCGGGCGGTACTGGAGACGTTGGCTCCCATACAGATGCTGGACGTCATTTTTCCGACCACCGACGGCCGGCGCTTAGTGATGCCTCGCTATACACAGCCCACGCCGGAACAGAAGCTCCTGCTGCATCAACTGCAACTTACGCTACCCGATCAGCCACCTCCCCGCATCCAGGTCCAGCCCGAAACCTTCCCCACGGGTATGCTTCGTTTGTAGGCCAGACCTTTGGAATAGCCTCATTGAAAACAAAGGCATTACCTGGAGCATACTGGCCGAAGTGCGAAAGTCAGGCTAACGCCACAGCTTTGGCCAATTGCGAACAGCATCGAGCATTTGGTGCTCGTTTGAGAACTGACAGAAGCCGCTGAGTGGCACAATCGCATCTGCTATTTGCCGACGTTCGCTGACTTCCAGGTCGACGAGTAAGCCGCCTATTTTCTCGCCCTCTCCCGGTCGTTGCGATAGACGACGCCTTCTTTCATTACAAAAAACACCTGCTGTGTCACCTTGATATCTTCCGCCGGATTTCCGGGGACGGCCACCACATCGGCCAGCATGCCGGGCCTCAAGACGCCGACTTTATCCGCCAATCCCAACAGTTCCGCCGCGCCGCTGGTGCCGGCCATCAGCGATTGCGCATTTGTCATTCCGTCTGCCGCCATGTACCCGAATTCCAGAGCATTTTCCCCGTGCGGGTATACCGCCGCGTCCGTGCCCAGCGCGATTCTTACCCCCATGGCCACGGCCCGTTTGAGCATCGCATCCTGTTGTTTCATGGCGGTATCAGCTTTCGCCTGGACCGCGGGAGGAAATTTCGATTCGGCGATTCCCACACGGACCGCAAGCGTGGGCACCAGAAACGTTCCTCGTTCCTTCATCATCCGCAGGCCTTCGTTATCAAGAAACGTTCCGTGCTCGATCGAATCGATCCCGGCGCGAATCGCCCGCTTCGCCGCTTCGGCGCCGTGTGCGTGGGCTGCCGTTTTCCGGTGCAGCGTGTGCGCTTCCTCCACCAGTGCATTGAGTTCCGCCTGGCTCAGTTGCGGCACATCTACCTCGTCGGTTGGAGAGAGCACCCCGCCGCTGGCGCACGTCTTGATCACGTCTGCGCCATATTTGATGTTGAAGCGCACCGCCCGCCGCGCATCATCGGGAGTATTGATCACCCCGTCCTCAATGCCTGATTCGTGCCCAAACAGGCCATAACGAAAGGAATCCTGGTCGTCACAGTGTCCGCCGGTCGAACCCAGTGCGTGTACGGCCACCAGCATCCGCGGCCCCGGCGTCAGCCCGGCGTTGATCCCGTTGCGCAAACCCACATCGACAAAATCGCTCGATCCCACATCGCGCACTGTCGTGAAGCCCGCCATCAGAGTCTTCCGGGCATTTGCGGCCGCGTGAATCGCCCGCTCCGCGATGGGCATTTGCAGATTCTTCAGCATGGCGCCGTTGTAGTCGGGGTTGAAGTCATCGGTGAGGTGGGTATGCGCGTCGATGAAGCCCGGCATCAGTGTAGCGTCGCCCAAATCGATGACTTCCGCCCCCGCCGGCACCGAGGCGCCCACCGACTGGATTTTTCCGTTCGCCACCACCACCAGCCCGGGCGAGGTGATCTTGCCGCTTGTGCTGTCGAAGATGCGGGCGGAGCGCAGGGCATACGTCTGCGCAAAGGCCGCTGCGGCCAGGGATACGTAGAGAGCGCAGACGGTGATGGGTCTCAGCGAGGGCATACGGTTCATTATGCGCCGTTGCCTCCCGAGATCGGCGTGGGAGCGCAAAATCCGAAGCGATGATTACTGAGGCCGCGCGGCCCCTGGCCGCCGAGTTTTTCTTCGATCGCTTTGACCCGAGCCTCCAAAGCATCAAACGCTTTTCTATACCCTTCCATGGTTCCGCTGTTTGCGCTGGACTCTTTCATAGCGTGTCCAGTGTTCGGCCAAAGCCGACCATGTGGGACTCCAAACTGAAAAGGAGATTGCTAAGGCCGTTTACCCGCTCCTCAAGCAGGTCGATTCGCTTCCCGAGGCCGGCTATGCTGTTAGTGAGTTCGGTCCGCAGTTTGATGAGGTTGATCATCAGGGCCTCGACGGCGCGGTCCTGGCGCTCGATCATCCGGCGCTCGACGGCGGCGATCTCCTCCCGTAGCCGGGTCTCGGAAGCTTTAATCTCCTGCCGGAACTCCTCCCTCAGTCGCGTCTCAACGGTAGTAAGCTCTTCGCGCACTACATCGCGCATCACAGTGCGGATCTGGTTCAGGTCTTCGGTGGTCATCGGCGCCTTCGTTTTCAGTTTGTTACGCCTCTACCTACTGCTATAATGGTAACTTCCGCCCGGCATACCGGTCTCCCATATGTTCCTCAGCATCAAAGAGATGGAGCTGCGCAAGGTTCGTTTCGACGAGACTTTCGCACCTGGGCAAATCGATTTCGCGGGGGAAGCCCTGGAGCAGGCTTCCGGGCTGCACACCAGCGGCGTTGCCGAATTGCTCCCCCATACCGGCGGCGAGATCCGCATCCGTGGCGACCTGGAAGTCATCATGACGGCGGAATGTGACCGCTGTCTTGGCCGGGCGCGGTTCCCCTTGAATCAGCGCTACGATCTGTTCTACCGCCCCGCTCGAGAGATCGCGCGCGAAGAAGAAGTGAGCATCGACGAGGGCGAAGCCGAAATCGGCTTCTACGAAGGCGACGGCTTGGAACTCGAAGAGATTCTCCGGGAACAGGTGCTGCTGGCGCTTCCCATGCAGCGGGTTTGCCGCGATGAATGCCAGGGGATCTGCCCCGTTTGCGGCAGAAATCGCAACGAGCAGGCGTGCGACTGCAAGACCGATGCCGCCGACGATCGCTGGGCGGCGTTGCGCAACCTGACCTCCTGAGCTTTTTTTGAGACAATAATTCCCGGATTTGCCCGGGAGCGAATCGCAACTGGAAGGTCCAGTAAAGGATAGATCATGCCGAATCCGAAACGTAGACACTCGCAACGCAGGACCAACAATCGCCGCGCCCACGACGCGTTGAAGACCGCGGGGCTTTCCGAGTGTCCGAACTGTCATGAACCAAAGCTGCCGCACCGCGTTTGCCCGCACTGCGGCCAATACAAGGGACGGGAAGTCGTCGAAGTAGTCGAGGAATAGCCGCCGGCTAACATGCTCACCATTGCCGTTGATGCAATGGGCGGCGATCACGCCCCCCGTCCGGAAGTCGAAGGCGCTGTGTGTGCCGCCCGCCAACTGGGCGTCAAAGTGGTTCTGGTCGGCCGGGAGGATCTGGTTCGCAAAGAGCTGGACCAGCATCCGGACGCACACGAGCTTCCCATTGAAATTGTGCACGCAAGCGAGCGCATCACCATGCACGATAGCGCCGCTCGCGCCGTCCGCAGCAAGCGCGAAAGCTCGCTGCGCGTGGCTTCCCGGCTGGTGCGCGATGGCTACGCGCAGGGCATCGTTTCGGCGGGCAATACCGGCGCGGTGATGGTTACCGCCAAAGTGGTGATGGGCTTGGTGCCGGGGGTGGACCGGCCGGCTTCGGTAGGTGTGCTGCCCACTGTCGGTGGTCCGCCGGTGCTGCTGGTGGATGTCGGCGCCAATGTCGATTGCACCCCGCGCATGCTCGCCCAGTTCGCGGTCATGGCCGAAATCTATTCGCGCACGATTCTCCGTCGGCCGAAGCCGCGCGTCGCCCTTCTGTCCATCGGTGAAGAGGAGCACAAGGGAAATGAACTCACCCGCGCCGCCCGGCCCCTGCTGCAAAACCTCAATTTGAACTTCGTCGGCAATGTCGAAGGCGGCGATATCTACACGGGCAAGGCAGACGTAATCGTGTGTGACGGCTTCATCGGCAATGTCGCGCTGAAGGTGAGCGAAGGCATCGTGGAAATGGTGAAGCACCTGCTCCACGAATCGCTCGAAGCTACCATCACCCGCAAGATCGGCTACGTGCTTTCCAAAACCGCCTATGCCGATTTCAAAAAGCGCCTGGATTATTCCGAATACGGCGGCGCGCCGCTATTGGGAGTGCGCGGCGTATGCATCATCTGCCACGGCCGCTCCAATAGCAACGCCATCCGCAACGGTATTCGCGTGGCCACGGAATTTTGCGAAGCTAGAATTAACGAGCGGATCGAAGAAGAGCTGCGCGGCAAGCTCGTCTGCGAAGTCGGCGATTGAGGTAGAAAAAGTAATGCGATTGAGGGGTGCATTCCGGTTAGCGCTTCCGTTGCTGATCACCGTCTGTGCCTTTGCGCAAAATCAAGTCAATTGGACTCTCTCGCTCGAGCCGGGCGCGCCCCCTCCCGGTTCGAAAGTGCTGGCCCGCATGACCGGCCGCATCGATCCCGGCTGGCACATCTATTCGATGTCCACGGCCGCCGCGATCCCCACCACCATTCAGCTTGGTCCGAATCCCGTAGTGGATTCGTTCCGCGTCCTCCAGCCCACCCCCAAGCGGGCCTTCGATCCCACAGCGAACGCGCAGACCGAGACCTACGAGAAAGAAGTCACTTTTCTGGTCGAATTGCAGTTAAAGAAGGACGCTCCTCCAGGTCCGGCGCAAATCGCGGTAACCGCTCGCTATCAGACCTGCAACGATCAGAAATGCATTCCGCCCGTGCGGCGCACGGCAATGGCGACGCTGACCGTAGATCCTTCCGCCACGGCCGCGGCCATCAGCATTCCGCCCGGATACGCCGTACCGGCGCCTCCAGCGGCGAGCACACCTGGAACGGCCGCGCAGGATCAAGGCTGGTGGGCATTTCTCTTGGTCGCTTTCGGATTCGGCCTGGCAACCATTTTCACGCCCTGCGTTTTCCCGATGATCCCCATTACGGTGTCATATTTCCTGAATCAGGAAAAAGGCAAGGGCGCGGCCAGGCAGGCAGTGGTGTTTTGCCTGGGTATTATCGTGCTCTTCTCGGGCCTGGGACTGGCAACCACCGCGATCATGGGGCCCGCAGGCGTGGCGAAGCTGGGCGCGAATCCGTGGGTGAACGGGTTCATCACCGCGCTGTTCATCGCCTTCGGTCTTAGCCTCCTCGGCGCGTTCGAAATCACCATACCCTCCTCGATCCTCACGCGGTTGAATCGCTCTTCGGAAAAAGGCGGCTTTGCCGGAACGCTGCTCATGGGGCTGACGTTCTCGCTGGCATCGTTTGCGTGCGTCGGGCCTTTCGTGGGGACGTTGCTGGCGGCATCGGTCGGCGGAAGCCTGGCCCGTCCTGTGGCTGGAATGGTGACTTTCGCCGCGGGTCTGGCTTTGCCGTTTTTCCTCCTCGCCCTGTTCCCCTCGTACCTGCAGCGCATGCCCCGCAGCGGCGGCTGGCTGGCGCGTGTGAAGGTAGTAATGGGTTTTGTCATCCTTGCGGCCAGCCTCAAATATCTGGCCAGCATGGATCAGGTTCTGGGATGGGGTGTCCTCACCCGCGAGCGCTTTCTGGCCGCATGGATCGTGCTTACCGCCATGGCCGGTCTCTACCTGCTCGGCTTCCTGCGCCTCGAAGGCATCAAGCCCGATGACCGCATGGGAATCGGCCGGCTGCTCACGGGCATGGCCTTTCTGGTGGTTTCTCTCAGCTTTGTGCCGGGTATGATGGGCGGAAAGCTGGGTTTCTGGGATTCGTTTGTTCCCGCCGCGGACAGCAGCACCACAGCCCCCGGCGGCTCGGGTACCAATCTGGTATGGATGAAGAATCAGTATCGCGAGGCGCTCGATCAGGCGCGCAGCGAAGGCAAGCTGGTCTTCGTCAATTTCACCGGCTACGCCTGCGCCAATTGCCACTGGATGGAAGCCAATATGTTCCCGCGCCCCGAGATTGCCGCCGCACTGAAGAATTTCGTGCTGGTGGAACTCTACACAGATGGCACCGACGCCGAATCCGAGAAGAACGTAGAGCTCGAAAACACCAAATTCCAAACCATAGCCACACCTTTCTACGCGATCCTCGATCCCGACGAGCACGTCATCGCCACTTCAGCCGACCGCACAACCGACGCTAAGGCGTACCTGGCCTTCCTGGAGAAGGGCGCCGCGGCCACACCAGCCGCGCCTGCCGAAAAGCCCGCTCCTGATAGCGCCGATTTTCCGCAAGTCAGTAAGCTGGATGGCTCAGCCTTCGACGCCGCGCCCCTCAAAGGCAAAGTAGTCGTGGTGGATTTCTGGGCCACCTGGTGCGTGCCATGTCTTGGCGAGATTCCCGGCTTCAACAGAATCCAGCGCGAATACGGCCCCAAAGGCGTAGCCGTGCTGGGTGTTTCGATGGACGAAGACGGCGCACCCGCAGTGCAACCATTCTTGAAGAAACATCAGATGGACTACACCATCGCGCTCGGTCCGCAGCCCTTATTCAAACAATTCAGCCTCGACGAACTCCCCGTCACCGTAATTTTCGGTCGCGATGGGAAGATTGCGAAACGTTTCGACGGCTTCACTAAGGAACAAGAGATCGAAGCCGCGGTTCAAGCTGCGCTGTAGCTTCCTATTTCCACCACAGAGACAGAGAAGCCCAGAGAAATCCAAGAACTGTTTGGCTCTGCGCCCTCTGCCTCCTCTGTACCCTCAGAGCTTGGCATTTTCCCCCGCACCGGAACCCAAAAGCTATAAGGGCACTGAGGAACGGAGGGCACAAATAGTGTTTTTCTGTTTCCTCCGCGTCTCTGTGTCTCTGTGGTGGATTATCAGGTCGACCTCGCTAGCTCGCTTCCTTCGAAAGGGACTCCGCAATCGCCGTCCCGCGTTGATACCCCTGCCGGTAGACTTCCTCCCGCTCCTCGGCCGTATATGGTGCGCCCGCATGATGCAGCCGCTCGAGCCCCTTACCGATGAGATAAGTCCCCGCATAAGCAATCGCGCCCTTGGGAATCAGCCCCCCGCCCAAAGGAATCTTGCCCGCCAGTTCGCGCGCAATCGCCCGCCAGCCGAAGGCGCTCGCCGCGATAGCGCCGATCTCCAGCTTTTGCTGCCCGAAACTCACCTCCGCGCCGCACGCCGCGGCGATCATAAACGTCATGCGGATCTGGTTTACAGTCAGAAAAATCGTGTCGGAGGCGAACTCGCCCAGGGCCCAAGGCAGTTCGAGTAGACTCGGAACGATGTTGGGCAGCGCGGTCGTCACCGCAAACAGCGCGTTTTCTCGCGCCACGGCCTGCACGATCCGGTCGACGACTGTTTTCCGGAACGCCGGAAAACGCCGCGCCAGGGGCAGCGACAGCTCTTCGTGTTCGTCCAGAATTTCCTTGACGGTCTGTTGCGGGTCCTCCGGCCAGTGGCGGAAGGCGCCTTGCGGGCTGGGCAAACCGGCTTCATACAGGACCAGATCCACCTGCGCAGCCGCATTGCGGTCGCCGGCGCGATGCACGTTTTCCAGTATTTCGGTGCGTCGCTCCCGCAGCATCTCCGGCGGAACCAGGAAATCCTCCAACTCGGAATAGCCGCGCTCACTGGTAGCCACCAGCCCGACCGCTACCGGCCGCATGGCTTCGCGCCGCAGTTCCTCCGGGTTGAGCCGCGACGATGCCGCACGAATCTGTTTCAAAGCTTTTATCATAAAAAAGCCATCATCATATGATTAGCGGGGCCGTTCGGCGCCGGCCAGCCGGAACATTACCTCGAAGCCCTTCCGCCATTCTATCCCCACCCCGATCCGCTCCACTTCGATCTCCGGTGCATAAAAACCCAGAAGCGTCTCCGTAGTTGGGTGAAATTCGAGCGACGGCGAGACCAGCAGCAGGCGGGGTGGCTCGGGACGCAGTTCGATTCCCGGAAAATATCCGTGCGTGCGGAACTCCCCCCGGTCCAGATGCCACTTCACCCGAATCCAGTAGTCCAACGCCTGAAGCGGCAAATGCAGATCGGCCGAAGCTTTCAACTCCACCACGGCCAGCCGGGCCGAACGGTCCACTGCCAGCAGGTCCAGAACGCCGCGTTCGCCTCCCGCGAATGCAGGGACTTGGTCGTAAATCGGCTCCGCGAGCAACGAGGCGTCGACGATTTCGATGTGCCGGCGCACTTGGGATTCGAGCCACGCTTCGGGATCGCTGCGGTAGAGCGGATGCTGCCGGTCGGAAGCTTCCGCGGAACGCGTGGCTTCCAGATGCTCGACTACGCTCCGGATTTCCGCAGTCTGGTGTTCGCCCGCAGGCTGCCATTCGTTGCCGAAGAGGTTACCGAAAAGGAGCTCTTTTCCCGCGAGTTCACCGAACTCGAGGCCGCGCACCCGCAGACTCGCGTGCCCGTTGTATTTCGGCACGACTTCCACGCCCGGCAAAGAAATCACCCCCCGCCATAACTCACTCGCGCTGTCCTCGGGTAACGGGCGCCGGCAAGGCTCAAGGTGTGTGTCCAGGTTGCCGTAATCGCGCGGATCGGCGCGCGCTAGGTAATCCTGGGGCGAATAGGAAAACAGCTCAAAGCGCGCCGCACCAGGGTCGAGGCAAATCAACCGCAGCGCTACGGCGCGCTCCTTGCCTGCGGGCACATAGATCGCAAGCCCGCCCACGGTGACGCGCCGCTCGCGCTCGCGCAAATACGCCAGCCAGATCAGGCCGAAAGAAAGCGCAGCGCCTTCGTCCCCTTCAGGCGGGCACGCGATAGCCGCCCAGCCATGCTGCCCGTGCCGCAGATAGGCGCGCGGAAACGCCGGCGAAAGGCTGAATTCGAGGTTTGCCTCCGCGCTGAGTTCCACGAGTTTCCACTCCGGAAACTGCCGTCTGAGAAACAGGCCGAAGCGTTCGCGGAATACCAACCGCGCGCCACGCCGGCTCGTCTCCATGCCCGCTGGACGAGCCAGATCGATCAGAAACAGTTGCCCCTCGCGCCCGCCGAACCGCTCCACCAGCAGTTCCAGCCGCGCCGCCGATTCGCTCTTGATCGCCGCAACACGGCGCGAAAAGTTCCGCGTGTGGTCCCACGCTTCCAAAGTAAGCCGCGACCCGCGAAATTCGAGCGCGAAGTTGTCGGATTGAAGCTCGAGCAGCTCTTCGCCGGGCTCAAGCAAGGCAGGCTGGCGGCAGTTGGCGAGGAAACCCTCGATCACCGCGCGGATCTGGTGGGCGCTGCGGCCTTCGACCCGCCGGGCGGTCGGCATAGTCAGTCGGGGCGGAAGGCTGATTATAGCGCCTGGCGCCTCAGTCCCGCCATAAACCCCGCAGCGCCGGATACAGCGCCTGATATTTCCGGTGCCCCTCTGCGTAGCTCTTAACCGCCTCCGCCCGCGGATCCACCGTCTCCACGATCCGCACCGCGGCGCGGCAGGGGTACTCTGCGATGTAAGACAATGTGTGACATGAAGTCTGTCGATCTTAGCGAACTGCACCGCAGGACCGGGGCGGTCGTTGAGGAAGCCGCCCACGGAGAGGTGATCGTCATAGAAAAGCGGGGCATACCGATCGCGGAGATTCGCCCGCCTCAAAGGAAGGCAGCGGGATTTCCGCCGGACCATTGGACATTCCTGAAGCGGTTTCCGGAGATGCCCGATGACAGTGGATCGCTGATCTCTGAGAGCCGGGACCGCGGCTGTTCCCCTTAAGCCCCACCGCCTGCGGGATGGACCGAACGGGATTATTGAACAACCCGCACAACGCGGAACCCTATATCCCGCCGAAAAGTGCAGGCGCAGGGATAGCGATTCGAGGCTCGCAGAAAAGTCGCGTTACTGAACCACGATCCGCCCCGGGTCAGATGATACTTACCAGTCTCCGGCCCTTGCGGATCGACCTGAGCGCTCTTCGAATAATCATCGTTCATCCAATCGATCGCGATCCAATCCGAGACCCACTCGCCGACGTTGCCGCGCATGTCGTAAAGCCCCCAGGCGTTCGCCTGCTTTTGGCCGACCGGATGTGTTCCGCCGGGACTGGTAGTGAGCGCCCCCCGACCCTCGCCGAACCAGGCGATTTGTCTCAAGGGAGGCGAATCGGGAAACTCGCCGGTGTCACCAGCGCGAGCAGCGTACTCCCACTCGGCTTCCGTGGGCAGACGGTATCGATAACCATCACGGAGGTGGTTGAGACCCGCTAAGAATTTCTGTACATCATCAAAGCTCACTTGCTCGACCGGCCGGTCTGCCCCTTTGAAGTAGCTGGGGTTCGTCCCTATCACCGCTTTCCACTGCGCTTGGGTGACCTCATACTTACTCATTTGGAAGGGCTTGGTGATACGCACATGATGCGCAGGCTGCGCTCGCTTCTGACACGGCTCATAAGAGCCGTCCGGCATATATGGCGACTCATTGGGCGAACAGCCCATCATGAACTCGCCCGCGGGAATTTTGACGAACTCGATCTCTGGCGATTGAGCGAAGCAGGAGGCCGCGAGCGCCAGAGTCAGGATGAGGCCGTGATTTGCCATTCTCACTCCCCCCATAAACCCCGCAACGCCGGATACAGCGCCTGATATTTCCGGTGCCCCTCTGCGTAGCTCTTAACCGCCTCCGCCCGCGGATCCACCGTCTCCACGATCCGCACCGCGGCGCGGCACACTTCGGGCACGGAGGCGTACTCGCCTGTTCCCACCAGCGCCAGCAGCGCCGCGCCGTATGCCGAGCCTTCCTGTGTCGCCGGCACAGCCACCGGTCTGCCGAAGATATCGGCCAGCATTTGCCGCCAGAAAGCGCTGCGCGCGCCGCCGCCCGAAACTCGCACCGATTCCACCTGCACGCCCATCCGCTCGATGATCCCCAGGCAATCCATCTGGCTATAGGAAACTCCTTCAAGCAGAGCGCGAATCAGGTCCGCCCGCGTGTGGCTTGCGGTCATGCCGATCCAGCCGCCGCGCGCGCTCGCATCCAGGTGTGGCGTGCGCTCGCCCATCAGGTAAGGAAGCCAGAAGAGGCCGCGCGATCCCGCCGGCGCTGTGGCCGCCTCGTCCGTCAGCAAATCATAGCCGGCGCCGGGCGCAAGCTGGTTGCGGAACCACTGCAAGCTCAGGCCCGCGCCTTGAGTTACGCCCATCACATGCCACGCGCCTGTAACTGCATGGCAAAATGTGTGCACCCGTCCCTGCGGATCATACGCCGGTTGCTCCATGTGAGCGAACACCACGCCGGAGGTGCCAATTGTGCACGAAACAACGCCCGCATCCACGATTCCATTCCCTACCGCGCTCGCCGCTTGATCCCCTCCTCCGCCTACCACCGGTGTCCCCTCTGCCAGGCCGGTCGCTTCCGCCGCGGCCTTCGTCACTTCCCCGGTTACCGCACTCGACTCGAAGGCTGTCGGCAGAATTGTGCAATCTACCCCCAGCCGCCCCGCCAGCTCGTGCGACCATTTCCGCCGCACTACGTCGAAGAGCGCCGTTCCGGAGGCGTCCGAAACGTCCGTGGCATATTCGCCCGTCAACTGAAACCGGACGTAATCTTTCGGCAGCAGCATCTTCCGCACGCGCGCATACCGCGCCGGCTCGTTCTCCCGCACCCACAGCAGCTTTGGCAGCGTGAAACCGGTCAGCATCGGATTGGCAATCGCCGCCAGCACGGCCTCCTTACCCGCCTTCGCGTTGATCGCGTCCACTTGCGCCTGGGAGCGCTGGTCGCACCAGATCAACGCCGGCCGGATCACGGCGTTCTTCTCATCCAACAGCACCAGCCCGTGCATCTGTCCCGAAAGCCCGATGCCGCGGATATCGCTCCCGGAAGCTCCGGCCTGCGCCAGTACCCCCCGGACGGCCTCGCCCGCTGCCTTCCACCAATCCTCGGGACGCTGCTCAGCCCACAACGGCCGTTCCATCCGTATCTCCTCATGCGGCGCCGTACACGCGTGCCGCACCGCACCGCGCTCATCCGCCAGCAGTGCCCGCGTCCCGCCCGTCCCTACATCGATTCCCAGCCAGTACATATGGAAGCTCATTGTATTCCGGCGTGCGCTTCACCAGCGCAACCCACTTAACCGATTGGAGACGAACCACTTCTCTCTCCCCGGGTTCGTTCCGTCAGTTTGGCCCCCCTACATCCCAGACGCGTGTTACTATCCTGACGATGCCCACCAAAGTCACCCCCTTGAACAACGGTCCGTTGCGGATTGAAGGGGACTTCGAGATTTGCGACCCCTCCGGTCAGCCGTTCGGCCTCGCCGGCCGCACCGTTATTTCGCTATGCCGCTGCGGCCACTCGGAAAACAAGCCGTTCTGCGATGGTTCGCATAACCGCAACGGCTTTGCGAGCACCTGCGTAGCGCGCGAGTTAGCCCCTCCCAAGCCTAAGCTGTAAAAGCACTTTGGTTGCCTCTTTCGGGCCATTGCGGTCCGGCAGTGGTAACTTTACTATTGGCATGATCGCCTAATCGCCAGTAAGGTAAGCTTAAGCCTATGTCTACCTCCGCCGTTTGTTCCCGCCCGCTTCGCAATGCGCACCTAGCTTTGTGGATGGTGGCCCTCGCCACCGGGTTTGGGCTGCTGTTGGCCGGCTGCTCCAGTGCCGGCCTCACCGCGTCGGCCGATAACAAGGGTGGCGGCCGCGGCGGCAAGAAGGGCTTTGGCGGCGGCGATGTGCCGGTAACAGTCGCCACGGTGAGCGCACGGACTGTCCCGGTGGAAGAGCAGGTGATCGGCAACGTGGAGGCGTATTCCACCATTTCGGTCAAGGCCCAGGTCGGCGGTCAATTGACTGAGATGCACTTCAAAGAAGGCGATTTCGTCAAGAAGGGCGACTTGCTCTTCGTAATCGACCCCCGGCCCTACCAGGCGGCGCTCGATGGCTCCATTGCCACCGTTGCCAAAGACGAAGCCATTCTCGGCCAAGCCAAGGCAACGCTTGCGCGCGATGAAGCCAATCTGCGCTACCAGAAGGCGACCGCTGAGCGCTATGCCTCGCTCTATCAGACCGGAATCATTTCCAAGGACCAGACCGAACAGTTGAACGCCACGGCGGCTGCTACCACCGAAGGCGTGGCCGCCGATAAAGCCTCCATCGATAGCGCCGCCGCGGACCTTGCCGCCGCCAAAGCCGCCGTCGATTCCGCCCGGGTCAACCTCAGCTACACCACCATCCGGTCGCCCATCGATGGCCGCACCGGCAACGTCTCGGTGAAAATGGGGAACGTTGTGGCCGCGACCAACGTAGAGCTTTTGACCATCACCCAGGTGGAACCCATCTACGTGACCTTCTCCGTTCCGGAAGCCCTGCTCAGCGAGATCCGGCGCTACATGGAACAGCGGCCCCTCACCGTGCGCGCCCAAGTCCAAGACGATGCCAGCTCCGAAGAGTCCGGCGTGCTCACGTTTGTCGACAACGCAGTCGATACGACCACGGGGACGATCAAACTGAAAGGCACGTTCGGGAACCTCGACCACAAGCTCTGGCCGGGCCAGTTCGTGCGCGTCACGCTGCGGCTTTCCGAGCGTCCTAACGCCATTACCGTCCCGAATGAAGCCATTCAGACCGGCCAGAACGGAACCTTCGTTTACGTGGTGAAGCCGAACCGCTCGGTGGAGGTGCGGCCGGTAGAGACAAGCCTTCGAGTCGACCAGGATATGGTGGTTGATAAAGGTCTCGAAGCTGGAGAAATCGTGGTGACCGAGGGACAACTTCGCCTCGCCCCGGATAGCCACGTCGCCATACGGAACGGTCGCGGGCCGGGGACGCCGGCCGGCTTGGATAGTACTCCCGGGGCGCCCGATGGGCGGAAGGGCTTCGGCCGCAAGGGCGGCAATCCCGACGCCAAAGGCGGCGGCGCAAACCGCCCCCAGGTTTAGCGCCCGGAGCGCCCACGTGAATTTTTCTGAAGTCTTTATTCGCCGCCCGATCGCCACCAGCCTGTTGATGCTGGCCATCGCCATGTTCGGCGTAATCGCCTATCGGGCGCTGCCGGTCAGCGATCTGCCCCAAGTCGATTACCCCACAATTCAGGTCCAGGTGAGTCTTCCCGGCGCCAACGCCACCACTATGGCCTCAGCCGTCGCGACACCCCTCGAACGGCAATTCACCACCATCGCTGGCCTCGATTCGATGATCTCCTCGAGCAGCATGGGCGGCTCCAACATCACGCTGCAGTTCAATCTGAGCCGCGATATCGATGGAGCCGCGGTAGACGTGGAAACGGCCATTGCGGCGGCCATGCCTCTTCTGCCGGCCGGCCTTCCCGCGCCGCCCTCCTTTAAGAAGACTAACCCCGGCGATTCGCCCATCATTTATATGGCGCTCACTTCCCCCACCATGCGCCTTTCCGATCTTGACGATTATGCCGAGCAGACCATTGCCACGCGCATCTCCATGGTGCCCGGCGTGGCGCAGGTGCAGGTTTGGGGGCAGGCGAAATACGCCGTGCGTGTCCAGGTCGATCCCGACAAGCTTTTTGCCCGCGGCATCGGCTTGAATGAGATCAGCGACGCAATCCAGAACTGGAACGTCAACATTCCCACCGGCACACTCTACGGTGCCCATCGCGCTTATAACGTTCTGGCAAACGGCCAATTGCGGCAAGCGTCCGAATACGGCCCCATAATCGTTTCCTATCGCAACGGCGCGCCTGTCCGGTTGAACGAAGTGGCGCGGGTGCTCGACAGCATAGAAGACGACAAACAAACCGCGCGCATGTTCGGCGGCGAATTCGGCAGCCAGGGCGCGCGGGTGGTGCAAATGGCCGTGAACCGCCAGCCTGGAAGCAATACGCTCGATGTGATCGATAAGATCCGCGGGCTGCTGCCATATTTCAATTCGCAGATCCCGCCGGCGGCAAAACTGGTAATCCGTGGCGACCGCGGCAAGAATATCCGCGAGGCCTTCGAAGATATTCAGTTCACCCTGGCCGCTACGCTCTCGCTGGTCATCCTGGTGATTTTCCTGTTCCTGCGGAACCTCTCCGCCACCATGATCCCCGCCATGGCGCTGCCCTTCTCCATCCTGGGTACGTTCTCAGTGATGTACCTGCTGAACTTCAGCATGAACAACATCTCCATGATGGCGCTCATCCTCTCCGTAGGATTCGTGGTGGATGACGCGATCGTGATGCTCGAAAACATCGTGCGCCACATCGAGCACGGAGAAACGCCCCTTGAAGCCGCGCTCAAAGGCTCTAAAGAGATCGGCTTCACCATCGTCTCCATGACGTTGTCCCTCGCGGCTGTCTTTATCCCGATCCTCTTCATGTCGGGTATTCTGGGCCGTCTCTTCCGCGAATTTGCCGTCACCATTTGCGCGGCGATCATCATTTCCGGCATCGTCTCGGTCACCCTGACGCCCATGCTGTGCAGCCGCTTTTTGAAGGAGCCGAAATACGAGCGGCACGGATTCCTCTACCGTTGGACCGAGCGCGCCTTCGACGGCATGCGCGGCTTGTACGCCACCACGCTGCACTGGACGCTGGTACATCGGCCGGTCATGATGGCGGCGTTTGTCGGCGTTCTCGCCGCCACCGCCTGGCTGTACATACACGTCCCCAAGGGCTTCATCCCCGATACGGATAATGACGCCTTCAACATCAACATGCAGGCGCAGCAGGGAACTTCGTATTACCAGATGATCCGCTATGGTGACCAGGTCTCGCGCGCGGTGTTGCGCGACCCCGACGTCGAAAGCTTTTTCATGCGCACCGGCGGCGGCGGCAACTCGGCCAACTACGGAAATCTCAACGTCAATCTGAAGCCCCGGCGCCAGCGTAAGGCCACCGTGGTCGATATCGTCAACCGCATTCGCCCCAAGATCTCCAATATTCCGGGATTGCGAATCGGCATGCAGATTCCCCAGGCGATTCGCGTGGGAGGACGAAATTCCAACGCGGCCTACGATTACACGCTCTATTCGGTAGATACCGATCTGCTTTACCGGGAAGCTCCGAAACTGGAAGCCGCCATGCGCGGGCTGCCGGGATTGACAGACGTAATCAGCGACTTGCAGATCCGCAATCCACAGATCCAAATCACCGTGGATCGCGACCGCGCCGCCGCGCTGGGCGTGGATTGGAATAACATCTCGAACGTGCTCTACGATGCCTTCGGACCGCAACTGGTCTCGACCATTTACGGCACCACCAGTCAATACCGCGTCCTGCTCGAGCTTTTGCCCGAATACCAGCGGCACGAAGACTCCCTCAAACTGCTCTATCTGAAATCGAACACCGGCCAACTGGTGCCGCTGGACGCCATTGCGCACCTGAAGCTGAACGCCGGGCCGACCAGCATTCCCCATTCCGGCCAGTTGCCTTCCGTAACCATTGCATTCGGTTTACGCCCCGGATTTTCACTCGGTCAGGCCACCGATGAAATCGAAGAGGCTGCGCACAATGTTCTGCCGGCCAACATCACCGGAACGTTTCAGGGATCTGCCCAGCTTTTCCGCGATTCGACCCGCAACCAGGGTTTTCTGCTCATGATTGCGATCCTGGTGGTATACATCGTGCTGGGTGTGCTGTACGAAAGCTACATCCACCCCCTCACCATCCTCTCCGGCCTTCCCTCTGCCGGCTTCGGCGCCCTGCTCACGCTGCTGCTTTTCAAAATCGAGCTGAGCATCTATAGCTTTGTCGGCCTGATCATGCTGATTGGCATCGTAAAGAAGAACGCCATCATGCAGATCGATTTCGCGCTCGAAGCGGAACGTAAGGAGGGCAAGGCGCCGCTCGATGCCATCTACACCGGCTGCCTGATTCGTTTCCGTCCGATCATGATGACCACTCTCGCCGCGCTGCTCGGCGGCATTCCCATAGCTCTCGGCTACGGTGCCGGCGGCGAGGCGCGCCGCCCCCTGGGTATGGCGGTAGTCGGCGGCCTGGCGTTTTCGCAGTTGATGACCCTCTACCTCACGCCGGTGGTTTATACTTACATGGCCTCGATCTTGAACTGGCGGCGATCTTGGCGTAGGTCGCACAAGGCCTTGGAACCCGAGCCCGCCATGATCGGCGGAGATTAACCAGATGATTCCGTCGCCCGCGCCTGAAAGCCCGGTATCACTTGTTCCCTCTGCCCCCTCCGCGCCCTTAGGTTTTGACTTTAATATGCTTTTCTCTGCGTCTCCGCGACTCTGCGGTGGGATCTACCTCGAATGAACATCTCCCAGACCTTTATCGAGCGTCCCATCGCCACCAGCCTCCTGATGGGCGCCATTGCTCTGTTCGGCACCGTTGCCTACCGCGGCCTTCCCGTCAGCGACCTGCCGAACGTCGATTTCCCCACCCTGCTGATCACCGCCAGCCTCCCCGGCGCCAGCCCGGACACCATGGCCTCATCCGTGGCCACTCCGCTTGAAAACCAGTTTTCCCTGATAGCGGGCCTCAGCTCGATGAGTTCCACCAACTCGCAAGGCTCCACGCTCATTACCCTGGAATTCGACCTCAGCCGCAGCCTCGATGGCGCAGCCGTGGACGTGCAGGCTGCTATCACTCAGGCCGCGCGCCTTCTGCCTCCCAACATGCCCACGCCGCCCACGTTCACCAAAGTGAATCCGGCGGATCAGCCCATTCTGTATCTCGCTCTCACCTCCGACACGCTGCCTCTCTATACCGTCGATGAATACGCCGAAACTCGCATCGCGCAGCGCATCTCCACCATCTCGGGCGTTGCTCAAGTGCAGGTGCTCGGCCAGCAAAAATATTCTGTTCATGTCCAAATGGACCCGCACGCCATGGCCGCTTATCAGGTCGGGCTGAACGAGATCCAGACCGCCCTGACCAACTGGAACGTGAACCTGCCCACCGGCGCGATTATCGGCCCGCAGCAGTCCTTCACCCTTATGGCCAGCGGGCAGTTGCTGAACGCAGCGCAGTACAAGCCTCTTGTGGTCGCGTATCGCGGCGGCTCGCCCGTGCGCCTCGAAGAACTGGGCAACGTCATCGATAGCGTGGAAGACGATAAACAAGCTTCCTGGTTCTACGGCAACAACCAAAAGGCTCGCGCCATCATCCTCGCCATCCAGCGCCAGCCCGGCACCAACACCATCACCGTCACCGATTCCATCAAGAATCTGCTGGGGGTATTCCGCAACGAGCTGCCGCCTTCAATCCACATGGATATCCTCTACGACCGCTCGGATACCATCCGCGAATCCTATAAAGACGTGCAGTTCACCATGCTGCTCACGCTCGGTCTCGTGGTGATGGTGATCTTCATCTTTCTGCGCAATCTCTCCGCTACCATCATTCCGAGCCTCGCCCTGCCTTTCTCCATCATCGGCACCTTCGCGGTGATGTATCTGCTGCACTACAGCCTTGACAACCTTTCGATGATGGCGTTAATCCTGTCCATCGGCTTTGTGGTGGATGATGCCATCGTGATGCTCGAAAACATCGTGCGCCACATCGAGATGGGCGAAAAACCGCTCGTTGCGGCGCTCCGCGGCTCGGCCGAGATCGGCTTCACCATCGTCTCCATGACGCTGTCGCTCGCCGCCGTATTCATCCCCGTGCTATTCATGGGCGGGATCCTGGGCCGGCTTTTCAAGGAATTTTCCGTCACAATCTGCGTCGCCATCCTGATTTCCGGTGTCGTTTCCGTGACGCTCACGCCCATGCTCTGCAGCCGCTTCCTGCGCTCGGTCGAGCATGGCCGCCGCGGCGCGTTCTACCGCATCACCGAAAAATTCTTCGAGGGCTTGTTGTGGGTGTATGACCGCTCGCTGCAATGGGCGCTGCGCTTCCGGCCCGTGACCATGGCCATCTTTGTGATCGTGCTCGCTGCCACGGGGTACATGTTCGTCCAGATCCCGAAAGGCTTCATCCCCGATCAGGACAGCGATCAGTTGCAGATTTACACCGAGGCCGCGCAGGGCACTTCCTACTACCAGATGGTGGATTACCAGCAGAAGATCGCCGATATCGTAGCCGCGGACCCGAATGTGGAAGCGCTCAGCGCGAGCGTGGGCGGCACCACCGCCACGAACCTTGGCGGTCCCAACTACGGGCAGTTGGTGGTCCATCTGAAACCCCGCAACCAGCGGAAGTTGGGCGTGGCTGAGATCATCGATAAGCTGCGGCCGGAATTGGCGAATTTCCCGGGCATGAAGGTTTATCCGCAGAACCCGCCCACCATTCAAATCGGCGGCAAAGTGACCAAGAGCGTCTACCAGTTCTCCATGCAGACGCCCGATAAGGAAGAGCTTTACCGGTCGGCCACGCTGCTCGAGAAGGCGATCCGTGAAGAGATCCCCGGCGTCGAAGACGTCACTAGCGATGTGGCCGTATCCACGCCGCAAGTCGAGTTAACTATCGACCGCGACAAAACCGCCGCGCTCGGAATCAACGCGAACCAGATTGAAAATTCGCTTTATGACGCTTACGGGCAGCGATGGGTATCGACCATCTACGGTTCGGTGAACGAGTATAAGGTGCTGTTGGAGCTTCTGCCGAAATACCAGGCCGATCCCAACGCGCTTTCCATGCTCTATTTCAAGAACACCAACGGCAAGCTGATTCCCCTCGATACCGTGGCGCATGTGGTCACGGACGTCGGCCCGCAGACCATCAATCATTACGGAGAGCTTCCGGCGGCCACGGTTTCTTTCAACCTGAAGCCCGGCGCCGCTTTGGGCACGGTGGTTTCCCAGCTACAAACGATCGCCGACCGCGACCTGCCGCCGGGCATCACCACCCAATTCCAGGGCGCCGCCAAATCCTTCCAGAGTTCTTTGGGCAATCTGGTGGTCCTGCTGCTCATAGCCGTGATGGTCGTATATATCGTGCTCGGCATCCTGTACGAGAGCTACATCCACCCCATGACCATCCTCTCCGGCCTGCCTTCGGCTGGTTTCGGCGCGTTGGTCACCCTGCTACTATTCCACATCGACTTGAACATTTACGCGTTCGTCGGCCTCATCATGCTGATCGGCATTGTCGAGAAGAACGCCATCATGCAGATCGATTTCGCGCTCGAAGCCGAACGCGAGCAAGGCTTGCGCCCGCTGCAGGCCATCTACCAGGGCTGCCTGATCCGCTTCCGCCCCATCATGATGACCACCATGGCGGCCATGCTCGGCGCGGTGCCCATCGCCCTGGGATACGGCGCCGGTGGCGAAGCCCGCCGCCCGCTGGGCCTGGTCGTCGTCGGCGGCCTGCTGTTCTCGCAATTGGTTACGCTCTACCTGACGCCCGTCTTCTACACCTACATGGCCGCCCTGCAGGAATCCATGCATTCCCGCAAGGCCCGCAAGAAGATGCTGAAGGAAGCTACCGTAACTGGGTAGGGAGTAAAGCTGTCCATTTCTTAGGGGTGGACACTATCCACCCGATTCCCTTTTGGCCTGCTTGGCGAGCGGGGGACCAGGACCGTCGTGCTCGATTGCAAACAGAACCAGCGATGAATCCTCCAACCGCGCAGCGCGAGCGTGCTTTTTCGCGTCAGACATGCACGGCGCCCGATCGGTTAAAAACCTACTTAACTTGTCACTTGGAACAATTACAAAACCCACATCGATCCGGCCATCCCGGAATGCCGAATGCAGATGGATCATGTCCATCACCAGTAGATCGCTGCGGGCTGAAACCTGAACTTCCACACCGACGCAAACACGCGTGCCATTCACAACTTTACATTTCACCCAGTCAAGGTCGCCGGAGACCTTCTTAGTCCAGCCGCCAAGCCTATCGAACTGATGGTCTATTAGCCTGCGGACTGCCGCGCCGCCGTTGGAATCGACTTGCTCCTTTACGAGGAGTTGAAATCCCGTTAGAGCCGACTTGATTTCAGCGACGAGTGAAGCGAGGCCAAGCCGTTCGATCCGTTCCTTGGCGCCGTCATAATAGACCTCTTCGACGAGTTGGGGCATGTCGTGGGAGTAATCCAGAGTTGGGCGTTTGGTTGCTTCAGGAGTGTGGCAAGGGCGGGCGGGAGCCCTTCACAGGCCTCGGGGACAGTACGCCGGAACCGGTCCCGAATCAAAGCGCAGTCTACAATTTCACTCCCGATCCACATTCGGTTCAGCTTTTCTGCCGCCTCAAAGGTCGAGCCACCGCCACCAAACGGATCAAGGACCACCTCTCCTTCGTTAGAGCTCAGTTGAAGGCAGCGGCTAGGAATCAGCGGCTTCAGCTCGTTGATGCCCCAACGTGCTTTGAACTTCGAGTGGCGGGCGGGCGCAGTATCGTCCCAAACGTCTGTAAGGTTCAGGCCAAGAGGGTTTAGGTATTTCCGATGCCCGCCATAGTCTTTGACATCTTTTTGGCAATGCCTGCACTTGGGGATTGGCACCCGGACCTCATCGCGATTAAATGTCTTTGGATTTCCCTTCGTGAAATAAAGCAGCGCGTAATGCGCCGGATAGAGCTTCCTCCCGCGCGGAAATGTCCCCTTCATCGACACGGCAATCCAGTGTCGAAACATCATACCGCGGCTCTCCAGGTGCATCGCCAGATGATATGCCCACTGTGGCAAATTGTAAACGAAGATAGCACCACCGGGCTTGAGAACACGGATAGCCTCGTCAATCCAATCGAAACACCACTGTAAGTAAGCATGTGTATCCAGTTCATCTCGATCGGCGCCGCTTCCATAATCCTTCCCGAGGTTGAAAGGCGGATCGGCAAAGACGGTATCGATGCACTCGTCGCGAAGAGCAGCGAAAAGGTTCATACAGTCAGTCTTGTACACTGCTCCTCGCTGCGTGCTGAATGCCGGCTTCATAGCACCTTCGTCGGGGGAGATCAACGAGTCTAGCACAACAATAGAACCCATTTCCTCCCACAGCTTGGCTTGCCGCAACGTTGCCCTCCGGTTTGCTTATCGGCTGAACCTCCGGTGGTATGATGCCGCAAGTCAGCACCCAGGGTGTTCTCGAATTCGTGGCGCGGAGCCGCCCATCCCCTCAAAGCCGAACGCGAGCAAGGCTTGCGCCCACTGCAGGCTATCTACCAGGGCTGCCTGATGCGCTTCCGCCCCATCATGATGACTACCATGCCGGCCATGCTCGGCGCAGTGCCCATCGCCCTGGGATATGGCGCCGGCGGCGAAGCCCGCCGGCCGCTGAGCTTGGTCGTCGTCGGCGCCCTGCTGTTCTCGCAATTGGTTACGCTCTACCTGACCCCGGTCTTCTACACCTACATGGCCGCATTGCAGGAATTTATGCATTCCCGCAAGGCCCGGAAGAAGGTGCTGAAGGAAGCGGCGGTGATCGGGTAAGGCGTCCGAGCGTCATACCCGGGCGACTCGGTCGCAGCCAGTACTGTAACTACTAAACTTTCGTATAGCCGATTTCATTTGCGGTTCCTGTGCTACCCTTCGCGGTATATGCAGCCGAAAACGTTGCGCCTACTGGTTCTGACTGTGCTTGGCTGGGCTGCGCTGGCCCCGCAAGCTCGTGCAAATCTGGTTCTGGACCTGAATACCGGTGGCACGGCCGAGGTATGCGGCGTCCTTTGCGGAACGAATGGAACAACCCTTGGTTGGAGCTTTCAGCTTCTCAGCCCGATCACGGTGAATGGGATCGGAATTTGGGATGCCAGTTCGGCGCCGCTCGGCACACTCATCGATGCGGGTCTTTGGACATCCACGGGAACCATTCTCGCCGCTGCTGTCATCAGTGACGGCAGTACGCCGGTGGCTTCTGCCAGTGCCAATGGCCGCTGGCTGTTTCAGAAATTTCCCGCGGTTACCCTCAATCCCGGCACTTACCTGATCGGGAACGTGTTCTACCCCACGGTTCCGTTGGGCCAGGCGAACGCTCCATTCACGACTATCCCTCAAGTGCTGTCCTCCTCTGTTGTGGGAGCCGAGGGAACCCTCAACGGTGCGCTCACTGCGCCCTTGAATCCGTTCGTCCGGCCTATCTTTGGCCCCACCCTAGAAACCGCAGCCGTGCCGGAACCTGGTTTGGCCGGTGTCCTCGGGCTGGGTCTGACCGCCGTATTCTTCAGGTTGAAAAAGCGCAGAGCGCAGTAGCCGCCGGACCGACTGATGCCCGTCTTCTACACCTACAGGGCGCCCTGCAGGAATTCATGCATTCCCGCAAGGCCCGTAAGAAGATGCTAAACGAAGCGGCGGTGATCGGGTAAGGCTTAACCTTCACACGCCCGCTCCCGCGCTCCTGGACAACCGGTGCACGAAACCCAAAAGCTGCGCTGCCTGGAACGGCTTCGGCAAAAACGCATACCGTTTTTCCCGCGCCAGCCTCTTGTATTCCTCCTTGCCGGAAATCACCAGGATCGCGATGCCCGGGCGGTCTGCGCGAATCAATCCCGCCAGATCGATTCCGTCTCCGTCGCCCAGCTCCACATCCGTAATGAGCACGTCAATCTGCTCCTTGCGGTTGCGCGAGAGCTTCAGGGCTTCGGCCGCGTTCGATGCCGAAAGCACTATGTAGCCCTTGTTCCGCAGCACTATAGTCGCGACGTCTCTAACCAGAGGTTCATCGTCTACCACCAGAGCTACGCATCGGACAGACTCCGCCACAGTAGATTCTTACAGCGGTTGTTTGCGCAGATCAATATCCAATATCCACAGGGAGACTCATGGCCACGCAAATATGCGAAGGGCTCATGTGCGGGTAAGCCTTTCTATTCTGCGACTATGACTTTTTCCCATTTGATATCCTACGGTGGAATGAGCTTTCGGACGCGAAAAGACCAGGGAGCTTGAGATTGCGGTGTCGGGCACAGGCCGGATATTGGCGCTCATTCGCCGTACAGGCGGTGTGCGCGCTGACTGTGGCCGCGAGCGCGTTCGTCTGCAAAGCCGCGGCGCTTGCTCCTGAAGACTCTTCCGCGGCGGCGCCCCAATCCGGCTTTTTCTTTCATAGCTCGCCCGGGGTAGGCGATTTCGATGGCGACAATCGCGCCGATATCGCCTATGCCAAGCCCCAGGGCCGCATGAACGGGGCCTATCATTACAAGGTCGAGGTCCGTCTCAGCGCGCAGCCGGGAGCAATCTTCGACGTCGACTCGGGCGCGGCCGGCGGTCTGCGCATCAGCACCCGGGACGTCGACGGCGACCACGACCTGGACCTCGTCATTACCAGCGCGTTCGGCGGTCTGCGCGTGGGCGTCTGGCTTAACGACGGCCACGGCCAGTTCACGCAAGGAGCTGCCGAAAGCTATCCGCTATCGATCTGGCAGGAACCGGACCACGTTTGGCAAGCTCCCGAACGGCCGCAGGCCCCGTCCCTGGCCTTTACCGTTCCCGCCGGCAACTCCAGTATCGAGCCGGCCCGTCTCGAAATTCCTTTTCTCGCCTGCACCGAATACTCGCTCCACGCCGCGGGCAGGACCTATCGTCAGAAGACGCTGAATTCCGGCAGCCCCTTCCGAGCTCCTCCCCTTTCCTAGAAGCGTTTTGGGAATGCGCCGCGCCACAGTCTGAGGCGAAGCGAGCGTGTGCGCGCCCGCGAATTCCGGTTGTTTCTTACAAGGAGAGGAAAGGTGTTAC
>DATBID010000518.1:0-7005 GCA_036557125.1 Bryobacteraceae bacterium | reverse complement strand
GCAAAAGGCAGGCCGTTTTGCGAGGGATCTGCTGTCTGTTGCTGCGCGAATGTAAATTCTCCCTGAGCGCGGCTGTCGTTCAACCCTTGTGTCCCCTCGAACAGCGCTGTTGCCCCCAGCTTGTACGTGTGGTTCCCTTTGACCCAAGTCAAACTGGCGTTGAATGTGGGCTTATAGTCGTGCAGCTTGGGGGAGAGAGTGAACGCAACGCCCGTATTGGTCACAGGGAATCCTCCGCCCCCAGTCCACCCGCCCCCATTTGCCGAGTACATGCCCGCCAAATAAGGGAAGTAGTTTCCCGCGGTGAAGGGAACTCCTTGCGGGAACAGTTGCTTCTGGTCATACCCGGGCGCCGACGAGGGATTGGATAGCTGCAGATAACCGGCGCCGAAATGCAACAGCAAGGTGGGAGTGAGCGTAGTATCCAGGTTGAGACGCACAATGTTTGTCGTGGAGTGCTGAGGCTGCAGGGAAGTGTACGGTTGTGTGAATCCGTTAGTCTGGGGCGAAACCTGGCGGTTCCAGGAATAATATGCGGACAGCTTCATTTTGGCGGTGATGATGTGATCGAGCTTGATGGAAGGGATTGTCGAGTGCCGGAAGTTCAAGTAGGGCGGCGCGGTGTAGTTGAACAATCCGGGCGTGTTGGGCAATGGGATCATGTTCTGAATGATCGCCGCCGTAGGATCAATGCGGCTGCCCGGAATTGTGTTATTCGGAAATGGATTCCGCTCCTGGACGCCATTCACGGTTTTGGTCGTTTGGGGATCGAATATTTCATTCAGGCAAACGCTCGCTCCCGAGGCAGGAACAACGTTGCACGCAGAATTCAAGGCCGCGCTGAAATTCCCCGCGCGTTGGGCTGCGGTGGGAACGACGCCAATCGTTGTGCTGCTGTAAACGCTCTGCCGAAACTGTTCGAAGCTGAAGAAGAAAAAGGTTCTATCGTGGCCGTTGTAGATCTTGGGAATAGTAATCGGCCCGCCAAACGTGAACCCGTAATCGTTCTGCCGCAGCGGATTCCGAATGTGCTGGCCTTGCTTGGTGGGGTTGCGGGTGCCCGCATCGGTGAACGGCAAACCGGCATTTAGGGCTTCGTTTACGAAATAGTCGTACCCGCTGCCGTGAAGCTGATTTGTGCCGGATTTCATGGTGTAGTTGAAGTACCCGCCGCCCGCCTGGCCATACTCGGCCGAGTAGTTACTGGTTTGGACAGCCACCTCCTGGATCGCTTCCACGCCCGGCTGAACGATCTGGTTGGACCCCTTGTTCATTCCATTAGTGGCGTCCTGCCCTTCAATGTTGATGGCCTGTGAGTTGGATGGCATTCCGTTCACGCGTAGGATTCCGGAGTTATTCCCATCGCTCGACTGGCGCGCACCCGGCAGCAGTGTGATCGTGGAAAGAGGGTTGCGGATATTGCCCAATGTGTTTGCCGATCCGATGGGGGCCGCGCCGCTCAGCGTGAGGACGGGAAGTTCGTCCATGGTGCTGATGGAGATGTTGTGGCTCACCTCCCCGCCTTCCGTTTTGAGCAGAGGCGCGGCGGCTTCCACCGTAACCGATTCGGTGGCGGAGCCAACTTCCAACGCAGCATCGACGCGAAGCGTGCCGGCCACTTCGACAACCAGTCCTGTGCGGATGAACTTCTTGAAGCCCGCGACTGTCACCGCCAACTCATAGTCACCCGCGGGCAGTTGAGCGATGGTGTAATTTCCGGTACTGGATGTCGCGACTGCGTATACCGCGCCAGTCGCAACATTTCTGGCCTCCACGGCCGCGCCAGAGACTATTGCGCCGGCTGGATCCGAGACTGTGCCAGTAATTGTGCCACGGTCACTTTGAGAGAACGCGGCAAAAGTGAGGGCAAGCAAACACGCTGTAACCGGCAGAAAGCGCATACGGAGCCTCCTGAGCAAACGTAAAATGCCTAGCCACTGATAAAAATCAGTCACCCAAACAGAAATATTGCCTGGGAGTATATGCCGGATGGCAAACTACGTCAAGCCCGTTCTTAGCCCGACTTTTTCCATGCGGAGAGCGCTCCTCGCAAGAGCTCAGACTGCCGCCTGACAGAGACAAACCTGCGAGCGACTGTTGGAATGGAACGACGTTTCGTAGAGATCTCCCACCCGGCTTTTGAGGTGAAAACCTCCTGCTGCGAGCAGCAGCGGCAGTTCCTGCGGAAAGATATTCCGCAGAACGAGATCCAGAATCCAGGCATCCGGCTTCCCCTGAGCCGAAATGTACCAGCGGCCATGGCCGATTTGTGTTGCAGCGTCGTAGTCGTATGTGTCTTCCACGGAAAGCGTGCCGAACGATTCTGTTTCCTTTTGAAAGGCCGGAAGGCGTTGGCCCGCAGGCCTCGCGAGTAGCCGGACATTCGGATTGAATATGTCAAACGCGAACATACCCCCAGGCGCCAAGTGCCGCCTGACCATCGCTAAGGTGGCCAGGATATCTTCAGTCGAATGTAAGTGCAGCAGCGAGTTGCGCGCGATGAAAATTAGCCCAAACCCGCGACCCAAATCGAAGTTGCGCATGTCGCCCAGCAAGTGCTCAACAGAGACCTTTCGAGCGGCTGCGCGCTCCCTCGCCGTGTTCAGCATCTTTGCGGACAGGTCAAGCCCAACAACGGGCAATCCCTCAGCGGCAACCGGTACCGTCAATTGGCCTGTTCCACAAGCCAGTTCCAAGATGTCGCCGGACGCTTGTCGGGCGAGTTCCACGTAATAGGGCAGGTGTGCGCCGACCGGAAACAGTGCGTCGTAAAGTGCGGGATGGTCGTAGAGATCAGAATTCAACATTGGCGAACGTAACCATTGTGGGGATTTTCCTATTGTGTATCACGAGCCGGCCATCGGGCCATCTTGAGTGCCAGCCAGCTACTTCCTCACTGCCCAAAGCCAGCAGCACGTTTCCCGGCAATCCGTTGCGTTGCGCCGAACCGAGTTCACAAACAACATTCCTCCTGCGATCACAGGTCCTCCGACATCGGCCGCGCGCGTCTCTCGTGGCCCTCAGGTTCTTGTTACCGACCACCTGGACACAGCGCGCGGTACGACAGTTCCACGGGTAGGCCGTGACACGTCAACTTGACTACAACCACCCAAGTTCCGAGTGGCGCGTCATTCGCCTGGAACCGCCAGCCGCTTTTTACACATGGCACAATCACGATGGGAGGTGTTCATTGATAGGCGCAACTACCCCCGATGAGAAGCGCTCGGTTCGCATCGCAACCGTTGAGCAACACATCCGGCTGGAAAACCAGCATGACTTGGAGGGTGTTCTCTCCACCTTCGGCGACACGGCGCGCTACGACGACGAGCCGTGGGACGAACATTACGTCGGACGAGACGGAGTGCGCCAGTTTTACAAGCAGCTCATGACGGCTCTCCCTGACTTAGACATCGAGGTACGCCAGCAGCACGTAGCCGATGAAGCGATTGTAGTGGAAGTCATAGTTCGCGGCACACACCTTGGTGGATGGAAGGGTCTTCCTGCGACAGGGCGACGAGTGGAACTGCCGATTTGCGGTATTTACACATTCGACCCTGACGATCGGTTGGCCGGAGAGAGAATCTACTACGATCGGGGAACCGTGCTCAGACAGCTCGGCGTGTTCCATGAGCCTATCAGCCCCGTGGGGCGAATCTGCACTTTGGCTATGCACCCGTTGACAATTGCGGGGGCCTACGCAAGCAAACTCTTCCGCAAGTGAGTACTATTGCGGAGCGGTGCTCGCTAGAAGGTCGCCGGAAGTACACGCATCCGAATGATTGGTCGGCAACACGGAAGCAATCCACATGAGCGTATCGTCGCCGTGTCGTGCATCTGTTCTTTCCGGATTTGCACCGGTTTTACTGCCCGAAGCGGAACACGGCCTGCGCGTTCCGGGACCATCACACCACTTCTCACGCGCAACCCGATGACGCGCCGCCCGCAGAAGTTTTCCGAGCATCTGCAACTGCTTAACCGGCCTCCACGATAGTCACTCAAAGCCCGTGGACGGCAATAAAGCCGCAAAGCGGTGCGGGGTGTCTGCGCTTCCAAACTGTCAGCCTGGCGCTGTCTCTTGCCTCCCCCGGGAAGATCCTGCCAACAGGCAAAGCTCCTTGACAATTTAGACCAAGTATTTCAGCGAACCGCTCGGCGGCGGAGCCCTCGGTTCTGGCCGGCAAGGCCTCCCCTCCGGCAAACGGTCACGCACCGCGGATTGGCTTTGTTTGTCGCGATTCGCCTCCTCTTCGCCTCTTTTCAAAATCGCCGCCCGAAAGCCAGCAGCACGTTTGGCTCAATCGGAAGGATGTCTTTCTATTTGCATCGGTCCGCGGGGTTCCGCTTTTCGCGCCATTTTCTGTGGCAACTGGCACACGAAGCAGACAATGTATCGGCAACATCGACCATCTTGTCCTGGTTTTTGGATTGGGCCACTTTGTAAGCCGTCATTGCGGCATCCCGAAGCTGTATCACAAATTTCGCCCAGTCCGGATTGTTTATCGGAACCGGTAAGCCATTCGCGCAATTTCGTCCTGGGATCAAGAGCAGATTGGTGGACTCCGCTAAAGCCAGTGCCGCGTTCTCCACTGCCTGCCAACCTCCGAAGGTGCTCTCCAGCGGATCCGTCGCCAGCGCGGGATCCTTGCCGGGAACAAATTTCACGTCGGCTGGATTGTCGTTTTGGGCGGAGAAAACCACGTTTGACGCCGGATACAAGATGCCCCGCATTAGGCGGTTCAGATCGGTCTGAACCTGTATCGTCGCCGTTGCCGGGTTGGGCGGAGCCGCGTCTTTTGAAACCGTTTGCGCCGCGAGCGATAGGTCCAAAATCACGGCCAGCATTAGGGGGAGAGTCATTCTGCGCATTGGATTATTCTAATTCCGGCCGAGGCCGTCCACCACTCTTGCGCAAGCGGCGGCGCTTGGGTATAGAATGACTCGGTAATTGCACAACTGGAGGTGCCGTCATGTCCTTTCGACGAGAGATGATTTGGGCAAGTGTCGCGCTCACAATCGTTTTTACGATCGGGGCGCCCTTTACAGCCGATGCGCAGGGTCGTCGCGGCGGTGTTCCCGAACCCTACACACCCGCCGCGGATGCCAAAGACCTGAAGGCCGTGCTCTTCAAGTGGGAATGGAGCATGGGCATGCTGAAGGGCCATGACGAACGCGACATGGTGGCCTCCCTCGAATATCAGGGCAAAGGCACGATTCAGGTGGATGGACAGCCTTGCACGCTCACCAGCTATCGGGCGAGCACGGATTACCAGACTTTCAGTCAAAGAATTCAGTACACGTGCACACGGCCGAATGGACAAACCTACTCGAACATCGAGGTGGTCAGCGGGCTGTATGCCTGGAACGAAGACACGCCCGGCGCGGAGATCGCTTCAACTAAGGGGAAGGCGATACCGATGCCGGCGGAGGTCGAGGCGCGGCTCATCCGAATCTGGGCAAGTCCGCAGGGCGCACCCAAGGCGGCAGTGGCGGGGACAACCGAGACACTCTGGTTGGGGGCCAACCCCGGCACTCTCTTTGCGGACGGCGCCACGAAGGTAGGCAAAACCTCCGTGTCATGGGAGTCCGGTAAGCCGGTCGTCACGTTTCCCATTCCAGACGTTCCGGGGGCGACCGGGACTGCGACGCTGGATGCGAACTATCGGCCCGAGCGCGTGGTGGTCAGACAGGGTGCGACGACTACGGAGTTCACCTACGGCGATTATCAGGACTGGAACAACCCGCTGAACAAGATCGAAGTGCTTTACGCGGGAAAAATGGTGGAGCGCAGGAACGGCGCGGTGATCCGCGACCTGACGACGACCCAGACCGAAACGGGCAACGTGTACGTGGTGGCGCCCGTTCCCGCGAGCGTGCAGGCGGCCGAGCACGTCACAGGGCAACTTCCGCACATGGTAATGGCTAAAGCGGAACCTCAAGTGAACAAGTCTGCGCCCACACCGCGGTTGGGCGCGCATCCTGATCTTTCGGGCAACTGGTCCTTTACCGACTGGATTGGGAACTACATGACTGGCGGAGGCCGCCGCTGCAGCCCGTGGCAGGATAAAGACTGTAACCGGCAAGCCAACCAGACGGAAGATTTTGAGCTCTACTCGCCGTCGCGGTTCGGCAATACGGGCCGCCCCATGTACAAGCCGCAGTACTGGGACAAAGTACAACAGCTCGATATGTGGACGAACAAATATGACCCGGTAATGACCTGCCAGCCGCTGGGAGTCCCGCGGGAAGGCCCTCCCCGGCGCATTTACCAGACGGACAAAGATATTACTTTCATCTATTATGGAGGCGATGCAGGCGGCGGATACGGCGAGTATCGCATTATCCCCACCGATGGCCGCGCACACGGCAAAGAGTCGCAGTACGATATCACGTACCTGGGCGATACCGTAGGACACTGGGAGGGCGACACGCTGGTGCTCGACGCCGTAGCGTTCACCGATATGACGTGGCTGGGCCGCGGCGGTTTCTTCCACTCCGATCAGATGCATGTCATCGAGCGATTCCGGCGTCAAGGCAATGCGCTCCTGTACGATGTCACCGTCGAAGATCCCGAGGTCCTGGCGGAGCCATGGGTGCTGCCGACACGGACGGTAGTGCGCAACCCGAATCCCGATGCGGGCCTTATCCGAGAGCGGGGAAACTGCTCGACTTTCGAGACGGAAGATGTCTCATCCCAGATTCGGCACTAATTTATCGAGGAGGACGCCGATTATGAAATCGACCAGACGCACCATACTGGCTGCCGGAGCGGCGGCCGCGGCTGCTATGCCACGCGTATTTGCTCAGCAATCGGGCAAACGAGGAACTGGCAAGTTCTATGAGAGAGGCTCCGTTCGCATCTACTATGAAGAGGCCGGTTCCGGCTTCCCACTGATGCTGCTCCCGGGCGGCGGATTGAACTCGACCATTGCCTTCTTCACCGGCAACTCGCCTTTTAATGCCATCGAGGAGTTCAAGGGAGAGTATCGATGTATCACTGCCGACCTG
>DATBID010000517.1:0-6581 GCA_036557125.1 Bryobacteraceae bacterium | reverse complement strand
CCAGATCGAGGGCCACAATCGCGTCTGTGGTTTTGGCGGCCGGTTCGGTATAGGCATCGCCGGTTCCGATATACAACGAGCGGCGCCCCGCGTCAATGGTGGGGGAACTCCAGACGCCCGCGCCGGCCGGTGCGAAACGTTCCACGCCGTTTGCGTTTTTGCCTACAGGTTTCGGCTCCTCGGGGATCATGTAGGTTTTCCAGATCCGCTTGCCCGTAACAGCATCCAGCGCCACAACGCTGCCGCGAAATGTGCAGCAGGCATATTTGGGATTTACGCCCGCGCCTTCCTCGCCGGAAGCAACCGGAACGTAGATTCGGCCTTCGAACACTTTCGGCGCTCCGGTGATGCGAGCTGAGGGGTGGTCATCCACATGGACCTTCCAGAGGAGTTCGCCCGTGGAGGCATCCACAGCATAGGCGTTGGCTTTCAGGTCGCCGAAAAAAGCCGCGAAACGCGGGCCGGCGCGGTCGATGGTGATGGCCGTGCGCACGGCGGCATCGGCCACAAACGACCAGTAAAGACAGCCGCGCGCGGCATCGACCGAATATACGGAGCCGGTATCGACGCCGAGGAACACGCGGCCGCCGACTACGGAGGGCTGGCCCATAACCGACTTCACACCTGAGAAGCCGAACGCCCACTTCAGCTTGAGGTGTGGGATCTGCGCAGCCGTCAATTGCGCATCAGACTGAAATCTCGAATTCGCCAGATCTACGCCCCATCCATTCCAAGCGGGGGCGGCAATGGAATCAAGCGGCGCGGCGGAGGGGCACTGTGCAGCCCCTGCGGAGACAACGAACAACGGCAAAGCCAGGAATCCGATCGATCGCATCATCAGGGACAGTATGTCATGTGCCGTGGGGCAACCGCGCGCAGCGCCGATCACGCACAAATCCATCTTTTTGAAAATCACTAACCCCCGCCATTTCACCAGTTGCAGATCCAACGCAATGCTCCCGGTCCCGGATTCGCTTCGCCCTGCGGGATAATATCATCGCTAACTTACGACATGGTCACATCTCTCAAAACCGCGCAGTGCCGCAGTCGAAGCTCTCTCCTAAGTGCTACATCTGGCTCGGGTTATCCCGCAAATGGGGGTAATTTCGCGCAAAACAGAACAAAAAAGTTGAAAATCATCGTCGCATCGTCGCGCATCGCCATGCCGGTCAAAGACTGCCGATCGAGGGCCGATCATGTTTCCACCACATGAAACTCCTGCGCAGCCTCATTTTGCGCCCGCTGCGCCATGATCCACTGCGCACGGCGCTCACGATTCTGGCGGTGGCGCTGGGTGTGGCCGTGGTGGTCGCGATCGACCTTGCAGGCGATGCCGCGACGGGATCGTTTCGTTCATCCCTGACCACGCTCACCGGCAAAACCGATCTCGAAATCCGCGCGAACGGCGGCATCAACGAAAGCTGGATCGGTCGGCTCGACGCATTGCCGTTTGACGTGCGCTTTTCGCCCGTTATGGAAGCGCAGGTAGAAGTGGCGGGCGCGGGTTCGGTGCCGCTGTATGGGTTCGATTTGGCGGGGGTGCCCGAGGATGCGGCGATTATTTCAGAAGCGATGGCGAAGCGTTTGGGGGCCGGGGCGGGGCAGGATCTGAGGCTGCCGATTGGGCGATACAGAATAGGGCGAGCAGTGGACGCGGGGCCGAGCGAGTTTGTAGCCATCGATATCGCGGCTTTCGAAAAAGCCTTCGCGCGGTACGGGAAGCTGGATCGGATCGATGTGACAGTGGGGAGCAAAGAAAATTTTGCCGCTGTCGAGCGCGCCATTCGAAAACTGCTGCCGCCCGCTTATTTACTCGAAAAGCCCGGTGTCCGCAATGAGGAGAACCAGCGCATGCTGCGAGCGTTCCGCTGGAATCTGCGAGTGCTTAGTTATATTTCGCTGGTGGTCGGCGCATTTTTGATTTACAACACGATTTCAATCAGCGTGGTGCGGCGGCGGGCGGAGATCGGCGTCCTGCGGGCGTTAGGTGCGAGCCGCACGGCCGTGATGGCGCTGTTTCTAGCGGAGGCGCTGCTCCTCGGGCTGGCGGGGTCTGCGTTGGGAGTGGCGCTGGGACGACTGTTGGCTGGGGGAGCGGTGGGGCTGATCGCCGGGACCGTGAATGCGCTTTATGCCACCAGCCGGCCAACGCCGATTGCGCTTTCGGCTGCCGAAATTGCGATTGGCGTGGTGGCCGGCGCGCTTACCGCTTTGATTTCGGCGCTCGGGCCGGCGCGCGAGGCCATGAACGTGGCGCCTACCGAGGCAATGAGCCGCGGCGCGCGGGAGCATTACGTGCGGGTGCGGTGGAAGCGGTACCTGGCATGGGCGGGGGTGCTGGTGATTTTGACATATGCGGCGTCGCTAGCCGGGCCGGTGAACGGCGCGCCGCTGGGCGGTTATCTGGCAACCCTATTGGCGATCGCCGCCACGGCGTTCTTGTCGCCGGCGATTGTGCTTGGTGTGAATCGGGGAACGCGGTTTGCTCGGCAGCGCGATGCGGGCAGTCTGCTGGCGGGGCGGAGTCTGGCAGGGTCGCTGGCGCGCACTTCGGTAATCGTGACCGCGCTGGCTACGGCGATCGCCATGATGGCCAGCGTGGGGATCATGGTGGGCAGCTTCCGCGAGACCGTGGCACTTTGGCTGAATAACCAGATTCGCGCGGATCTTTATTTGACTCCGGTTCCGCGCGGCTCAGGGGGTTCGTATGGCACGCTGCCGCCGGATTGGCCGGATATGCTCAAGGGCATTCCGGGGGTAGCCGCGGTGGATTCTCTCCATGCGCTGGAATTTCACTTCCGCGGGGAGCGCGCGACGCTGGGGGGATCGCGAACCGAGATCACACGGCGTTACGCGCGGCTGCGGTTTCTGGCGGGCGAGAACCGGGAGGCGATTTTGTCCTCGCTGGCGGGACACGATCGCGTAATTGTTAGCGAGCCTTTCGCGAACAAGTACGGCACGCGGGTAGGGCAGCAGTTGGAGCTGCCTCTGGGGGCGCGGAATGTGAAGCTCACAGTTGCCGGGATTTACTACGACTATTCGAGCAGCCAGGGCTTCGTGCTGATGGATCGCTCCACGCTGCTGCGCTATCTTCCGGGACAACCGGCGACGAACGCGGCCGTTTACCTCAAGCCCGGCGCGGATGAAGAGGCGGTGCGGCGGGCGATCGAAGAACGGACGAAGGGCCAGGGACTGAATATTGCGCGGAACCGGGATTTGCGGCGCACGGCTCTTGAGATTTTCGACCGCACATTCGCGATTACGTGGGCGCTGGAAGCGGTGGCCATTGTCGTAGCCATGCTGGGCGCGGCGAATTCGCTGTTGGCCGTGGTGCTCGACCGGCGGCGCGAACTTGGTCTCCTGCGTTATCTGGGAGCTTCGGTGGCGCAGGTGCGAAGGATGATTTTGGTGGAGGCGGGATTCCTGGGCCTGCTGGCGGCCGCGCTGGGATTGGCGCTTGGATTCGTGCTTTCGCTACTATTGATATTTGTAGTCAACAAGCAGAGCTTCGGCTGGACGATTCAGTTTCATCCCCCGGCCGGGCTGCTGGCGGGCGCGCTCGTGGCGGTGTGGTGCGTTACGGTGGCAGCCGGCCTTTATCCGGCGCGCGTGGCGGCGCGCTTAAACCCGATTGACGTGATACACGAGGAGTGATGCTGGAAAGGGAAACTATTGCCGCGTTGGAGGAGGCGCTGAACAAGCTGGATTGCCACTTCGCCAGCCTGCCCCCAATCGGTGGGGCAGGCGCTTCCGCCTGCCAAATGTCCTCTGTCCTGGCTGAAGTCGCTGCCCGCCTCGGAGACAATTTCCCGTATTTTCATCCGCTGTATGCGGGCCAGATGCTCAAGCCGCCGCATCCGGTGGCGCGGGCGGCTTATGCGCTGGCGACGTGGATCAATCCCAATAATCACGCGCTCGATGGCGGGCGGGCCAGCACGGCCATGGAGCGCGAGGCGGTGGCGCAGATCGCGGCCATGTTCGGTTGGGAAACGCATTTGGGGCACCTCACCGGCGGGGGCACGATGGCGAACCTGGAGGCGCTGTGGGTCGCGGGACAACTTAGCCCCGGCAAGAAGATTGTCGCTTCAGCGCAATCCCATTACACGCACCAGCGCATTAGCGGCGTGCTCCGGCTACCATTCGACAGAGTGCCTACGGACACGCGTGGCCGCTTGGACGCGAACGCGCTAGAGAGGATGCTGGCCGCTGGAAATGTTGGCTGCGTAGTGGCTACGCTGGGCACGACGGCCACCGGCTCGGTGGACCCGGTTCCGGAAATTCTCGAACTGCGGAAGCGATACGAATTCCGGCTCCACGTCGATGCGGCATATGGCGGCTACTTTACTTTGGCGGAAAACCTTGCTCGCGAAACGCGCGCGGCGTTTGACCGAATTTTGGAAGCGGATTCGATCGTGATCGATCCGCACAAGCACGGGCTTCAACCTTATGGCTGTGGATGCGTGCTCTTTCGCGATCCGGCGGTCGGAGCGCTTTATAAACACGATTCGCCTGCCACGTATTTTTCCTCGCGCGACTTGCACTTGGGCGAGATCTCGCTAGAATGCTCGCGCCCAGGGGCAGCGGCTGTCGCGCTTTGGGCGACGATGAGACTGTTGCCGCTAATCCGCGGAGGGGAATTTGCCCGGGGCCTGGAAGCATCCCGGCGCGCCGCGCTCAATCTTTACGGCCGGCTGGCGGCCGACCGGCGCGTTGTCACAGCGTTCGCTCCCGAACTTGACATCGTCGTCTGGGCGCCCCGCGGGGCAGGCGCTTCCGCCTGCCAACAAATTTTCGAAAACGCTGCCCGCCGCAATTTGCATCTGGCGCTGGCGCGGTTGCCGGGCGCGTTCTTCGGGATACCGGATGACGAAGTCCTCGCCCTCCGCTCCGTGCTCATGAAGCCCGACCACGAAGAGTGGATGGATCGGATCTGGGAGATTCTCGACGCTTCTTTATGAACGCTTCCACACGCAACATCGCTATCATCGCGCACGTCGACCACGGCAAAACCACGCTGGTGGACGCCATGCTCAACCAGAGCGGCATTTTCCGCGACAATGAGGCGCACGTAGAGCGAGTGATGGATTCAAACGAACTGGAGCGCGAACGCGGTATTACGATTCTGGCGAAAATTACCGGCGTGCGCTACCAGGGCGTGAAAATCAACATTGTAGATACGCCGGGCCATAGCGATTTCGGCGGCGAAGTGGAGCGGGCGCTGAAGATCGTGGATGGCGTGATGCTGCTGGTGGATGCCAGCGAAGGGCCGCTGCCCCAAACGCGCTACGTGCTGATGAAGGCGCTCGAAGCCAAGCTGCCGCCGATTGTAGTGATCAACAAGATCGATCGCGCGGACGCCCGCGTGCCCGAAGTGCTGAACGAAATCTACGACCTATTTATCGATCTCGACGCAACCGAAGATCAGCTCGATTTTCCGGTGCTCTATACGGTGGCGAAAACCGGCGTAGCCAAGCGTTCGCTCGAAGACCCTTCGAACGATCTCCGGCCGCTGTTTGACGCCATCGTGCAGCACATTCCCTGTCCGAAAGGCGACGGAGAGGACGTGCTGCAAATGCTGGTCGCGAACCTGGACTATTCCGATTATCTCGGACGGCTGGCGATCGGGCGCGTCTTCTCCGGTACGCTGCGGCATGGGGATGATGTGAGCATCGCCAAGCGCGATGGCACATTCCAGACGACCCGCATCACCAAGCTCTATTCCTTCGAAGGCCTGAAGCGCGTGGATGAGACGATCGGCCGGCCCGGCGACATTCTCGCGATCGCGGGAGTCGAAGGCATTACCATTGGCGAGACCGTAACCAACGTGGATGAACCGGAACCGCTGCCGCAAATTCAGATTGATGAGCCGACGATTTCGATGACGTTCACGATCAACAACTCGCCATTTGCGGGAAGGGAAGGGCAGTGGGTCACTTCCCGAAATCTGCGGGAGCGGCTGGATAAGGAGTTGCTCACGAATGTTTCGATCCGCGTGGAGGAGCTTGGGCCGGACACGTTCAAAGTGATGGGGCGCGGCGAACTGCAGCTTGCGATCCTGATTGAGATGATGCGTCGGGAAGGTTACGAAGTGGCTGTGGGTAAGCCTGAGATCCTTACGCGCACGATCGATCACAAGCTTCAGGAGCCACTCGAACTGCTGGTGATCGATTGCCCGGAAGCGTTCCTTGGCGTGGTGATCGAGAAGCTCGGCTCGCGCAAAGGCAAGATGACGAAGATGGTGAACCACGGCTCAGGACGGGTGCGCCTGGAGTTTCACGTCCCCTCTCGCGGGCTGATTGGCCTGCGCAGCGAGATTCTCACGGACACGCGCGGCACGGCCATCATGAATTCGCTGTTTCACGGGTACATCGAATGGCAGGGCGAAATTCCCACGCGTCCTACTGGATCGCTAGTCGCGGACCGTCCCGGTAGAGCCACGGCGTACGCGATCTGGAACTTGCAGGAGCGTGGGGAAATTTTCATCACACCAGGCACCGAGGTTTACGAGGGAATGGTTGTCGGCGAGAACGCCCGCGAAGCCGATCTGGACGTCAACATCGTAAAAGAAAAAAAGCTGACCA
>DATBID010000516.1:0-32564 GCA_036557125.1 Bryobacteraceae bacterium | reverse complement strand
TCGCTGCATCAGGGTTTCCCCCATTGTGCAAGATTCCCCACTGCTGCCTCCCGTAGGAGTCTGGCCCGTGTTTCAGTGCCAGTGTGGCCGTGTGCCCTCTCAGGCCGGCTACCGATCTTTGCCTTGGTAGGCTTTTACCCTACCAACTAGCTAATCGGCCGCGGGCTCCTCTCTCAGCCGCTTTCGCGTTTCCCCTCTCGGGCTTATGCGGTATTAGCCCAGCTTTCGCCGGGTTATTCCCCGCTAAGAGGTAGATTACCCACGTGTTACTCACCCGTACGCCACTGTACTCAGGGATTGCTCCCCTTTCTCGTTCGACTTGCATGTGTTAGGCGCGCCGCCAGCGTTGATTCTGAGCCGGGATCAAACTCTCGTTGAAAACGTTAGAGTTTAAATCGCCCCAGCTTGTTACTCAAAATTCTGACGAGTTCGTTTCTACTACATCCAACCAGATTGTCAAAGATCTGCGCAGCCGAAAACTGCCGTCGGCTCGTTATGGCCGAGCGGCGGAATCAACTGCAGGCCTCGAAACTTGTTTTAGCCACACCGCAAATTCCCCATTAAAGGAGATGCCAATGCAGCTCAAGAAATTTCAGAAACTCAAAAGAGCAAAGCAGGAAGGCCGTATCCGCTCCGAACAGGATTCGTCCGGAGTTTTGTTACCGTTCCTTACAGAGGATCTTAGCTTTAATCTATCACCGCAGGCTGCGCTTGGCAACCGCGTTTCACATCACCTTTTGAAGACCCTCAATTCGGTGGTACTTGTCAATATAGCAAAGGACTAGAACTGGTGCAAGGGTTCTTACAAAAATGTTTCGGGCCTGTTTTCAGCGGCTTGAGCGGCATGGGCGGCAAGTCCCGCATTACGGTGAAATCATCCCGATCGTTTGCAGCCACGCCTCTACCAGCTCAGGCCATCTGGTTATCGGGTCATGTGTGCGCCGCAGCCCGAAGGCATGGCCGCCTTCCGCGTACAAATGCATTTCCACTGGAACCCCGGCATTCTTCAGGGCTGTGTAGTAAACGAGAGAGTTGTTGACAGTATCCACCGGATCATTTTCGGCATGCAGCAAAAAGGTAGGAGGCGTCTGGCGTGTAACAGGAATGTCCCGAATCCCAGTCACGAGATGTCCCGGATAAAGGGCTACGGCAAAGTCCGGGCGGCAGCTTTCTTTATCGGCGGCATCGATGGCAGGGTACGCCCGTCTCTCGAAATGCGTGCTGATATCGGCAACCAGGTGACCGCCTGCTGAGAACCCGAGCACGCCGACTTTGTGCGAATCGATATGGTACTCGGCGGCGTGGAAGCGGATCAGGCCCAATGTCCTCTGCGCATCCTGGAGCGCCATCGGGGCCTTTGGATTCACCTGACATTGGCATTTGGTGTCGTACTGCGGCCCCGAGTGCGGTACGCGGTACTTCAACAGCACACAGGTGATCCCCTTCGGCGTCAGCCAATCGCAGACCTCCGTACCCTCGAAATCAATGGCGAGGTCCTCATAGCCCCCGCCCGGAAAAACGACGACCGCAACGCCGGTGTTCTTTCCCTCGGGCGAATAGACCGTCATCGTAGGTCGGGAGACGTTCTGCACGTCGAGCCATGGCCTGCCCGCAACCAGCGAGTCCCCCGCCTCTGTCGTTTCGGTGTTAGCCGGCGGGCCGAACTCCGCGTCAGGCGGATTTCCCGGCCATATGGGAATTTGCGTGTGGCCCGCCGGCGGCTGCCAGGCAGGGTTCTGGGCGAGCAAACTGTAACACGCCAACGCCGAACAGGCAGCAAGGAGCAAAGGCCTGATCACAGCTACAGAGTAAGGCTAACCGCAAATCACCGCATCTCATCGTGGACCACTTTGCCGCCCACCACCGTCAGCACCGATTTCAGCCGCCGGACCCCGTCATCCGAAACCTTGCTGGAATCGAAATAATCCTGGTTGAGCACTACGACGTCGCCCAGTTTGCCGGGCTCGATCGAGCCGAGTTTGTCCTCTTCGTGAAGGAACCAGCCGTTGTTGGCGGTGTAGAGCCGCAGGGCTTCGGCGCGCGTGATCTGCTGCTTGTCGTTTACTAATACGCCGGCCGCGTTTTTGCCGGTCACCAGGTAATAAATCATCAGCCACGGGTCGAGGGTCGAAATTTGCGCGGAATCGGAACCGGCTCCGGCGTGGATTCCGCTGTCCAGGATCATGCGCACCGGCGGCCCGCCGCCTTGCGCGTTCAGATAGGTGAACGGGTGAATCGCGATGCCGGCGCCCATGGCCTTCAGGCGGTTTACCGTGGCCGCGTCGATGCGGGGAGCATGCGCGATCGACCAGTGCAGGTCGCGAATGGGGATCGTCGCATTGACTTTTTCAAACGTGTTCACGGTGAGCTGGTCTTCGGCCGCCGAGAGACTGTGCTGCTGGAACGGCCAGCCCATTTTTGCGATCAGTTCGAGCGCGGCAGTGTAGTTCGGCGGCGGCGCGGCGTTGCCGAATAGCGGCCATTGAGTGGCGAATTCGCCGATTCCTGAAAGGCGCAGCATATCGTCGCCGAAGTAGAGAAGCGAATTCAGCAGCCGCTCGCGGAGGAGCGGAATACTCGGCTGCGTGTCCATGCTCAGAAAAAAAATCCGCAGGCGCATGGACATCTTGCCTTCGCGGTGCAGCTCGTTAAAGGCATCGTACATGTGAAAGGGGTCGCCGCTGGCCAGAGTATCCATGGCGAAGGAATCTTGAATATCGGGCAGACCGGGGATGACGAAGGCTCCCATATCGGCGCTGGTGGTAACGCCAACGCTCGCGGCGTAAGCCATGGCGTCCAGGGTGCCGCGCTTCTGGTCTGCGAAGGTCTGGGCGGCACGGAGAGCGTCGAGCGCGGCCACCGAGGGCGCGTTCGCCGCGATAATTCCCGTGTCGTTCACGGCGATTCCCTTCGCGGTGAAGAACGCTTTGGCTCGGCTGTTCACGGCAGCGGGGCCTGTGAACGCCTGGTAAACAATCACGGGATGGTCTGGCGCAGCGGCATCGAGTTCCGCCGAGGTGGGCAGCCGTTTTTCGGCAAATTGCGCCGGGTTCCAGCCACCCATGGCGGTGATGAACTGCCCTTCCGGCACGTTCTTCGCGCGGGCCCGAATGAGTGCTTGCACATCGGCGATCGATCCCGCCGTTTCGAGGCGTGTATCGTAACCCGGCCGCAGCCCCAGCAGCACGATGTGGTTGTGATTGTCGATCAAGCCGGGCACGGCGGTGCGCCCGCGCAGGTCAATCGATCGAGTGCAGGGATCGAGCCGCGCGCCCCGCGCCGGTCCGATATAAGCAAAACGCCCGTGCTGGATGGTTACTTCCGTGGCGATGGAGTCCTGCCCATCCATGGTGTGAATTCGGCCGTTGAACAGTCGCAGGCTGGAGGAGTTCGCGCAGGTGTCCCTCTGTGCCAGTGCTGGCGCGGCCTGCCACAGCGCGAGCGCGGCCGCTAAGGAAATCGAATATCGCATCCTTAGAAGAGTACCTGAGAAGGAGCCGGAAGTCAGGAGCCGGGAGCAAGGAGCGGGGAGACAGGAGACAGGATGAATCGGATAATTTATTTGCACGGATTCGCTTCCGGGCCTGGATCGAGTAAAGCCCGGTTCTTCCGCGAGCGCCTGGAGCGGTTGGGAGCAAACGTGGAGGCGCCGGATCTCGCGGCCGGCGATTTCGAACACCTCACGATCACCGGCCAGCTTGCAGTGATCCGGGAGGCGGTGGGCACCGAGCCGGTGGAGTTGATCGGCTCCAGCATGGGTGGATATCTCGCGGCGCTGTTTGCAGCGCGGCATGCGGAGGTGAGGCGCCTGGTGCTGCTCGCCCCGGCGTTTGGATTCGCGCGCCGGTGGGCGGAGCAACTGGGTAAGGAAAAAGTTGAGATTTGGCGGCGCAGCGGCTGGATGGAGGTCTTTCACTACGCTGACGGCGAACCGCGGCGGCTGAGTTATGCGCTGCTCGAAGATGGCGCGCAGTATGAAGACTATCCAGATTTTCGCCAGTCCGCGCTCATTTTTCACGGCCGCCAGGATGAGGTTGTGCCGGCCGCCTATTCGGAGGAGTTTGCGGCAGGGCACGCGAACGTGAAGCTTGAAGTTCTGAACTCAGGGCACGAGTTGCTGAACGTGCTGGACTACATGGGAGAGAAGGTGGAGAGATTTCTGCTGGGCAAGGCTATTCGGGCAGAAAATCGAAATCCATGATTTGTCCGAAGGTGTAGGGGCACTGGGCGGGGAAACATTCGCGGGGGAGGCCGGTTTCGATTATGGCGACGCTGACCGCTTCCGAATAGAGTTCTGAGAGTTGTTCCCGGCCGTTCTGCAAAAGGCTGGGAGACTGCTCGAAGATGTGCTCCAGGTTCGTTGCGGTGGGTGGTGATGGAGGCTTTCCAACTTCGCTTCCGGAGATCCGGCTGAAACTGCCCACTTCAGCAGATGACGGATCGCGAAGCGCAACCGGCTCCAGACTTCGCGTTGGTTCCGCTTGCCGACGTCCTCGATTTCTTCGGCGAGATGTTCAACCTCGATCTCCGCAAATCTTCCGTCGCGCAGTAGTTGCGCTACTTCGCGGGTCCACTCGAAAAAGTCCTGGTCGTAAAGGGTGGTCATGCTAAGCACTCGCCTGCGGGGCGAGCACCAGCCCCGAGGGCAACTCTTCGCCGAAGATGCGGCCGAGGGTGCGATCGTCTTCTTCTTCGCCTTCGAGCACGGCCAGGAGGCGCTCGGGTTGAGGCAGTTTTTCGAGCTTGTGTTTTACCGTTTGACGGGTGGTGGCGGAGAGATCGCGGGTCGGATCTCCGGTGGCGCGAGCTAACGCAGCCAGGACGTCGCCTGCGCTCGCGACGTTGAGCAGAGCTTCTACCCAGCGCGTGATGGTGCTAGGAGGGACGACCAAGTTGATGGGGCCATAGAAGAGCTGGCGCGCGCCGAGACGGGAGAGGCACCACAGTTCGCTCTCTTTGAAATCGCCGGCTTTCACGCGCTTGATGAGTGCATCGCCCAATTCGGTCTTGGTGCCGATGGGAAGGAGTTCGAGCGTCGCGGCCGTGCGCCACAACTCGCGCAGAAGGGCGGAATTGAGGCGCTGCGGTTTCTTATGGCCGCGGGGGAGAATGAGGCCGGAGAGGCGCTGATAGATATCGGCCTGCTGGTTGCGGTTGAGGCCGCCGGCCAGGCGTCCCCAGAAGATCCACCAATCGATCTCGCATTGGGCGTGGTTGCCGTAGGTAAGGCCGGAGGCGAACAGGCGGCGCGCCTGTTCAATGCGGAAATCGTCGCCGGGATAGCCGAAGCCGGGCCGTAGACAGAAGCCGCAAAGATTCAGCCAGCGCATTTCATAGGCGGGACTCTTCTTCCGGCCATCAGCGGCGGCGAGAAAGGTATCGGCCATTTTGCGAATGGCGGCGAGTGGCCACGAGTTGCGGCCCAGGCCCATCGTCTGCTCCAGGCGAGCGGGGAGTTCTTCGGGGGCGATAGGAGATTTGGTGGTAGTCGAAAATGCCGCGGCGATCAAATCGAGCGAGGAAGCGAGCGCCTCGTCGCTGACCACCGCGGCGGCTCTGCGCGTGGCGCCATCGGTAAGGAGGGAGACTGGCCTTTGCGAGGGCGATTCGGCGGCGCTTTTCCGCAGCGCAAATTCGAGACGCCAGCGGTTATCGCTGATCTTAGATTCACACCAGGTCTCGAGCGTTCCGATCTCGCTCAGCCGCGCGCCCAGTTTCACCGGGATCAACCGCTCCTCGGCGCGCTTGCCGAAGCGGATGACGGCGTGAAGAGGAGCGTGCTGGTGCAGGCCGGGATCGTCAGCGGCGAATTCGACGACATCGCCCAGGCGATCGTCGGTGCGGGTAAGGGAGCTGTAGAGGCGAAAGGAGACAGGGCGGTTGGCGACGAGTTGGAGGGCGGCGTTATCGATCTCGACGGTGGATCCTTCTTCGGCGCCGCGGGGCACGAGGCACACGGCCGCGAGCTTTCCTTGAGTTTGGGTTTGGGCTTGGCCTTCGTCTGCGGTTTCGCCGAGACCAATATAGTAAGTGCGCGGCAGACCTCCGCGGACCAGCACGCCGCTTCCGGTGGTGCGCACGTAGGAGTAATAGGCGGCGCCGCGAGCCACGGCGAGATCGAGATCGACGTTTTCGAGGATTTCGGGGCGCCGTCCATACCAATGGCCCACGGCATCGGCCACGCGCTCGCGGAGAATTTCGGGAATGAAAAAGCCGCCATTGAAGAGGATGGCATCGGGAACCTGGCCTGTAGGTTCGAGAAAGGCGTTCAGGTGGCGAGTGATGGCGGGATCGGAAACATAAGGAAGGCCCAGTTCGCGGAACAGATTGCGTTTTTCTTCCTTGGGGGCCTCGCCGCGGGGGCTTAAAGGCAGGAAGCCTTCGAGGGCCAGCTCGAGCGCCTCTTCCCTGAGGATTTCCGTTTTGAGGGATTTGCCGATAACGGAAGCGCCAGACCCGAGGACCGTAATTTCGACGCTTTTTAGATTCGGGTCATTGAGCAGGCGCTCCTTGGCGGCGGAGCACTGGCGGCGGAGGCCGCTGCGCTGGCGGATAGAAAGCTGCGCGCCGAGCTTGGTTTCGGCGAGCCAGGCGAGGGTGAGATCGAGATTATCGCCGCCCAGAAGGAGGTGTTTGCCCACGGCGGTACGAGTGAAATTGACGAGGTCGCCTTCCCGAGACACGCGAATGAGGCTGAAATCGCTGGTGCCGCCGCCGACGTCGCAAACCAGCACGATCTGGCCGTCAAACAGCTTCTTGCGGGATTCGGTGAGGCTGTGGGCGATCCAGGAATAGAAGGCCGCGGCGGGTTCTTCGAGCAGGGTAAGGCGCTCGATGCCCGCCTCGCGCGCGGACATGACGGTAAGCTCGCGCGCCTCCTCATCGAAGGAAGCCGGCACGGTGAGAACGATGTCCTGTTCGGCGAGCGCCACGCCGGTGGCGCGGTCCCATTCTTCGCGGAATTTCGAAAGAAATCGCGTGGAGACTTCGACGGGAGAAAGGATCCGGCCCATCTCCTGGGAATCCCACGGGAGGATTTTGGCGGTGCGATCCACATCCGGGTTGGAGAGCCAGGATTTGGCCGAATGAACCAGGCGGGTGGGGACCAGCGCACCCTGTTCGCGGGCATAAACGCCGACGGGCTGGCTGTCTTCGAGGAACAGGAAGGAGGGGAGAGTGCGGCGCGGCTCCACGCGCCCGGCCGCCACTATCTGTGGCGTTTGAAAGATATGGACCGGGGGGAAATCGCGGTCTTCGGCCTCGCGTTCGTCGATATAGGCCAGGGCAGAGTTGGTGGTGCCCAGGTCGATGCCGATTTTCATAGGTATATTTTTAGCTTACGCGAGACGTATGGGCGCCGCTGTCCGGCCGGACGGGCAATATATGATGACACTATGCCGGCGAAGGCGCAACGGCTTCACGAACGGGCACTACAGTCGCATGTGGAAGGGCGTTTCGAACAGTCGCGCCTGCTGTGCGCCCGCGCGGTGCGGCTGCTCGAACGGGAAAGCCAGGCGGGGACCGCGGATTTAGCGAACGTGCTGAATACCTATGGCTCGATTCACCAGGATCTTGGGTTGTACTCCGAAGCAGAGAGCCTTTTCCGGCGCTCGGTTGCGATGGCGGAGGCGCTGCCCGGCGCGAGCGAGATAGCGCGGCTGCGCGTACGATCGTTTTGTCACCTCGGGGATATTCTGCGGGTTCAAGGGCGGTACCGGGAAGCGGAGCCGCTTTTCGAGCGCGCTCTGGCGATAGCCGAAGGCAACTTAGCTCCGGACGATCTTCATATCTCTTCAGTCTTGAATGCTTATGCGATGTTGTGCCGGTACACGGGGCGGTTCGAGATGGCGGAGCAGTTCTACCGGCGAGCTTTGCGAATCATCACCGTGGCGCTGGGCCCGGACCACGCAGAAGCTGCTAGCGTGCACCACAATCTCGGTGGGCTCGCGTACTCGCGCGGCGATTACGCGGAAGGGGAACAATATGCGCGCCGGGCCATGGAGATTCGTGCGAAGGTGCTGGGAGATGCGCATCCGGAGGTGGCGGCCGATGTGGCCACTCTGGCGGCGATGGTGGATGCGCAGGACAGGCATGAGGAGGCCGAAGAACTTTACCAGCGAGCGCTGCATACCTTTGAAAGCCAACTGGGGCAGGAAAACTATGCGGTGGCGGTGAATTTGAACAACCTGGCCGCACTCAACTACCGGCGCGGGAACATCCTGCTGGCGGAGGCGTTCTATTGGTGGTCGCTGCATTTGAAGGAGAAGATTCTGGGACCCGATCATCCGGATACTGCCATGACCATGAACAATCTGGCGGTGCTATTGCGATCCCAAAGGAAGCTCGAACCGGCTGGAGAGCTATTTCGCAAGGCGCTTGACGTTTTCGAGAAAACTCTGGATCGCGACCATCCGAGTGCGGTGATGTGCCGGGCGAACTACGACGAATGGCGCGAGGAATGTGAAAGCGGGCAGAGAAACGCATTGTGACACTGGAAATTTCCGCCGTCCTCGGCGTGCTTTTCCTGGCCTCGGCGGTTCGATCGGCCCTGGGATTTGGAGAGGCGCTGATCTCGGTGCCGCTGCTCGCATTGGTTTTACCAGTTCGAGTGGCTGCGCCGGTTGCAGTGCTGGCATCCATCACCATAGCGCTGATCGCGGTTGTGCAAGACTGGCGTCACATTCATATGCGCAGCGCTGCATCACTGGTGCTCTCGACCTTAGCAGGCATCCCGTTGGGCCTGTGGCTGTTGAAATCGGTTCCGGAACCAGCGGTGAAAGCGATCCTCGGGGTAGTCATTATCTCGTTCTCGACGTACTCTCTCGTCGGCCGACTACGCGCCGAACTGACCAACGACCGGTACGCATGGCTGTTTGGGTTTGCGGCAGGAATTCTGGGCGGCGCGTATGGGATGAACGGACCTCCGCTGGCGATGTATGGCGGGCTCCGCGGCTGGCCTCCGAAACAATTTCGAGCGACTCTTCAGGCGTACTTCCTACCCGCGAGCGTGATCGGTATGTGCGGCTATGGGTTAGGCGGGCTGTGGACTTCGCAAGTGAGCTACTTGTTTGCCGGCTCGCTACCGTTAGTGGTGGCTGCGACGTTTCTGGGACGGAAAATCAACCACCGCTTAGACCCGGACCGGTTTCAGCTCGTGGTTCACGTTGGATTGATTGCGATTGGGTTGGTCTTGCTTGCGCAAGCCTGGGGCTAGCGATCGTTTATCCTGGAAGTGTCTTGGTTTTTTCGAAGTTTTTCCTTCCTCTGTTTCTCCTGATTCCAGCTTGCGCTACCGTGGATCTCACGGGTAACTGGCTCATGGCCACGCCGAACGGCGATGGCACGATGCGGCGGGTGTATTTCCATTTGAAGCAGGAGGGCGGCCGCATCGCCGGCACAATTCGAGCGACGCTGCACCTTTATTCGATAGACAAGAGTGAGGGTGGTCCCGAGGGCTTCACGATCAGCGCTGGGATGGCGCTCTTAGGCGGCGAGCGGAGGGTTACGTATCGCATCAAGCGGGTTGGAGAGGATCTCGAAGTAACGCAGGTGACCCCTCAGGGCGCCGGGCCAGTGATGGTCGCCCATCACGTGCCGGAGGGCGAGGGTGCGCTTCCCGCGCGGATCGAGCCGCCTGTCCTGCATCCGGTTCGGGACAACGGACTCGCGCGCACGCCTCCGATGGGATGGAACAGTTGGAATCACTTTGCGGGCCGCATCGATGACGCGACAGTTCGCCAAATCACCGATGCCATGGCGGCGAACGGTATGCGGGATGCCGGCTACGTTTACGTCAATATCGATGACACTTGGGAGGGCGAACGCGATTCACATGGCAATATTCAGCCCAACAAGAAATTCCCCGACATGAAGGCACTGGCCGACTACGTTCATTCGAAGGGCCTGAAGCTCGGCATTTACTCATCCCCCGGGCCAAACACGTGCGAGGGCTATGAAGGCAGCTACGGCCACGAAGAGCAGGACGCGCGGACCTATGCCGCCTGGGGCATCGACTATTTGAAATACGACTGGTGCGGCGCTTTCACCGTGTACAAGGATTCGGAAATGCAGGCCGTGTATCAAAAGATGGGCGATGCCCTGCTGGCCACCGGCCGCGACATTGTTTTCAGCGTGTGCCAGTACGGCGTTGGGGAGGTGTGGAAATGGGCCCCCGCGGTGGGGGCGAATCTCTGGCGCACGGGAGGCGATATCAGCGACTCCTGGGAATCGATGAGCCGCATCGGCTTCGGCCAGAACGCGCTGGCCCCTTATGCCGGGCCGGGACACTGGAACGATCCCGACATGCTGGAGATCGGCAACGGGCACATGACGGACACGGAATACCGGACGCATATGAGCCTCTGGTCTATGCTGGCTGCCCCGTTGATTGCCGGCAACGACGTGCGCAATATGTCCGCAGCGATCCGCGACATTCTGACAAATCGCGAGGTGATCGCGGTCGATCAGGATAGAGCCGGGAGGCAGGCTAAGCGTGTCTGGCAATTGGGCCGGCAAGAGGTATGGACCAAGCCGCTGGCGAACGGAGACACCGCAGTGGCCGTATTCAACCGTGCGAGCGAGACAGCCAAGGTGACGTTCCAATGGAAGGATACCGGAATTACCAATGTTCCGTCATACATTCGGGATTTGTGGAGCCACACGGAACAGAAGGCTAGCGGGCCGGCCTGGTCGGCGGAAGTCCCAGGCCATGGCGTTATTCTGTTGCGCGTCCGCTAGGCGCGGGTCACTTGGGAAACTGAAAATTCAGGCCGCATTCACTATTTAGCTGGTATGTGGCGGCACGATCGATGGAACTAATTGGCGTTTTCTTCTGCTCCCCTTGCAACGTAATAAAATTCAGCGTTCCCGGGGTATACCAGTAGTTCTGAGCTACCCAGATGTTTTTCTCATAGGTCAGCTTGATCAGGTAGAGCGGCATCCCATTCGCTGCGGGGCAGGAACTCTGGGCTTGTCCGCCGTATGCATAGGCAGAGCCATACGGATACGAGTAAGCGTATGGGTATGAATAGGGATAACCGTAGGAACCGTAGTATGGATAGCCCCATCCGTAGGCGTAATAAGGATACCCCCAGCCGTAAGCGTAATAAGGCCAACCCCAGAAACCCGGGAAGCCGAAGCCGAAAGCGAAGCGATTTCCCCGAAAGAAGCCTCCGCGAAATCCCCTTCCACCACGAAATCCCGGTCCGGCGAACCCTCCGCCGCGAAACCCTCCGCCCATGCCACCGCGAAACCCACCACCCATGCCGCCGTGAAACCCCCCGCCGCCATGAAATCCCCCACCGCCGCGCTGAGCGGCTGCCGGTACCATCAGAAACGACATTGCGAGGAGGAACTGCGCAAATTTCCGCAGCATAGAAACCTCCACTCTTCCTGTTAATGTTTGATTCTGACGTCAGCCGCCTGGTGGTATTTCCGTGGGCTATGCCGAAGAGGTGGTCGAAAAGTCTGCGTCGAAGAATTCCTGTGGCTTGCGTTCGGTGGTTGAGCGATCGAGCTCCGTCCTTCTCAACTCCGCGCGCCGAATTTTGCCTGAGATCGTTTTTGGCAGGCCGGCAAATTCCAAACGCCGGATGCGCTTGTATGGCGCCAAGCGTTTGCGAATAAAGTCAAATAGCTCGCGGGCCAGATCCGGGCCGGGCTCGTAACCTGCGCGCAGGGTAATAAAAGCCTTCGGAACTGCCAATCTCACCGCATCCGGAGTCGGAACCACGGCTACCTCGGCCACTGCCTTGTGCTCGAGCAGGGCGCTCTCCAACTCGAAAGGGCTGATGCGATAGTCGGAGGCCTTGAATACGTCATCTTTACGTCCGATGAAGGTGATGAATCCATCGGCATCGCGGCGCGCGACGTCGCCTGTGTGGTAGTAGCCATCGGTTTGGTCGTCCGATCCCACAATACGATCGTGCAAATATCCCAGCATCAATCCGAGCGGCCGCGCGGATAAAGGCAAGCAAATCTCGCCCTCCTGAGCGGGGCTACCGTTGTCATCGAGCAGTTCCACCTGGTAACCCGGCAACGGCCTGCCCATGCTGCCCGGCTTTAGCTCTTGCCCGCTCACATTGCCGATCATGGCCGTGGTTTCGGTCTGGCCGTAGCCATCGCGGATGATCAAGCCCCACGCCTTTTCGACGCGCTCGATTACTTCCGGGTTCAGCGGCTCACCGGCGCTGACGAGTTCGCGCAGCCGGACCGGGTAGGCGGAGAGGTTCTCCTGGACGAATAATCGCCAGACGGTCGGCGGTGCGCACAATGTTGTGACGCCGTAGCGCACCAGAGCTGCCAGGCCATCCCGGGCAACAAATCGCGGCTGATTGAAGGCGAATACGGATGCGCCTGCATTCCACGGCGCAAACACGCAGCTCCAGGCATGTTTGGCCCATCCGGGTGAGCTGATATTCCAGTGCAAATCGGCCGGCTGCAAGCCGATCCAATACATGGTCGAGAGGTGTCCCACCGGGTAGCTCTCATGGGAATGTTGGACGAGCTTGGGTTTCGCGGTTGTTCCCGAGGTGAAATAGAGCAGCAGCGGGTCGCGAGCGGACGTGGACTCATCCGGTATAAACGAGGCGTCCTGCCCGCCGGCGTCTTCGAGCGAATACCAGCCCGAAATCTTCTCTCCCGTGTTGATGCGTGTGTACGAGCCGGCCACCTGTTGAAATTTGGGCGTGTGAACGGAATTCGTGATTACGTGCCGGATGTCGCCGCGCGCCATACGATCGCAAAGGTCCTCAGCGTTCAAGAGAGGAGTAGCCGGAACAACCACCGCGCCAAGTTTCATTGCGGCAAGCAGCACTTCCCAGAGCGGCGCTTCGTTGCCAAGCATCACCAGGATACGATCGCCGCGATGGGCGCCGAGAGCGCGCAGAAAATTGGCAATCCGGTTGGAGCGTTCGCGAAGTTCGGCAAACGTGCGCGTGGTCAGGACGCCGTTCTCATCCACAATCGAGAGCGCCACGCTGGAGTTGCCGGACGCCAGCACGTCGAAATAGTCCAGCGCCCAGTTGAACCGATCCAGTTTGGGCCATGAAAAATCTCTGTAGATGCGTTCATATTCGGCGCCGGCGGCGAGCAGGCAATCTCTCGCCTTGAGGAATTCGGCAGCGCCACTCATACTGCCAGCAGGGCTGTGAACTCGGAGATCTTCTTTAGGCGATCGAAATCGTGGATAGTCTGCAAAAGCTGGTTGATGCGCGCCGCGGAGAGGCCGGATTCCGGCATCAGTGCTTTGTATTTCGCATCCACCGCGTTCCATTCAATGCCTCGCGGCGCGCTGCCGTTGGGCGCATCGATGGTGCTGGTGTAGGAGGAGCCGGAAGCGGTAACCAGCGTGACGGTCGCTCCCCAGCTCCAGTCGTAGTGGACGGCCTTTGGCGAAGGATCGATTTCCACCAGGCGAATGAGGCGCGCGATCACCGGGCGATTGATTTTCTCGGGCGTGGTATGGACCCAGGAGAAATCTTTATCGGCGACGGCCGAAGCGAGGAAATAGGGCAAGCTGTGAATCGCTTCCGCCAGATTGGTTGGTACGCTATGGCTGCCGATCGAGCGGATCTGCGGCCCGGAAACCAAAATCTTGGATATCTGTTCCGCGGGAACACCGGCCTCGCGAGCGGCGTGAATGGCCGCCTCCACCGCCGGTTGCAAGGCGTGCGCGCCGGGCACCAGTTTGATAGCCAGATAGCGGGCGATCTGCCAGTTACCTTGTAATTCCCTAGTGAGGCTGGTGGTGTTTGCCTGAACGGCGCCCCTATCGCCACCGAAGACGGCCAGAAAACCGCGCGGCGCTTCCAGCATGTCGGGATTTACCGTGTAGCCGCGGCCGGCAGCCAGCGCGGCATTGACGGCGCAAAGAGCCGCATTGCCGGCGTGATATTCGCGCGCCCAACTGTTCGTGCCGATGGCGAGACCGCCCATGGTGGTAGCCGTTAAGCCGATGGCATTGGCCATTTGCTCATCGCTGAGCCGCAGAAGTCTGGCCGCGGCAGCGACTCCTCCGAACGCCACGATCACCGAAGCGTGGAAGCCGCGGCCCCAACTGCCGCTGAGGGCTTCGCGCGGCGGCGCGATCGCTTCGGCCATGCGCCCGGCGGCCTCATACCCGGTCACTATTGCCGAAAGCACGTCCTGCCCCGAGGCCCCCACGCGCTCGCCCATTGCGAGGCCAACCGCGGTGAGACACGTACCGGTGTGGGCCACGTTGCGGAGGTCGCTATCGTCGGAGGCTGCGGCGTCGCTCAGCGTGGCGTTCACCCGCGCGGCCTGGCTCACCGGCACTTTCATGCCATCGAACCAGATCGGCGCTTCCGGTTTGCCGCCCTGTTCCTTCACCAGTTGCCGGATAATACCGGCCGAGCCGATCCGAGTGCCTGCAGCCGCACTTGCCAGCGTACTGGCGATCAGCACCTTCGCATAGCGCACGGGCACGGGCGGAAGTTCGCCGAAGCTAATGCGATTTAGAACACGAGCCATGCGCAGCGCGGCCGGGGAGTTTTCCTGGGCCCGAACGCGCGAAAGTGCATTCGCAGCCAGCCCACCTTGGATGAAACCACGCCTGCTCAGCGCCATGTCTGGTCCGCCAGTATATCAGCAGGGCAGAGCTCTCCTGATAGGCTGGAGAATCGAGCGCATGGGAGCGAGTGTCGAATTGAAATCCGAGACTGCGCCGGTTCGGGCGGGCGAAGAACTGGACCGCCAGGCTTTGGCTGCCTATCTGAGATCGCAGTTCGGCGGTGCTTCCGAGATCGCGGTTGAGCAGTTTCCGTACGGCCACTCGAATCTGGTTTACCTGGTGCGGTTCGGCGGGCGCGAGTACGTTTTGCGGCGCCCTCCGCTCGGGCCGGTAGCGCCGAAAGCACACGACATGGCGCGCGAGTTCCGCGTGCTTCGCGCAATCGCTCCATATTTTCCGGAAGCGCCGCGGGTAGTGCTGCTGTGCGAGGAGCCGGCGGTGATCGGCTGCACGTTCTTCCTGATGGAGCGGCGGCGGGGGCTGATCATTCGGGACGCGATGCCGCCGCAGTTAGCCGCGATTCCCGATCACGCCAGACGGGTCAGCGAGACGTTCGTCGATTGCCTGGCGAGATTACGTTCCATCGACGTAAGCGCGTCAGGTTTGGAGGCGTTGGGCAAGGTAGAGGGCTTTGTCGAACGGCAGGTGCGCGGATGGACGGAGCGGTGGCAGCGCGCCCAGACCGAAGAACTGCCGGAGATGAACACGGTGATTCGCTGGCTCGCGGAGCGCCTGCCGCGAACCCAGGGCGCCTCGTTAGTGCACAACGATTACAAGCTCGATAACGTGATGCTGAGTGCCGATGGCGGACGAGTGGAAGCCGTGCTCGATTGGGAGATGGCGACGGTTGGCGAGCCTCTTGCCGATCTCGGTCTGACCCTGTGCTACTGGACGTGGGCGCCCGAGGCGATCCAGAACGATTCCTACGCTTCCTCTGCCCTCCATCGGCCGCGCTCCGGCTGGTTCTCCCGCGATGAATTCCTCGAGCGTTATGCCGCCCGCAGCGGAGGCGATGTGAGCGGAATCGGCTATTACGAGGTGCTGGGCGTGTTCAAGCTGGCGGTGATTTTGCAGCAGATCTATTTTCGATTTCATTGCGGCCAAACGCGGGACGAACGTTTCCGCAATTTCAACGGCCAGGTGCGCGCCTTGGCCCGGACAGCCGTGCGGCTGGCGGAGATAAACCGTTGAGCCGCGTCTACCTGGTGCGCCATGGTCAGGCAGGCACTCGGGCCGAATACGATTCACTTTCGGATTTGGGGCGGAAGCAGGCCCGTTTCCTCGGGGAGTTTTGGGCGTCGCAGCGGATGGACTTTGCGGCGGCGTTTACCGGGACTCTATCGCGCCAGCAACAGACGGCCAACGAAACGGCCGCCGCTTATGCTGCTGGCGGACGCCCTTTCCCAGCGATTGTGAGAGATTGCGGCTGGAACGAGTTCGACCTCGCGGAGGTATACCGTGCGCTAGCGCCGCAGCTTTGCGCGGAGGATGCGGTGTTTCGGAGCGAGTACGAGGCAATGGAGCAGCAGGCGCGGGACAATGCGGATGAGCCTGGAGCCGCGGTTCACCGGCGCTGGATGCGCTGCGACCGGCAGTTGGTGTCGGCGTGGATTTCGGAGCAGTACCGCTATGAAGGAGAATCCTGGGCGGCTTTTCGCGAGCGTGTGCTCGAGTGCCGGTTGCGGCTCGGACATTTCGGCCGCGACGATCATATCGCGGTATTTACCTCTGCTACCCCGATTGGTGTTTGGACGGCGAAAGCGTTGGATATTGAAGATGCCCGCGCCATGCGCCTTGCCGGCGTGCTGCTGAACAGCTCGGTGACGATGCTCCGCGTGCTTCCGGGCGAGTTGCGCTTGCATTCGTTCAACGTGGTTTCGCACTTGAGCAACCCGGAGTTACACACGTACCGGTAGCGTTTCGAGGAATGCGATGAATTTCGAATTCTCCGCCAAAGTGGAAGAGCTACAAAAACGCCTGACCGGCTTCATGGAAGAACACATCTATCCCAACGAAGCGGCCTGGCTGGCGCATTGCCATGGCCCCGATAAATGGGAGCCGGCGTCCATCGTGGAGGAACTGAAGCCGAAAGCACGCGCGGCCGGGCTGTGGAACCTGTTTTTGCCGGCAAGCGAGCACGGCGCCGGACTAACAAATCTGGAATACGCGCCGCTGTGCGAGATCATGGGGCGCTCCGCCATGGCCCCGGAAGTGTTCAACTGCTCGCCACCCGATACCGGAAACATGGAGGTGCTGGAACGGTACGGTTCGCCGGAACTGAAACAGCGCTGGCTCGAGCCTCTGCTGTGCGGCGAAATCCGCTCCTGCTTCGCGATGACGGAGCCCGGGGTGGCCTCGTCCGACGCCACCAACATTGAATCGAGCATCGTGCGGGACGGCGGTGAGTACGTCATTAATGGCCATAAGTGGTGGAGTTCCGGGGCCGGCGACCCGCGTTGCAAGGTGGCCATCTTCATGGGGAAAACCGATCCGTCCGCTCCCAAACACAAACAGCAATCCATGATTGTGGTTCCGATGGACACGCCCGGTGTCACGGTGAAGCGAATGCTCACGGTGTTCGGATACGACCATGCGCCGCACGGCCACGGAGAGATTCTTTTTGAAAACGTGCGAGTGCCCGCGGGCAATTTGCTGCTGGGCGAAGGGCGCGGCTTTGAAATCGCGCAGGGGCGCCTGGGGCCGGGGCGGATTCACCATTCGATGCGCTTAGTGGGAGTTGCCGAGCGGGCGCTCGAAGCGATGTGCCGGCGGGTCCAATCGCGCACCGTTTTCGGCCGTCCGTTGGCAGAGCAAGGAACCATTCGCGCCGATATCGCCGTTTCGCGAATCGAGATCGAGCAAGCCCGACTGCTGACTCTCAAGGCGGCGTACGTAATGGATACCGCCGGAAATAAAGCCGCTCGCGCCGAAATCGCCATGATCAAAGTAGTGGCGCCGAACGTGGCGTTACGGGTCCTGGATCGCGCGATCCAAGCCCACGGTGGCGCGGGCATCTCTCAGGATTTCCACCTGGCAGCCGCTTGGGCCAATGCGCGCACGCTCCGCCTGGCGGACGGGCCGGATGAGGTGCATTGCGAGGCCGTTGCCAAACACGAGCTGAGCAAATACGCACGCTGAAGTCTGTCAAATGTAAGTACGCTTACAAAGCATTGGTGCTCTGTAATACGGGTAACTGAAGTGTTCCATATAATACCGGGACAGGAGGTGGCCTTTGAGTCGCACCCCAAGACGATCAAGGACCCCGGTTTTGCTAACAGTCTTGATTGCCCTTAGCACTGGCCAAGCCATTAGCCGCGCGGATGTGGTCCAATCAACGGTGACATTACCGCCGCAGAACGGGTCCTACACACTTGGCCCATTTTGCCTCTCTAATCCCGCCATAGGGTTGGACAGGTGCGTGGTAAACACTAACATCGGGGATTTCGTGACGACGTCTGATACCGAAGTTGGCGGAAACGAAGTGGTAGCCGCCACTGCAGGTTACTCCGCTGATGTCTACACGAATAACCACGGAATGCCCGGAACATTCGTGGGCGACCTATCTTTAGATGGGACGATTGATGTGACCTATGTTGGACGCAACCCTGCCGTGAATCCACTGGGGACGTTCACCACGCTGATCACCGATTTCCATTTCTCGGGAATGCTGAACGGGAATACTCTGGAAGTTATCCAAAACCCCAGTATCCCGAGCACCGGATCGACGACCATCCTCGAGATCACGTTCTCCCCGCCAATTTTGTACTCGGTCTCCAGTTCCGTAGATTTGAATGGTGAGTTTAATTTCAACGGCACCGGATTCATGACCGCGCCGACGCGCACAGCAACCTTGACCCCGGAACCTGGGTTCGGCGGGTTGGCGGCGTCCATTATGATCGGTATTCTCGGGATCGCATCGCGCCGCGTCCGAATTCACTAGATCGCGGGCGGGTGCGAATCGACGGGCAGTCGGAGGCAGGAGAGGATGTTGCTTCCGGCCCTTGGTTGAAGTAATCTCTTTCCCGTGGGTGCTTCCGGTTGCGCCCCGACGCTCTATGATGGCACCGGTGACTACTTTGAAGAAAGCGGAGCGGTGAGTTTATGGGAGTAAGTACGTCGAAAGAGATGCCGCTATTTCTCGCAGCGATTGGAGTTGCGATATTCGCGGTTCCGTCTGTCCGGGCGGAGTTGCTGGAGAAGACGACGAAGGTGGGCGCGACTACGGTCCACTATAAGGTCGTTCTTCCCAATGGATATGATCCGGCGAAGGCTTATCCCGCAATCCTGGCGTTCGGCGGCGGGCCGCAAACGATGGACACAGTCGACCGTGTTCTCAGCCGCAACCTCCGCGCCGAGGCCGAAAAGCGTGGTTACATCGTGATCGCGCCGGCCGCGCCTGACGATCAATTGTTCTTCGAGGGCGGCGAGCGCATCTTTCCTGAGTTCCTGAAGATGATGCTGGCGGATTACAAGATCGAGGGTAACAAGTTCCATATCGCCGGACCATCTAACGGAGGGATTGCCGCCTTCCATGTCGCCGCCCTGAATCCTCAATACTTCTTGTCCGTGACCGCCTTCCCTGGATACATGTGGGAGCCCAGCATGGCCAAACTCCAGGCGATTTCGAAGATGTGCGTCTTCATGTATGTCGGCGAGAACGACCAGTACATGTGGCACCCGGAGATGAAGAAGGAAGCGGAATTTTTACGATCGAAAGGGACGGTCGCCCGCTATACCGTCGAGGCGGGGCAGCCGCACCGGCTGGATACCCTGGCGGGCGCCAATGCCGCGCGCTTGTTCGACGGCTTTGAGGAGACCAAAAAAGGCTGCAGTAAGTGACACTGGCGCTACAGCAATAGCCGGCATCAAATCTGTTTGGCAGCGCTCAGTACGGCAGCGTACCGGCACTAAGTAACTCATCTAACGACAGAGGCTGCGAGCGGTCTCACAATTCTCAACAGTCCCGATGCCCGACAAGAAGCCAAGGCTAATCTTGACTTATGAGGGCGGTTTTCTGGTTGCTCGGCGCTTGCGTATTGCATGCGCAAACCTTCAGTGAGTGGGCATTTCCTGCCGCCGATCATCGCCTGCACTACCTTACGGATGGCCGCGGAAACAGCATCATGGATTTCTCCTCGGCCGGATATCGCGGCGGAGGTGTGGAGCTGCCCTCCGTGGTTACGACTCAGCGGCTGACGTCCGCGGCCGGCGATAACACGGCGCGCATCCAAGCCGCATTAAACCAGGCGGCACTGGTGCAGGCGTCGCTCGGCCATGCGGGCGGCGCGGTCGTGCTCGCACCCGGCGAATACGAGCTCGCCGGAACCTTGAGCATGACGCATAGCGGAGTCGTGCTGCGCGGCGAGACGGGAGCAAACATCCGGCTAACGGGTAAGCCGCATGGTTTCCTGGAAATCCACGGCTCGGGCACATGGCGCGAAGAGGGCTCGCCCGCGCCGGTTCTGGATTCCTATGTCCCCGCCGGCGCCGCCAGTTTTCGCGTTCGCGGCGCCTCCACCTTGCACCCCGGTGATCACGTGCTGGTGTTGCGCCCGGTGACGGCGGAATGGATCGGCTTCATGGGCATGGCTCAATCACAAAGCTGGGTCCGCCCAGGCAGCGTGATCCGCACCGATCGGACTATTGAGTCCGTGGAAGGAGAGCGCGTCACTCTGGATGTTCCGCTGAGCGATGCGCTGGATTCGCGGTTCACAGCCGCGTCATTAGTTCGCTACAGCTTTCCTGGGCGCATCACTGAAGTTGGTGTGGAAGGACTGCGCATCACCGCGGCGTATGAGCACGGATCGGAAGCCGGGCCGCAATACCCGGCTCTGAGCATGGATGCCGTGGAGGATGGATGGGTGCGGGATATGGAGTTCCACGAGACGCAGAATGGAGTCGCGATCGGCCCGCGCGCGAAGCGTGTCACGTTGACGAATGTGAGCATCAAACATTCGTCGGATTCGGGCTCGGCGCATTTGGGTTCCCCCGTGCCGGCTGATTTTGCGCTCGCGGGAACGCAAATTTTGCTGGATCGCTGTCGCGTATCGGGCGAAAGTGCGGCTCCGATGGTCACAGAAGGAGAGACGGCCGGGCCGCTCGTCGTCCTGAACTTCACGGCAGATCATGGCGGCGTCGCACCGCGCCAAGGTTGGACCACCGGTGTGCTGGTAGATGGCGGGGCATTCCCGGGCGCGACCGACCAGCGTCCAGGCGTGGCTTTCGGCAACGCCAGTTTGGCCGGAGCAGGCGACGCGTGGGATATCGGCTGGGCGGTGGCGTGGAATGTCACCTCGCCCTACGTGCTGGTACAGCAGCCGCCCGGCGCCCTGAACTGGTGTATCGGGTGCATTGGCGCACCCGTCACGATGGGCAGCACGCCCAATGGCATTTTCGACTCACCGGGAAAGATGGTCATACCCTCCAGTCTCTATCTCCAGCAGTTGCGCGACCGGCTCGGCCCGGACGCGCTGCGGAATATCGGATACAGCGAAAATAAGCTAAAGCTCCTTTAGTTCGCCGAGTCACCTGTCAAGCCACAAGTATGCAATTGGACGCGAGTGCAACGGCGCTGCCGGAATAATGCGCCACGCCTCGCTCACGAGCATCGATGTGCAATGTGAAAGAGCCGACGCAGATCGAAATTATAGTTCGTAGGATTCCAGTATGTGGCATCGCCTGCATGTTTCTCGCGAGTCTCTGCCCATCATCGTCCCAGGCGCAGACCGGCAGCCTCGCCACCATCCGCGTGAACTCCGACCTGGTATTGATTCCCGTGACGGTTACGGACGGTAGTGGCCGATCTGTATCGGGCCTCGAAAGGGAAAACTTTGAACTTTACGAAGACAAGGTCAAGCAAGAGATCACTCAGTTTGCGTCCGAGGATACTCCGGTTTCGATCGGCTTCGTCTTCGATACCAGCGGCAGCATGCGCCCAAGAATTCAGAAGGCGCGCGAGGCAGTAGCGGCTCTGCTGAACGATGCCAATCCAAAGGACGAATTTTTTCTTGTCGAATTCAATTCTCGCGCCCAACTTCTGGCCGGTCTGACGACCCGGACTGACGAAATTTGGCAGCAGGTTTCGGCAATGCAGACCGGTGGCGCAACTGCGCTGCTGGATGCGGTCCAGGTGGCTCTGAATGAAATGAAGAACGCCCAGTATACCCGCAAGGCGATCGTGATTATCTCGGACGGCGAAGACAATGCGAGCCGGTGCTCACTCCACGAACTGAAGGCAGCCGTGCGCGAATCGGATGTGTTGATTTATTCCATCGGTATCGGCGGTTCGGATGCCTATTTGCCGGGTTGGCTGCCCCAAAATCTCACGGGATCCGCTTTGTTGAATGAAATTGCCAAACAGACGGGCGGCCGCTTGTTCGAGGTCCACCGACTAAAAGAGTTGTCCGGGGTCGCTTCCAAAATTAGCGAGTGGCTGCGTCACCAGTACGTGCTGGCTTTCAAGCCCAATACCGCCGGCAAGAATGGCGGTTACCGCCATATCCAGGTAAAAATCACGAAACCCGAGGGATTTCCGCGGCTGCACGCGGTCTGGCGTCTGGGGTATTATGCCCCGGCAGAATAGCGGCCGGTTTTTGTCACCGGGATTGTCCGGTCTCAGTCCGTCCGGCCACCTGCTGCAATTGTGTAATCAGCGTATCCGGGACTTCAATATAACCTAATGCGAGTCTTTCCTTGCGCTCTCGACGGGAGCGGTCAAACGGCATTCGGACAGGCGGGCCACCGGCGGCAGGCCGGGCGGATCGCACAGCTTCCGCAAAGGCCGACACGTTCTTACGAAAGCCTTCCTCAGGACCCATCAGGTCCGGCCGCATTACGATGATCAGATAGCCGAAGGCGGCGAGTTCCGGCGGGATTGGGGGCGATCCCGCCAGAATGCCCATAAGCTGGACCGCAATGGCAAGCCCCGAGCCTTTATGTCCTCCCCAAACCGCAAAGGCTCCGGCAAGCGCGGCGGAAGGGTCACATGTCGGTTGACCATCCCAGTCGAAAGCCACGCCCTCCGGTAGTTGTTTGCCCAGACGGTCAACCAGCGTTACCTCCGCGTGCATAATCGCCGAAGTGCCGATGTCGTAAATCACCGGTTCATCGGCGCTCGGGAATCCGAAACAAATCGGATTGGTGCCCAAACGGCCTTCGGCCGCTCCATGCGGTGCTACCCACGGCGACGCGTTGGAAGCGATGACGCTCACGAGGCCGCGTGTGGCGCACATCTCCGCATAATAGGAAAGCATGCCGGTATACCAGGTATCGCTCGCCCCGACTGCCGCAATCCCGTTCGACTCCGCCTTCTGAATAGCCACCGTCGTAGCGTAATGGGCGACGATGTAGCCGATGTGATCGCCGCCATCGACCCTCGCCGACACCGGTGTTTCGCGCAGGATGCGGATGGGGCGGCGAGAATCCGGCACGCGGCTCAGCCGCTCCGCGATGCTAATGGCTCGCGCCAGGCCGCCGTAAGCGGCGCCGCGCAGCTCGCAATCGATCAAGTGGTCGGAAATCAATGCCGCATCGGACGCGGTTTCGCCGAGCGCCATCATCGCGCTAGTAGTCAAATCGCGTGCCTTTGCAATTGTCAGGCGCATAGTTCAAAATTCTCGAGCAGATGAATGGACCGCCGGCCGATAGCCCGCGCGAATGCATTCCACGATCGGCCGCGGTGTCAAAACCGTTACCGTTTCTAGCCGCGGGTACACATCCCTGTGGGTATATCCTTCGGGTGTCCAGAGCAGCAAAGCGCCGTTCCAGACCAGGAACGGAGATCCGGCAATATCCACGAAGCAGCCATTCGGCAAATGGCTCGGCGCGGCCTCATAGGTAACTTTGTTTCCGCGCCGGTCAATCCGGGCGCAGTGCAGTTCCTCATCCATTTGGGAAGCCCGCGGGGAGTCCGAAAAATTACCTGCCGCCCGGCCCATCCAAGCATTCTGAAACGCATGGAATCGCTCCCGGCGGCACTCCGCGCAGGGCCGATGTCCGGCGGCCAGCGCCACCGCCTCGTCGAGGAAGAAAAGCTCGGTATACCGCCCGGGCGACATCACAGTTCGCTTCCGCCCCTTGAATTCCAAAACGCACGCGATCCAGCGCCGGCTGACATACCCGCGGACAATCTCGCGCGCATCGTTGTGGATGGCGCCGCCGCGGTTGCCCATCATCGTTCCACGGGCAGGCGAGCGGAAGATAGCGCCATAAGGGTCAACGCGATTCTGTAGCGGCATGTCGGTTTCGAAGCTCACAGGATCGCATAAGGGCAGCTACACTAATACCAGGAGCGGCCACACGCGCGCATGACCGACGACGAACTAAGACTCAACATCCAATCGCTTCACGCAGCCTGCCACGGGCTGTTCGAGGCCTCGCAGAGGCACGACGCACAAATCGCGGAGAATGGTACGTACCTCCGTGCCTTGGCGCAGACCGCCGAGCAGACCCTCGGTAGCATCAAGCGCCGAGAACAAATCGCCGATGACACGCTCGATAGCATTAAACGGCTAGAACGTATCGCAGCCGCCCACCAGGATCACTTCGAGGACCACGAACGCCGCAGTGAGGACGTCGAAGGCTAGCCTCTGCTCAAATTCCCGCACCCACCGCCTTAAGAAATTCCTTTGTCAAGGCTGCGGAGCCGATTCGGCCGGTCGCCACAGCATTCGGTAGCGCGGCTTCATGTAATGCCGCCAGCCCAAGCGGCAGATTGAAATGCAGCTTGCTAATGGCTACGACCTGCGCCATGTGCTGTTGCAAATCGTCCCGCAGCTTTTGAAACATGGTATCCCCGCGCAGTGTGCCGGGATCGGCTTGGCCCACGAACGCTCTAACGGCAGCAAGTTTCGGGGCGGCGGAGGCCATGCTTTCGGCCCACCACGTGATGGCGGCGTAATCGCTTCCCACGACGCTCAGCCGGAGCGAATCGTCCGCAAGCTCCGGCAGTGCGCTCGCGAACTTCGCGGGATTGCCAAGCTTTTTCAACTGGCTCCAGACCGGCTCAGTCAAAGCGTTGCGGCGGTATGCGTCGGCATCAATGGAATCCCCGGGAGGAGGGAACAGCAATTTCTGCAAGGTCCTGCGCCCGATTGCCTCGTATTCCGGCTGTTCCCGCGGAGTCCCGTTATTCAGGAACATCGCTTCGCAGGCGGCATCGGAAAATTCCACGCGGATCAGGCAAGTAGATGTTCCCGTGCTGTGGAATCCGGTCATCAGTTGCGCTTTGCCCGCGGCATCGATGAGGCCTACGGCAATCATGCCGTCCAGGTAATCGGACATCGTGTGCTCGTTCGTATTGGCGTTGAAGGCGAAGTAGATGTCCGAACTGGTGACCTCGATAGAACTGACCGCCCGACTTGCCCGATACGCGGTGGTCACCAGCAGAGAATGAAACCGCAGTTTCCTAAGCTGCTCTTGCGATTGCGGCAGCACCAGCGCCTGAATGCTCGTCCCCGAAACCGTCTCGTTGATCGTCAGCTCTCCGGTAACCGGCTCGTATACCGTTTCCCCCTTTGCGATCAGTTCCGATACCGAGCCGAAATTCAGCAGTCCCACGAGATTGATTTTTAAGCTAGCCTTCCGCTCGCGTGTGTTTTTCAGACTGCTCCGCAGCATCGTAATGCCCGGCGCGATTACCCCATCTCCCTTGTCGTTTCGTTCGAGTCGTGTCAGGCCGGAGAGATCGCCATCAAGCGCAGCCTGAACGGCCTGGGAGCCGGTCTCATCGAGCTCGCCCATTCCAATCTGATAAAGAAAAGCCGCCTCCCCGGTGTCGGAGGCCGAGAATTCCGCCTTAAGTGATACCTCCAGGGCATGCGAAATACTGGCAGCGATCTGGTCGTGGGTCTGTTTGATTTGGTCCTCAGTCAGCGCGCCGTTCGCCAGCTTTTCTAACTCGTCGTCCGCCTTCGGGCTGATCGCTGTAATCAGCTTCTCGATCAGCTCCGTTTTGCCGAAACTGGCGCCCACGCCAGCCGTAGCCGTGGCGGAAACGCTCCACTCCTCGCCGCGTTTCCGGTAATAACCCAGCTCTAGGGCGCTATCGGAAATCTTGCGCGCCATTATCCGATGCTCCCCTGAGATGGTGAAATCGGCGGCCAAATCAATCGACGGGCCTCCCTGCAGACTAATCGCCTGGTTCACCAGCGGCAACGTGACGGAAGCCAACGGATTCGGCACCGCGGAAAGCGTCATGTCACCGGAGACTTTGAAACTGCCTGTCCCGGTAACGATGGCGATATCACCCGGCTTCAAGTGGCCGAGATCCGAAACATCGGCCGGCAGCACCATGCCTGAGATCACGTCGCCTAGAGCCTCCGCGACCGTCGGTTTGGGCCCGTTGAGCGGGAAGCGTTTGAAGAATTCGATTCCCATGCCGGTCGAAGGGTTAAACCCGAAAGTAATACCGGATTCTTCAACCGAAACTTCTGGATCTATCGTTCCGTTTAAGGCTAGCGAGAGGTACCCCGCTCCGGCATCAACCGTAATGCCCGCGCCGAATGGATCGTCATCGCCGAAGAGGTTGGCGCCTGCGTTGGCGTTAACGTTCACCGCTTGGGTCTCCTGCGCGGCAATAGTTACCCCAGGTTTTCCGCTTCCTAACACGAAATCGTCCGAGAAATGAAAGCCCAGCGAAAGCGAAGTCTTGTCTGCCGAGGCTAGCGGCTGTTCCAGAGCCGCTACGGGGTCGTGTTGCAGAACAAATTTCGCCACCGGGGCGGGGAGGTATTTCTCAAGCAGCGACCCCGTTTCGGGCTGGGCGGATATATCGATATCCGCGCCTAATTGATCCGTTATGTTGATGGTAGGCATAGTTTCTGCGAAAAGGCAGCGGCTTACAAGCATATCGAAACTCTTCCTGGCCGGCGCCGCTGCTAAAATAAATTGATCCACTTCCCCGGGAGGAAACAGCCAAATTGAACTCTGCCATCCTCGCCCTGGAAGACGGCACCGTCTTCGAGGGCAGCGGTTTTGGTGCGCCCGCCGAGCGCTCGGGCGAGGTGGTCTTCAATACCGCACTCACCGGCTATCAGGAAGTCTTCACCGACCCTTCCTACGCGGGCCAGATCGTGGTGCTCACTAATCCGCAAATTGGCAATTACGGCACCAACCAGGAAGACAATGAAGCGGCGCGCCCCTATATTGAAGGCTTGGTGGTACGCGAATTTTCCGCCGTTGCGAGCAACTGGCGTTCGGATGCTGAAGCCGACAGGTTTCTCGCGGGCAGCGGCATCCCTGTCATCTCCGGTTTAGACACGCGCGCACTGGTGCGCCATCTGCGCACGCGTGGTGTAATGCGCGGCGCGCTCTCGACGCTCGAAAACAATACGGCGAAGCTGGTGGAAAAAGCCCGCTCGATTCCCACCATGAGCGGCTTGGATCTCGCGACGCGCGTGAGCACTCGCGAGCGGTACGACTGGACGAAACCCGTAGACCCCTGCTCTCCTTCCGAGCACGTCGCCGTTCCGTCGGAGCCGCACTTCCACGTGGTGGCATACGATTTCGGCATCAAGCAAAACATTCTGCGGCGCCTGGTGCAGGTGGGTTGCCGCGTCACCGTAGTGCCCTCGCTTACCAGCGCCGAAGACGTATTGGCGCTCAATCCCGATGGCGTGTTTCTCTCGAATGGTCCGGGGGATCCGGAGCCGCTACAGCCGCAAGTCGCCAATATTCGCAAGCTGATCGGCAAAAAGCCGGTTTTTGGCATCTGCCTGGGTCACCAACTACTCGGCCTGGCATTTGGCGGCAAGACGTACAAGCTGAAGTTCGGCCATCGTGGCGCTAATCATCCGGTGCGAAACGAGCTCACCAAACGAGTGGAGATTACCTCTCACAACCACGGCTTCGCGGTCGATCCCGATTCGCTCAACTGGAACGAGGTCGAACTGACGCACATGAATTTGAATGACCAGACGCTCGAAGGCTTCCGGCATCGTAAGTACCCCGTATTCTGCGTGCAATACCACCCCGAAGCCGCGCCCGGCCCGCACGATTCGCACTACCTGTTCGACGATTTTGTCAAACTGATGAGCGAGAACCGTCAATGACAAACCGCACCAGCCGGCTTTCTCCGGGCTCTCTGCCCCCTCCGCATCTCCAAGGTCTTTACCCTATTTTGGTTTTCTCTGCGTCTCGGCGTCTCTGCGGTGAGTCCTAACCCATGCCGCGCCGCAACGACCTTCACCGCATCCTGATCATCGGCTCCGGCCCCATTGTCATCGGCCAGGCCTGCGAGTTCGATTATTCGGGCACGCAAGCCGCCAAGGCGCTCCAAAGCGATGGCTATGAGGTGATCCTGGTGAACTCCAACCCGGCCACCATCATGACCGATCCGGAGATCGCCGACAAAACCTATATCGAGCCGCTCACGGCGCCATATCTCGAAGAAATTATCCGCCGCGAACGGCCGGATGCGCTGCTCTCTACCGTGGGAGGACAAACCGGTCTCAACCTTTCCGTGGCGCTGGCCGAAGCGGGCGTGCTCGAAAGCTATGGCGTGGAACTGATCGGCGCCAACATCACCGCCATCAAAAAGGCCGAAGATCGCCTGCTGTTCAAAGACGCCATGCGCAAGATCGGCCTGGAGACGCCGCAATCGCAGCTTGTTAACTCGGTTGCGGCCGGTCTCGAATTCGCGGAGCGGATTGGCTACCCGGCCATTCTCCGCCCGAGCTTCACTCTCGGAGGAACCGGCGGCGGCATCGCTTATAACAAAGAAGACCTGGCCGAGATTCTGGAGCGCGGCATCGATCTTTCACCGGTCCACGAAGTGCTGATCGAAGAAAGCGTGCTCGGCTGGAAAGAATTCGAGCTCGAAGTAATGCGCGATCTGGCTGACAACTGCATCATCATCTGCTCGATTGAAAACTTCGACCCCATGGGCGTCCACACCGGCGATTCGATCACCGTCGCGCCCGCGCAAACTCTCACCGACCGCGAATATCAGATGATGCGCGACGGCGCTATCCGCTGCCTGCGCGAGATCGGCGTCGATACCGGCGGCTCCAATGTGCAGTTCGCTATCAACCCGCAGGACGGACGCATGGTGATCATTGAAATGAATCCGCGCGTCTCCCGCAGCTCCGCGCTGGCTTCCAAGGCCACGGGCTTTCCGATCGCCAAAATCGCCGCCAAGCTGGCTGTCGGCTACCGTCTCGACGAAATCCCCAACGACATCACGAAGAAAACGCCGGCTTCTTTTGAGCCAACGATCGATTACGTGGTCGCCAAAATTCCCAAATGGGCTTTTGAGAAATTCCCCGGTGCGGATCACACTCTGGGCACGCAAATGAAATCGGTAGGGGAGGTGATGGCCATCGGGCGCACCTTCAAAGAAGCGCTGTGGAAAGGCATGCGCAGTCTCGAAACCGGCAAAGCCTTCGGTTCGGAGAAGTTCGACAAGAACCTGATCACCCAAAAGCTCATCACCCCAACGCCAGACCGCCTCAATTACCTGCGATTCGCCCTCGCCAATGGTTACAGCATCTCGGAGGTGCACGAGCTTACCTCCATCGACCCCTGGTTCCTGGAGCAAGTCAAAGAGGTGGTCGATTTCGAAGCCCGGCTTGCGCAGACCTCCTTCCCCGCCGGCTCAAAAGACCTCTTCCGCACCGCCAAACGCTACGGCATTTCCGATATCCAATTGGCCAAAACCTGGAACACCGATGAAATTACGGTTCGCAATCGGCGTAAGGAACTCGGAGTGCGCACGGTCTTCAGCCGTGTTGATACCTGCGCCGCCGAATTTGAAAGCCACACACCCTACCTTTATTCCTGCTACGAAGCCTCCTGCGAAGCCGATCCCACGGACCGCAAGAAGGTAATGATTCTGGGCAGCGGCCCCAACCGTATTGGCCAAGGCATTGAGTTCGATTACTGCTGCTGCCACGCATCGTTTGCTCTGCAGGAAATGGATGTCGAGTCCATTATGGTCAACTGCAACCCGGAAACGGTTTCTACGGACTACGACACCAGCGACCGCCTCTACTTCGAGCCTCTCACTCTTGAAAGCGTGCTGAATATTTACGACACGGAGCGGCCCGATGGCGTTATCGTTCAGTTCGGCGGCCAGACACCACTGAATCTCGCGCTGCCTCTGAAGCGTCTCGGCGTACCCATCATCGGCACCGACCCCGAATACATCGATCTCGCCGAGGACCGCAAACTCTTCGGCGCTTTACTCGACGATCTCGAAATTCCCGCGCCCCCGAACGGTTCGGCCACCAGCGTGGAGGAGGCCTGCGAAGTTGCCCGCCGCCTCGGTTTTCCCGTGCTCGTGCGCCCCAGTTACGTGCTCGGCGGGCGCGCCATGGTCATTGCCTACAACGAGCAGATGGTCCGCGAGTACATGCGCGAAGCCGTTACGTTCTCGCAGGAACGGCCTGTGCTCATCGATCGCTTCCTCGAAAACGCCACCGAAGTCGATGTCGACGCGCTCTCGGATGGCACGGACGTCCTGATCGCCGGCATCATGGAGCACATCGAAGAAGCAGGCGTGCACTCCGGCGATAGCTCCTGCGTTCTGCCCGCCCAATCGCTTTCCGCCAATGTCATCGGCACGATCGAAGACTACACCGTGCGGCTCGCCAAAGCGTTGCACGTAACGGGCCTGATGAACGTGCAGTATGCCATACAGAACGGAACCGTGTATGTCCTCGAAGTCAATCCGAGAGCCTCGCGCACCGTCCCGTACGTCAGCAAAGCCACCGGTGTCCCACTGCCCAAAATAGCCGTCGGCCTCATGTGGGGCCGCCGTCTACGCGATTACGGCTACGCTACCGGCAAGCTCTCCGTGCAGCAGAACTTCGTCAAATCGCCCGTGTTCCCCTTCAACAAATTCCCCGGAGTCGATCCGGCGCTCGGGCCGGAGATGCGCTCCACCGGCGAAGTGATGGGCGTGGGGATGAATTTCGGCGAGGCGTTCCTGAAAGCGCAAATCAGCGCCGGAAGTCCTCTGCCGGAAAAAGGAACTGTGTTCCTGAGCGTGAACGACCATCACAAACGCGACGCTGTCGAAGTCGCTCGCCGTTTTGCGCAGCTCGGTTTCAACATGGTAGCCACACGCGGAACCGCATCTGTCCTGCGTGCCGCGGGTATCCAGTCCAAGACGGTATTCAAAGTGAACGAAGGCCGCCCGAACGCCGTGGACCTGCTGAAAGGCGGATCGATTCAGCTCGCCATTTACACGACAACAGGTGCTCCCGGATTCGCCGATGAAAAACAGATCCGCCGCGCGGCTGTGCAATACCGCGTCCCCTGCATCACCACCATGAGCGGCGCCCGCGCCGCCGTCGATGCCATTGCCGCCCGCAAGCGCGACCCTATTCGTGTCTGGAGCCTGCAGGAGATTCACGAGACTAAAGGCACAGTGGCTTAGAAGCCTTGTGGCCTGCCGCAGGGCTTCTGCCCGGCGCCCCGCTCCCGCAAGCAGACTCCTCAAGTAGCCCAGGCAGGCTCCCCTGTTGTTAGCATGTCAAGTTGTCCGCTTTTATTGACACGTGAAATGTCCGGTTCCATTCGTGTGCTACTCTCCAATCACCTGGGCGGGGGATAGGGCTCTGCGGGGACGCAACCCGAGCATCGACCCAGGCGCCGGAATTGGCTGGGGCCGCAACGCGGCCCCAGCCTCCGCAAATAGACAGCCAATTCTGGCCCAACAGCGTAAAATCCCGGATGGTCTGGAAGGCAGAGCCTTCCAGCCGGAGGCGCAGCCTCCGGTATTATGCGACAGCGGTTCGTCGTTTGGTGCCGAGCGGACGCGGCGTGCCAGGCTTCTTTTTGGCCATGGGCCCAGGTACTTCCGCCGCCTGAAACCGGGCCACCTCATGCGGCCCGTAGCGAACCACGATCGCGCCGTCCAGCATCTCGTGCACGATGACAGTGCAACCCGCCAGCGTGTTCCGCCAGCGCGTCTTTGAGATCTGTAACACGCGGTTGTCGAGCACGACGGTGTTGTCCTGGTTCACCCGGCGTTCGTGCTGGACCGAGAAGATCCAATCCAGATCCCGCCGCCTGGTCCGCTGAAAGGCGCTACCCCGCTGCGCGGCCGGGGCCGTGAAACGGCGATTGAATTCTGCGATGTATTCTTCGCGCAGGAATCGGTTCGCTGCTTCCAGGGTCTTGATTCCACGGATGCGCAGCTCTTGCGGCAACCGCCCCTGCCAGGTGCCGTAGCTCCGCTCCATCCGGCCGCGTGCCTGCGGCGAATATGCCGGGATCATCTGGATTCCCAGCTCGCGCAACGCCCGCCCCACTTGGGTCATGCGATCCGGGTCCACCTTTTCGCCGGCTTTCGGCGTGACGAAGAAATGGCTGCCCCGATCACTGTAGAGCGCACAGAAAATCCCGTGTTTCTCAATTACCTCCCGCAACCCGGCCATTACCGTGCGAGTGCATTCCTCTTCCACCAATTGTGCATAGTAGATCTCACTGTTGGCATCATCCAAGATCACCAGCAAATCGTAATAGCGACCATCCTGAAACCAGGCGTGCTCACTGCCATCCATGTGCAGCAGCATGCCCGGCAGCGGCCGTCGTTCCCGCCGTCGGCGATGCGTGGCCCGTCGGTGGCGCTTCGCCACCAACCCGGCTCCCTGCAACGCCAGCTTTACCCAGGTGTAGCTAAGCTGGATGCCGTGCTCCTCCAAGAGCTTCTCGTGGAAGTGTCGAACATTGAAGTCAAAGTATTGCTCCCGGTACAAATGCAGCACGTTCTCCAGAGTCGCGGTTGGAATCCGTTTAGGGCTCGGTCGGTTCTTCCGATAGTCGTAGAGCCCATCGTAGCCGTGCTCCTGGTAGCGTTCCCGCCACCGCCGCATCGTCCGGTCCGACACCCCGATGATCTCGGCCGCTTCCCACCACTTGAGGGTTCCGGCCATGGCCTTCAAAATCACTTCCTGTACTTTCATCATCCGCTCCATTTCTGCAACGGATACTTGCTGGTTGGCGATCAGTCCCACCTTCCAGCGTCGCCCGCCGCCAAAGCGGACATTTCACGTGCTAATTGGACCGGACAATTCACATGCTAACGACA
>DATBID010000515.1:0-23570 GCA_036557125.1 Bryobacteraceae bacterium | reverse complement strand
GCCTCCGATCTGGTCGTTTCTTACGGCGGCACGCTTTCCGGCGAACACGGCGACGGCCAGCAGCGCGCGGAATTTCTGTACAAGCAATATGGCCCGGAACTGGTCGAAGCGATGCGCCAGTTCAAGCGGATCTGGGACCCGGATTGGAAGATGAATCCGGGCAAGGTGATCGACCCTTATCCCCTGGATGTTTATCTGAAACTCGGGACGAATTATGCGCCGCCTTCGGTAAAGACGAAATTCTCTTATCCCGAAGATGGCGGCAGTTTCGCCCATGCAACTGTGCGCTGCGTCGGCGCGGGGAAATGCCGCGAACCGCACGGCGCGGATGTGATGTGCCCTAGCTATATTGTTACTCGCGAGGAAAAGCACACCACGCGCGGCCGCGCCCGGCTCCTGTTCGAGATGATGCAGGGCGAAATCATCAAAGACGGCTGGCAGAGCAAGGAAGTCTACGAAGCGCTGGAACTATGTCTGGCTTGCAAGGGCTGCACGAATGACTGCCCCGTGCACGTGGACATGCCTACTTACAAGTCGGAATTTCTGTATCACCACTTCAAGAGTTTGCGCCGCAACCGCAGACGATACATGTATGCCTTCGGCTTTATCGACCGGTTCGCGCGCCTGGCCTCGCTGAATCCCGAGCTGGTAAATCTGGCGGCGCGAACGCCGGGCTTGTCGCATCTGGCAAAGTTCGTAGCGGGGATGGATCGGCACCGGGAGATACCTGCATTTGCGCCACTGACGCTGCAATCGTGGTTCCGGCGGCGCGGCGGGAGCGCCAATAAAACCGGCCCCCGCGTGATCCTTTGGCCGGATACCTTCAATAACTATTTCCACACCAATGTCGGGACAGCATGCGTAGAGGCGCTCGAAGCCGCCGGTTTCTCCGTAATCATGCCGGAGAATCATGTTTGCTGCGGCCGCCCGCTCTACGACTACGGCTTCCTGGATACAGCGGAACGGTATCTGCGCCACACCATCCGCGCCGTGCGAGATGAGATTCGCCAGGGCACTCCGCTGGTAGGGATGGAGCCAAGCTGCCTGGCCGTCTTCCGGGACGAATTGCCGAAAATACTTCCGCACGATGAGGACGCCAAGCGCCTCCGCCAGAACTCGTTTCATTGGGCCGAGTTTTTCGAAAAGCACAATGCCGGCGTGCCCAAGCTGGATGCCAAGGCTATTGTTTGGGGGCACTGCCATCACAAAGCGACTGGCGGCATCAGTCCTGAGATGAAGCTGCTGAAAGAAGGGATGGGCGTGGATGCCGAAGAAGCCAAAGGCGGTTGCTGCGGGTTGGCCGGTTCGTGGGGGTTTGAAACCGGAAAGTTCCAGATCTCGATGCAATGCGGCGAAATCGGTCTGCTCCCCGCCGCGCGCAATGCCGCCCCATCTACCGTGATCGTTGCAAACGGGTTCTCGTGCAAAACGCAGCTCGAACAATCCGGCGTGGGGCGCCAGGCGTTGCACACCGCGGAGCTGATGCGCATGGCCCGCAAACTCGGCACACCGCGCATGCACGGCGCATTCCCCGAGCGCCTGCGCGAACCGAAACCCGCCCCGCCGGTCACCTGGAAACTGGCGAGGTTGGGCGCCACTGTCGGGCTGGCCGGTCTAGCGGCTTTCGGCGCGTTCCGTATGTTCCATTTCTGCAAATCCGGCAAGCGGTGAAATCCGCGCGCCCTCCTGCATCCAGGCGCGCCCGGACCGCTGCTGTTCGGACTACAATCCTCATCCTCAGGTTACAAAAGGAACCCTAATTGCCTATCACTATGCGTAGGAAGACTTTTTTGCGGGAAACGCGGAAGGGACGACATATATGGCTTTGATTATCATATTCCTGATTTTGGCGATCATCTTCGCCGGCGTTGGCTTCGGCTTGGCGATTGCGGCTATAAAAGTACTCTTTTATATCTTTGTCGCACTTTTAATCATCAGCCTGATCACGAAAATGGTACGCCGCGTTTAGTTCGGACTGCGGGATTAGTGGCGTGGAGCTTTCGTTTGGGATTCGGGTTTACCGCCGGTCACCTTTCGATCGGTTCGCGATGATATCAACCCGGATCCCTCTGCGCGTGCTGCCGCTGTAAGTTCGGTATCTAAGGTTGCTAACGGTATCGCTTTCCGAATCGCCAGCTCCAGGTAGGACGCATCGTAGACGGACAGCCTATGAGTACGCGCAAGCCGCAGGACGACAGCTTCCTCCGGCTCCCGATCAACTTCAATCCGCAGCCCGGCCAAGTCACGTAGGAAAAAGGTGGTCTGGGACTCCGTGATACGTTTGCGACGTTCGTTCACCACGAGGATGTTCCTAATCTCAAACCACCAAAGACCAGGGACGACGGCTTCATCAGTCTTGATTCGGACGTACGCGGCCTCGGCTCTTTGATCTTCCTCATCCTGTAATACCCAGCAAGCAGGAATCGATGCATCGAGCACGAAAGGCATCAGTGCTTGCGACCCTCCTCTTTTGCGGACAATATTTCCTCGATGCTAACCTTCAGCGTCCGCTTTCGAAGCTCGCGAATACTGGCCAGCGCTCTGTCGACTTCCTCCTGTCGCCGGTCCACTTCAGGCACGATCCTCGCGATGCGGCGGCCGTGACGGGTGATGATGAGCGTCTCCCCCCGCTCGACGTCATCGAGCAATTGGGGTAGACGGGCCTTCGCTTCGGAAGCTTGAATCTCACGCATAGTTGTGTTGCCTTTTTGACTAACCAATTTGACTAGTCATATATCATTTTAGCGAGCTTGAGCGGTGCACCCTTCGTGCAACTTTCGATATTTCCATTGCTCAGAAGCGCCTGTTCGGAGCGAAGCGCAAGAATGGATTCTGAATAATTTACGGAGGAATTACCTGGAGGCGCGGGTCGGAATCGAACCGACGAATAAAGGTTTTGCAGACCTTGGCCTTACCACTTGGCTACCGCGCCCCGTTAGTGCGGCTACTTGCAAAATAGCGCGCGGCTGCGTCCAGAGTCAAATCACGTCTCATTCGGGCCCGCCCTTTGGCATCGCGGGCAGTTCCATGTAGGATGCGTGCAACCGCCCGTGATATACCACCTGGTTGGCCGCCAGCAATCGCATCTCATCCGCGATCGGGCCGCCCGTGTTCGGGTTCCGGTCGAATTTCGGAAAATTGCTGCTCGAAATCTCAATTCGCACCCGGTGGTCTTTTTCGAATACGTTGCCAGTCACTCCGGCGTCAATCGTCACCCGGTAAATCGTACCTGGCTCCGTCGGCACAGCCCTCTCCAACCCCTCGCGATATCGCAGCCGTATGATTCCGTCCGAAAGAATCCGCGCATATCCATCCGGAAAGACATCCACGAGCTTTGCCGTGAAGTCCGTGTCGCGCCGGTTCGTAGCGACATATAGCACCACCTTCACCGGCCCCACCACCTCCAGGTCGCCCCGCAAGGGCGGGCTCGTGTACACCAGCACGTCTCGCCGCTTTTCTACTGGCCGCTGATCCAGCGGACCCCACGGAAACACCACCGGATTGCAGCACACCGCGCCGCCACGCGTCGGCGCGGGATTGCGTGGGTCATATATATATTTGTCACTCCCGGATGTCTGGGGCCGCCGCACCGCCAGCACGCCATCCCCGCCCAGCGTGTTTGCGTGTCCTTCGCTGTCCAGGTACATTTTCAACGGCCGTGCCTCTGTTGGCGGCCACTCCCGCTCGTCCAGCCAGCGGTTCGCGCCCATCACGAACACGCGCACCGGCGCCGCCGACGCCAGCGGCGAATCCTTTCCCCCCAACCACTGGTCGAACCATTCGAACTGCAGCCGCCGCACCGGCGCCGCCGAATCCCGCCCGAAATCCGCATTCGCAAATTTGTACGACATATTATGCGGCCACGGCCCAATCAAAATCCGGTTCAGCCCCGATCGCTTGTGCAGCGCCGCATACGCGTCCAGATCGCTCTCCACATAGTTGTCGTACCACCCTCCCACTGCAAACACCGGAACGCGAATATCGCCCAACCGCTCCCGCGTGCTGATTGCCTTCCAAAACGCGTCGTAAGCAGGATGTTCCATTGCCGCCACCCACTCGCCATCCCGTTGCCCCGTCGCGGCCACGTCCGCCGTCCGCAGTGGCAGATGCCAAATGAATTTGTTGAAGTCCGGCGCGTATCCCGCCGCCCTCCGGTTCTCCGCCAGCCATTCCAGCCGGTGCGCCAGCTTCAGCGCCCCGCCCGTCGAATAGAACCGGTCGCGGTAATCGTCGTCTCCCGAGACCACCGGAAAAATCGCCTTCAGATGCGGGTTCCCTGTCAGCGCCGCCTTCCACTGCGCGATCCCCAGGTACGACCCCCCGATCATCCCCACCTTCCCGTTCGACCACGCCTGCCGCGCTATCCAGTTGATCGTGTCATCGCCGTCTGCGGGCTCTTGCGTCATCGGATCGAACGCGCCCCCCGAATCGTAGCGCCCGCGCACGTCTTCCACCACCACTGCGTAGCCGCGATCCACAAACGCCCGAAAGTTCGGAACCAGTCCTCTGCCCTTGCCGTACGGCGTGCGCACCAGAATCGCCGGCCGCGGCGCCGCTTCCGCCGGCAGGAATACGTTAGCCGAAAGATACACGCCGTCCCGCATCGGCACCGAGACGTTCCAGAATGTGGCGCCGGGCTTCTGCGCGGCTAATATTCCGCCGCAGCACACGGCCATTAACAACGGTATTCGCACAACGCACTCCAATATTGATCGGCGACCTGCTCCAGGTCGTGGCGTGCGCGTATGTGGGCAGCGCCTCTCTCGCCGATGGCACGCCCCACCCCAGGTACCGATGTTAGCAGAACCATGTGTCGCCACAGCGAATCACGCTCGCCAACTCCAGCCGTCACGCGCACGCACCCATCCTCCGGAAAACGCGCGCACTCTTCCGAATCTGTTACCAGCACCGGCTTGCCGATCCCGATCATCCGAATCGCAATCCCCGAAGTCTCCCCCGCCGCCGGATATCGCAGATTGATGCATCCATCCACCACGCTCGCCGCCAGCCAGAATTCGCGCCTCGAAAGATATGGCCGGCATGTCACTCCATCGCTCTCCAGCAGCCGTCGCGTCATCCGCTCCAGGTCTGCCGAAACGAATGCCCCGGCCACCAGCAACTCGATATCCGGGCGTTCCCGCCGCAGCCTCGCAAACACGTCCAGTATTGCAGCTACTCGCTTCGACTCCCGCAAATACCCGAACACCCCGAATACAAAACTCGCCCGCCTGAGTCCTAATTCGTCGCGGTATCGCAGCACCTCCGCCTCGCCCGGCATCTCCGGCGCGCGAAACAAATGCGGAATCTCCATCACCCGCGCCTGGGCCGCATGCTCCCGCACCATTCGCGCCGCCGCCGGATTGTGCACGATCACCGCGCGCGACCGCTCCGCGATCCGCCGCAACATCGGAAACTCGAAGTACCGCCCGTCCGTGCCCGACCCGCTCCGCGACTCCCACAACTCTTCCGCCAGTCCGCCATTCCACGCGCCGTAGTTATACACAAATTCTTCGATGTACTCTCCGCGTGTGAGCTGCCCTAGTAGAAAATGGTGCAGCACCGCATCGTGCAGCACCACCACTCCGGGCTCCGCCAACGCCCGGCGGTAAATCTCCGCATGCAGCCGGTTATTTCCCAAGTGATACAGCGCGACGTCGCAGCGCGAAGGCGCGATGCGCACCTCTCCACGCCGCCCGAGCGCTCCCGCCAGCGCCGCTGCATAATCCGCCACTCCCGTGCGCGCCGGCGGCATCGGCGCATAGAACCCGACCCTCACTGCGTCTTCCGCTTGCCGAACAGCGCCGTGCCTACCCGCACGCACGTCGCTCCTTCTTCGATCGCCACTTCGAAATCGTTCGACATTCCCATCGAAAGTTCCGCCAATTCGTGCCGCTCCGCCAGCTCCCGCAGCCGCCGGAAATATGGCCGCGACCTCTCCGTATCCTCCGACCATGGCGGCATCGTCATTAGCCCGCGCAGCCGTAGATTCGCACATCCCCGTACTGCCGCAACCAGCTCCGGCAACTCCTCCGGCGCAGCTCCGCTCTTGGCCTCCTCCCCGGCGAGCTTCACTTCCAGCATGACTTCCATCCGTTTGCCGTCCTCATTCAAACGCCGCGCCAGCTTCGCCGAATCCACCGTCTGAATGACGTCGAACAACTCAGCCGCCTTTCGCGACTTGTTCGATTGTAGGTGCCCGATCAAATGAAATCGTGCCCCCGCCAAGTCCCGCACTTCTGCCGCTTTTCCCTCAAACTCCTGCACGTAGTTTTCGCCGAATTCCCGCAGCCCCAGTGCATAGCCGTCGCGAATCGCCGCTGCCGGAAACACCTTCGTCACCGCCAGCAGCAAAATCTGTGCCGGGTCGCGCCCAGCCCGTTCCGCCGCGCGCGCAATTCGCTCACGCACCGCTTCCACCCGCTCCGCCAGACTGTCCAGGCGCTATTCCCCTTCCTGAAAAACTAGCTCGCGCGAGAAAAACGGCAACACCTTCGTCGCGAAATTCGCCGGAACTTGCCCGTTGTGATCGCCCTCGAATGTCTCGAAGTGGTGGGCCACATGAGCATCCGTCAATGCCTCATCCATTTCCCGATTCTGCTCCAAAAGCGCATCCTGAGTGCCCACGTTCATATCGATCGCTTTCATCTTCCTCAGGTTCGGCGCGTACTCCTGCAGCATCACCATCAACGAATTCGCCATCCACTTCGCCGCAACCACCGCCCACGGCTTGCCGTCTTTCACCGGCAAATCGAGAAACAGCGGAGGATTTTCCGGATCGGCAGACCATGCCGCAGCTCGCGCCAGCGGCGACTTCTGATTGAACGGCAGCTTCAGCGCCTCATCCTTCGTCTTAATCGCTTCCAGTTCCGTCATCGCCGGAGTAACCTGCGCCGTATCCAACATGCAGCAGGCCGACATCGCATACAAACTCGAAAACACCTCCGGATGTTTCATCCCGATCCGCAATGTCCCATACCCGCCCATCGAATGCCCCGCCAGCCCGCGGCTCATGCGATTCGGAATCGTGCGGTAGTGGCTGTCGATATACTTCACCAACTCCACCGCAACGAATGTCTCCCAATCCCCCGTAGTTTTCGAATTGGAATAGAAACTGCCGTTTTGCAGTGTGAACGCATCCGGACTAACCAGAATCAGCTCCTTGGTAATCCCCGCCGCCAGCCCTTTCTCCAGCCCAGACACGTTCGCAAACCCCACCCACTGCTGCGCGTGAAGGCCATACCCATGCAACGTGTACACCACCGGATACCGACGGTTCGGCTCCCGGTCATAACTCGGCGGCAAATAAACAAACACGTCCCGGTCTGCGGAATCGCCTTCCAGATTCCCCTCGAGCGACTTCCCATGCACCGTGATCCGCTCCAGCCTCCCCTTCAGACTCTTTTCCAACTCCGGAAGAGGCTGAATCAGGCTGTTCCCGCGCGGGCGCGCCCCGCTCTTCTCCTGCGAAAACACCAGCACCGTCGCAACCACACCGATACCGCAGCACTTCAGAATTCTCATGCCCACCTCGCAGCGGAACCCCGCCGCGATTTATTGTACTGAGAATGAGCGCAGCCGGTTTACTCGATCACAGCAACCATCTTCGATGCCACAATTCTCTGATCCGACGTCACCAGCCGCAGCCTGTGCACCCGCGCGGTCGCGACAATCGCGCGGTCGGCAGGATCCCGCAGCGCCGCCAAGAGCGCAACCTCCCGGGCAATCTCGTACGTCAGCGGAAGCACCTGAAACGCCGGGTTCGCGCTGAGATCCTCGAAAAATTCCTCGATGGAGGTTCGCAAAAGCGTTCTCCCCCCGCCCGTGAGAACGGCGATTTCCATTAAACACATCGCGCTGAAGGCCACCGGCTCGCCACGTCTGATGGCCGATTCAAGGACCCGATGCTGCGTCCTCGAAAGCTTCTTGGCTTCGGACAACCAACGAATCAGGATGTGGGTATCCAACAGCAGACGTGGCAGCAGAGCGAAATCCTATTCCTCGCCCTCCCGGAGGCAATCCCACTCCCAAGGCGTGTTTATGATATCCCCTACAATCTCCATCCGCCCCGCCCAACTGTTGGCAGGCGACTTCCAACCGCGCCCCTTCACCGGCCCCAACACCGCTACCGGCTTTCCCCTCTTCGTGATTGTGATCTGCTCGCCCACCCGCTCTACTTCATCCAGATAAGAGAGGCACTTCGCCTTGAACTCCGTCGCGCTCAATACCCGTTCCTTCATCAATCACATGATACCAACGTAAAATGGTCATCTGACCAGTTCGGATCCATCCGAGTATTACAATTTCGGTCAATGAGTAACACAATCACCGTAAGGCTGCGCGACGATTTGCCAAATTGGCTTGACCACACCGCTCGCCAAGCCGGCGTGTCCAAGGCCGCATCATTCGCGAGGAATTAGAGAAAGCTCGACGTTCCGCGAATCGCCCGTTCCTTCGCCTGGCCCGTACTATCACCGGGGCTGCCGATCTCTCCACGCGCAAAGGCTTCTTCTGGAAATGAAAAGCCATCGCCGACACAGGTTTTCTGGCCGCTTTCGCCAACCGCCAAGATCGCCATCATCATCTTCGCCTGGAAATTCGGCTGTTGACCGAAGAAGACACGCAAAGACCACGACCGCTGACAGGGGCAAAAGTGAACGCTAGCGGTGCGTTTTTGAGCTGCCGACTGGGGCATTGCCGTTGAGGTTGGTGTCTTCGAGGAGATGATCGTGGCCGTTGGACAGCTCGCGAACTACGTCAGCGACGACTTCCTGGGAGCGCTCCGACTGCAGGTCTTCGTTCATCCGCCGGAGCGCAACACTGACCACGTCGCGGTGATGCAGCTTGGCGCCCGGGCCTTTGTCGCTCAGTTGGAGCCAGAGACGATGGACAAGGTCGATGTCTTCCGGCCACAGGCGGGGCGGGTGCGGGCCGAGATTGAAGAAGACGATATCCGTCTGGTTCTCTAGAACGATTTCGAGCGATAGGGACGGCCGCGGTTCGGGAAGCTGCTCCCAAAAACGGCCGACCTGGGCGCCTTGTTCAGAGGGTGTAAGTTTGGGCGAGAGGCCCATGACGATGCGGGCGGACCGAAGGCGGGCGGCGGTTTGCACAACGGCTTCGTAGGCGTCTGCCCCGGGGACGACCATCAGCTCGACATGCTTGCCCGCCTTCTCAGCAAGCGAGACTACGCGCGTGAAAACGGCGGTTTCGTCGTCGGCGAAGATCTGGTCTGTGGTGAGCGGATATTCGGCTGAGCCACTGGAGATGTGGCGCACGGAGAGAACCACAATATCCTGGCGCCGCATGTCGGTTTTGCGAAGAATGCGCTCGAGGTGCTGCAGGCGGTTGGGATTGCGCACTGCGACCAGAATGTTGCTGGCGCGGACGTGCACCACATCGGAAGTGAGCTCGGGGCGGGCGTCGATGCGGAATTTTTCGATCTCTTTTTTGTGGCCGCGGTTCTTCCGGCGGTTGTACCGCTCGGTGAGTTCGAAAACGATGAAGAAGGCCACAGTGAAGCTGGCGCCGGAGATGGTGGCAACCCTCTTGGTGAGCACGTTGATGCTTGCGAGCGCAAATAGCGCCAGGGTGGTGAGCGCCAGGCCGACGGGAATTTCGACGCCGCGGATGCGGAAGTTGAACGGGACCTTCCAATCACGATTGGCGGGCTGCTTATAGCGCAGCACGAGGACGGAGAGGGCTTTCATGGCGAAGCTCCAGACCACTCCGAAGGCATAGGCTTCGCCCAGCACAAAAATATCGCCGCGGCTGATACCGATTGTGAGCAATTGCAGGATCACCACGAGATTGATGAGGCGAGAGGTGGTACCGAACTTCTGGTGGGGGTGGCGGAACCAATCGGGGAGGACGCCATCCTCGGCCACACGGTTGAGGACGCCGTTGGAACCGATGATGGCGGTATTGACGGCGCCGGCCAGGATCAGCGTGCCAACCAAGACGACGAAAACATGGAACAGCAGGCGCAGCCAGATGGGCCCAAGCAGGTACATCGAGATGCCGCCGATAAGGTTATCGAGGAAATTCTTGCGGTCGGCATCGGGAATGATCCAGATGGCGAAGAAGGAAACCAGAGATGTGAATGCCAGACTGTAGACGATGATCACAGACCCTGCGCGCTCGAGGTTCTTGAGCTTGGGGTGGGCCACTTCGCGGTAGACCTGAGCCAGGGTTTCAAAGCCGCTCATGGCGAGAAGCGAATGGCCGAGACCGACGAGTACAGCGATGAGGGTGATTGAGGGGGCGATGGTTCCTTTGAGCCAGCCAAGGGCGTCGTCGCTGAAATGGAGGTTGGCCCGCGTAGGCATTGTCAACGGGTAAGCTCCGTTCTTGGCGATGGTAATGAAGCCCCAGATGATGAGGATGACCACCATGACGGTGGTGATTTGCATGATGCGGAGGGCCTTTTCGCTCGATTCGTTAATGCCGATGATGTTTTTGCGCCAGAAGTAGATGGTGACGGCGGCGGCGAAGAAGGCGGCGAAATACTGAGCATTGACGTGAAGACCTGGGATGTGGAGGCGGTCGCCGAATTCATTAATCAGGCCACCCAGGTAGAGCCCCGCGCTGACACCGCTGATAGGGCCGGTGAGCACGTAATCGAACATTAGGGCGGAGACGGAAAATTTGGCGAGCGTCCCACCCATGGCCTCATGGACCACGCGATACACGCCGCCGCGCACGAACATGGAGCAGCTTTCGATATAAATGGCGCGGACAGCATACGAGAAGAGCATGATGGCGAGGATGAACCATGGAGCCGCTCTTCCGACGGCGGCTTCCGCGATGCCGCCGGCGTAATAGGCCGAAGAAGCCATATCAGCCAGGACAATGGCGGCGGCGCGCCAGAAGGAAATAAACGACAGCATGACGGTCGTGGCGACGACAACTTTGACCGCACCAGGCCGTTGCTCCAGTTTCACGAAGGTAACCCCTCCTCGATCACAGGGACGCCATGGGCCCGGTGAACTGCTGTGCTCCACACGCAGGTGCTGCGTCTGGCTTGTTTATAATAGCGGTCCGGCCATAAAGAAGTTATGGAGAACACATAAGGAATTTATAAAGACGACTGCGCTTTCATGGCTCAGCGGTCGTCGAGGAGGTCGAAGTGACTTCTCGACGATATGCCCTGATCCGGGAGCGCACGTTTGCCGCGGCGCGATTTTTCGTGTTGGCCGGTTCAACTCAGCGAGAACCGCTGCAACTCCACGCTCCGCCATGATTTCTTCCAGATCGCGGTAGCTCAGCGAATACCGCAGGTGCGGAGGTTGAATGGGACCCCCAAAAGCCCGACGCAACCTTCTCAAACACGGCGTTCGCTTCGCCGAGGAGTGACGGCAATGGAAGATCCAAACGCGATTACGCTTCGGGAAGAACGCTCGGACGAAGAACGCTGGGATCGGAGTCGGCATGGACTCCGTCGGCCGTATTCTCGTGTTCGTTTACACCTGGCGCGATGAGCGGGTCCAGTTGATTTCAGCTAGCTCGCGACTCACACAGAGGCTCGGCAGTATGAAGAACTCCGGCGAATCGTCACCTCGCGGCCGAACTGGGCTGCTCAAGCGGCTGACGAAAGCGCTGCTGGAGCGAGCGTTGCATGCCGAGTTAACACGCAGCCGCCGGAATTTACAACCAGTGCCCTTGATGGATATGGGCTTCGCTGTTAGTTGCCAGCTCGCCCGGCAGCGTATGCCTCGAATCCGGTTCTTGTACATCGGCTCGTACGTTTGCTCCACGCTTCTTTCGGACCCTCCGTCACCGGAACGCCCTTGCGCTTCGCTATGACTTCACCTCCATCAGGTTGTCAAGGGGACTTTCACCCCCGAGATGTCGAACATGCTCGGCACACTACCGAAAACCCCTGCCGGCGCTCCCACGCCCGCAGGGATTTTGTTTCTTCTTGAGGAGAAAACCGCACGAAGTACGGAGAGATTGTCTTCTCCTGGTGTCCCCAGCTACTGACATCACCGGAATGACAAGCTGGCTATTTTGGTCGACCAGTCATTCGAAGCGCAATTGCTGCTGGTACCCGAGGCGTACGCGGCCGATATCCAAAATAGATTACTATTGTTGGGGTCCAGCGCTCCCCCACTATGTGGACCACCGACCGCATTGTTGGGCGAACGCGCATAGCAGCCCTCCCCCCGTTGGAGGGCATAGAATAACGGAAGCGAGTTGCTGGCGTCTGTTGCCTTCCGGCCCGCAAAGTAAATGCCAACCGGCGCCGTAGTGCTTGAAAGGTTGAATACGGCTATGGCATTACCGGACGCGTTAGCAACGATCCACGGCGTATATACGAAGGTGCCAGGCACGCCGAACGTAGACTGTTGCAAGACCGTTCCAGTTTGCGGATTGATTTGCAACCAACGCAAGCACGAACGCACCGTGGGGTCTCCGGTGAAACGGCAGGCTGTCGTTTGCGCTGTCCATAGGGTATTGCCTGCGTATACTACGTTGGAGAGTTCCGTATCCCATGCGTTGATTAATGTCGAGGTTCCGGCTTGCTGCGCTGCTGGAGGCGCATAATACGAAGCGGTGGAAACAGTCAGGTCAATCAGCGTGAAAGATCCGGGATGGCTGGTGTCCAGCCGCCACTCAGTCAGGAAGTTCGCGCCATTACTTCCGGGTGTACGCGCATTGAGAAGGTAGGTGATGGAACCATTGCTGTTGGCGGGAGCTAGAGCGCTGACTATCGTTCCGTCCGGGTTCTTCAATCCCCACCAGTAAGCATACTGAATGGAGGTCGGGCAACCCTGATATTCAACGTTGTAGATGGTGCTCTTCGGGATCACCCACATCTTCGTGTATTGAAAACTGTTATCGGCGAAATAACGCATCCCGCCCGTGATCACAAGTGCCTGTTCGGTCATGCCGATTTGCGGCACATCGACATACATATCGCTGTGACTGCCTGGCAGGACATTAGCGTCAAGTGCAAAGGTACAGTCCGATCTGCCCACCGTTCCCTGAGGAAGATAACTGGTTCCGATCACAACCCAGGACCGATGTTGACTAGGAAGGTTAGCTGCCGCCACGAGAACGAACCGGCCAACTGTTGCGTCGTAGGTGTATTGGGGCGCGCCAACCCGAGAGTAGGGCGGAAGCAGCCCATTTCCGAAGAAATCCGTCACGCTCTCTTGAAACCAAGATTCGTTCGATCCCTCGTGATAGAAGCCCACATTCCAATTCACGGCAGCCCTCAGTTCACTTCCACCCACGGCCAGTGTGGCGGCGGCCCAGGGTGCATGAGCCGGCGGCGATGCACTCCACCCGCTGTTGGTGTCCTCTTGCCCCTCAAGGAAATCTATGAGCGCAAGGCTCTCCGATGATGCTTGGTTGGTCACAGCCTGCCGCCTTACGGCTGACTGATGAGCCTCAACGGTTACCCGATCTGGCTCAACTACTACCTGATCGGGCACCGGCAATTCCTGTGCAGCATACACTACTGAGACCAGCAGTGTTAAGACGATAGTCCTCATTTCTATTCCTCCTCGAATTGGCGGAAATTCGTCGCTCGCTTCAGCCGGGACTCCCTGCCGAAGTTTTTCTGCCTATCCTGAAACGCGCAATCAGAATCAAAACTGGATCAGGAAAAGGGGGTGCGACTACCGGTTCTGCCTCTGGGGCCTCGTCTTCCTAGCGAGGTTCCATCAGATTAGTGACCGAAGCCAAATTGGAGGATAATAGCGGGAGGTCTTATGGCCTCCGGACCGGCGCCCGATGTAACCCGGTTGCTGGTGAGTTGGAGCCAGGGCGATCAGGCTGCACTCGATCAGCTAATGCCGCTCGTCTATGGCGAACTGCGGCGGCTGGCTTCCGGTTACCTCCGACGCGAACGGTCTAACCACACGCTTCAGAGCACGGCCCTGGTTCATGAGGCTTTCCTGAGGCTGGTGAATCAGAAGGAGGTGCAGTGGCGCAACCGCGCGCACTTCTTTGCGATTGCCACCCAAATGATCCGCCGAATCCTGGTCGACTACGCCCGCGCGCAGCATACCGAGAAACGCGGCTCAGGGTCACTGAAGCTGGAATTGGACGAGGCCATGGCGGCGCCGCCGGAGCCAGGCTTCGACTTGGACCTCCTGGCCCTCAACGATGCCCTCGACCAGCTTTCGCGCCTGGATGCGCGGCAAAGCCGGATCGTGGAACTCCGATTCTTCGCAGGCCTCTCCATCGAAGAAACCGCAGAAGTCATGAAGCTGTCGCCCGCGAGTATCAAGCGCGAGTGGAACACCGCGCGGGCATGGCTCTACCGTGAAATGACCCGCCATCCTGCGGCTCACGACTCGCCCGTATGACGCCGGAAGAGTGGCAGCGCGTCAAGCAGATCCTCGATGGTGCACTGGAGATTGCACCCGGGGAGCGAGCTGCCTTTCTGGACCAGGCCTGCGAGGATGATGCCGTCCTCCGCGCCGAAGTGGAATCCCTGCTCTTGGCTTTTGCCAATGCGGGCACATTCATCGAGAAGCCCGTAACTACTTCTGGGCAATTCGTCCAACCCGAAGACCTCTTACAGGACGCCGCCCTCGGCCCATACCGGATTGTGCAACTGATCGCGGAAGGGGGGATGGGCGCCGTCTATCAAGCCGTTCGCGTGGACGAGGTGTACCGCAAGCTGGTAGCCGTGAAGATCGTCCGAAACTGCATCTATGGCGATTACGTACTCAAACGCTTCGAGACCGAGCGCCAGATTCTCGCGCACTTCGACCACCCTTCGATCGCGAAGCTGCTTGATGCCGGCACTACACCACGCGGCCGACCGTATTTTATTATGGACTTCATCGTCGGCCGGCAGATGGATCTCTGGTGTGACCAGCGCCGCCTGCCCACCCGTCGGCGTCTAGAACTCTTCCTGAAGGTCTGTGACGGGGTCGAATATGCCCACCGTCATCTGGTCGTTCATCGCGACCTGAAGCCGAGCAATATTCTCGTCACCGAAGATGGCGAACCGAAGCTGCTCGATTTCGGAATCGCGAAGATTCTAGATGATGATGCGCTCACCGGAACTCCCGTGAACACGGTGACCATGCTGCGAATGATGACTCCGGAATACGCGAGTCCGGAGCAGGTGCGCGCTGAGCCAGTGAGCACTGCTACGGATGTCTATTCATTAGGGATTTTGCTTTACGAGTTGCTTACCGGCCACCGCCCGTACCAGCTTCAGGGGCGAGCGCCACACGAAGCCGCCGAGGTCATCTGCCAACATGATCCGCCACGGCCGAGCACGGCAGTGAGGCGAACCGAGCCCGCCGACCCGGAAACGGGTGCGGAAGCCGTCACTCCGGAATCAGTCAGCGCAACGCGTGATGGCCGTCCTTCGCGTCTGCGCCGGGCCTTGACGGGGGATCTCGACAGAATCGTGCTCAAAGCGGTCGAAAAGCAACCGTCACGCCGCTACTCATCCGTTGAGAAGTTCGCGGACGATATCCGCCGGCACCTCGAGGGTCGCCCTGTCGAGGCTCGCGGCGCGCCTTGGGGCTACCGCGCCGGCAAGTTCGCACGCCGGCACAAGGCCGCCGTAACTGCGACAGCCCTGGTTGCGCTCTCGTTCATCGCGGGGCTCGTCGCCACTACGCGAGAGCGACGCCGCGCCGATAGCGAAGCGGCCACAGCCAGGGCGGTCAACGATTTTCTGCAACATGATCTCTTAGCCCAGGCAAGCGCCACCGTGCAAGCTCAACCAAATATAAACCCCGACCCGGACCTCAAGGTGCGAACTGCTCTCGACCGGGCCGCTGCGCGAATCACGGGCAAGTTTGACAGACAACCGCTGGTGGAGGCTTCAATCCGGCAGACCATTGGCGATACCTACCTTGATCTCGGTCTCTACGAGCAGGCCCAGGCTCACGTAGAACGTGCGTTGGACCTCCGGCATCGCCTGCTGGGAGATGCGCATCGGGACACGTTGACCAGCATGCACAGATTGGGAGTTGTCCATTGGTATCAAGGCAAATATACGGCGGCCGAGCCGCTGTTGACCAAGGTGCTGGAAGTGCGCCGTCGCGTTCTGGGCGAGCAGCACCCTGATACCGCCAGCTCGATGAACGATCTTGCACTCGTCCAGTGGTACCGGGGCGAATATGTGTCGGCCGAGCCGCTCTTCACGAAAGCTCTGGCCGTTCGACGCAGCCTGCTTGGCCAGGACCATCCCGACACGCTGAGCACCATGAACGACCTGGCTGGGTTGTATGTACAAATGGGTAAGTACGCCGAGGCCGAACCGCCGTTCACTACAGTTCTTGAGGTGCGCCGCCGGGTATTGGGCCCGGAGCACCCAAACACACTGCTCAGCATGAACAATCTGGCGGTGGTTCTTTGGGATGAAGGCCAGTATGCGGCCGCCGAGCCGCTACTCAGAAGCGTGATGGAGGTCAAGCAGCGTGTGCTTGGTCAAGAACACCCGGAGACACTGAGCACGATCAACAACCTGGCAGGCCTGTACCGGGATGAAGGTAAATATGTGCTTGCAGAACCGATGCTCGCCAGAGTTTTGGATGTGCGCCGGCGCGTGCTCGGCCCCGAGAACCCCGATACGATGATCAGCACGAATAACCTTGGTCTGCTGTATGTTTACCAAAGCAGGTATGCGCTCGCGGAGCCGCTGTTGACCAAAGCTCTGGAAGTGCGCCGGCGCATATTGGGTGAGGAGCATCCTGACACGCTGCTCAGTATGAACAACCTGGCGATGCTGTACGCACGCGAGCGTAAGTATCAAAGCGCCGAGCCGATTTACCTCAAGGTTCTGGATCTCCAGCGGCGTGTCCTGGATGTAGCGCACCCCCGCAGGCTCGCCAGCATGAATGATTTGGCAGCACTATACATACAAACACACAACTATGCCGCGGCTGAGGCGCTCCTGCGCGAGGCGTTGAATGGCCATGACAAAAGAGATAGCAATACCTGGGTCCGCTATAACTGCCAAAGCCTGCTCGGTGCCAGCCTGGCCGGACAAAAAAGGTATGTGGAGGCGGAATCGCTGCTAATCTCCGGTTACCAAGGGATGCTGCAGCGGAAAACGGCCATTCCATGGGAACGCCGCGGTGCCGTGAACGACGGGGCAGAGTGGCTTGTCAGTCTCTATGAGAGTTGGGGAAAACCAGCGGCGGTCGTGGAGTGGCGGGAGAAGGCGCAAATCAAGCCCGGCGATTCCATCCATCGCTGATCGGTATTCCTGAAAAAAAGGCGCCGGCTGGGCACGCTTGACGCCGGGCCACCAGCTTGCAAATAGTGCTGGACGATGAGGGGGGAACTGCATGAGATTCACACGATCTGTTCTCTTTCTAGCGGCTGGAATATTCACCGGAGCCGGACCGCCTCTGGCCCATCGTGCGCTGGCCACCGAATAAAATCTAAATCGATCCGTGATGGTGGCCGGAACGGTTACTAGAGTGGAATGGGCCAATCCGCATGTGCGCCTTTACCTCGACACCGATGCAGCCAGTGGGAGCGATCCTATGCATTGGGAACTCGAAATGGGCGAGTCCCAATTTGCTTGTGCTTAAAGGTTCAAAAATTGACAGCTTGCGAATAGGCGATTAGGTGACGGTGACCGCTTATCCAGCTCGTAACGGCTCAAACATGGGTTACGCCCTCAAAGTTAGTTATCGAGCGCATATCTGACGAAGCCATAGATAGCGGGCGGCGAATCAGAAGTTTCGCAGAAATCGCCGAGACTTTCCGCTTCTAATCGTGGTCCACCGGCTCGAAGCCTCGCTCGGTATAGAATCAACGAATCGCCAAGAACCTTCATGCGCCAGAAGCGCGAATCCCTCGAGGCAACTCTCCGCGAGTGATTCGAGACAAAATACGCCGCGCGTCCTTTCCGGTGTTTTTGTCGGGGCATTTAAGCAGCGCTGTATTTGAGCTCCTCACGAGTAATCCGCCGCAGTGTATCTTCCAACTTCGGAGCCTTGCCGTCGAGACATTCCCGGAGCGCAGCATTGATGAGCCTCTGATAACCGGTCGCGCCTCCCGACTAATTAAATATGTGAACGCGTCGATTTCCAGAGTTGATGTATTCGGCAGGCAATGCCAAGTCCTACGCGCCTAGCGGATCGCCACGATCTCCAACTCCTCCACCGCCGCATAGTCCCGAAAGTCTGTCGTTACCAGCGGACAGTGCCACTGCCGAGCAGCGGCGGCGATCCAGGCATCCGCTGTCTGGATGCACTGCCCGGCTCGGCGGCAGGCATCCACTATGGCAGCCCACATCACGCAGTGCTCTCATCTGGATAGAGCGTCAGGTACAGCGCCACGTGCTGGTCCAGAGCCATCCGCCGCGCCTCACCCCAATCATTGGTAACCGGCCACAGCATCAGCTCAGCCCGCGTCATGAACGAAATCACCAACTGGTGCCCCGCAACGGCCTCCAGACAAACCTTTCTCAGCGTGTGCTGGCGATTGAAAAGGATGGAAACTACGTTGGTATCGATAAGCAGAACGCTCATCTCACAGGAGGAACCGCCGGGCTTTGATCGCGAAGTTCCCTAATCATATGGTTGAACGCATCAACTTCGGCCGGGTCGCCGTCATCAACCGGCCAAAACTCCCGAATCGGAGGCTTCAAACCCGGGATCGACACCCTCGAATCATGAAGCTGTTGTGGATCAACCACCTTCGCCATTCCTTAAGTCTATCTTTAAAATGAACCCAAGGCTTACCAACTTGGCAGTTCCGCCCTTCCAAATTTTCCATCTCCCCTCCTTTCAACCACTTCCCGCCCTCCCCCTCAAAATTCCTTGGAACCCTCCGTTACACTGTATTCGAGAAGGCTTTTCCAAGCTGGCCAGCTAACGCTTCTCAAAGCTATTTGGTGTTCCGCTCCGCCATTCGGTAGTAGGGCCGGATGGTGGACGCGGGCGGGCATCGATGTCCGAAAAGAATTCCAGAAAGTGCGGCAACCAAGCCGGATAAGTGGAGCCAAGGTGCATGGGGGCATCAAAGCCCACGACTTCCGGTAGCGGAAACCGTATCGGCCTGAGTTCACATCCGGAAGGGCGGGAACCAGCAGTCCCCGCCCCATCTCGAAAAAATTGCACTCGAGCAAGCCCGAAGTGTCCAAACCGGCCCCTGATCTCGGGCCGCAGCCCCCCACCCCCCTTGCTAAAATAAAGAAGCAATTCCCCCCATCGAGACCGGTTGAATGATTGTCGATACCGTCCTAGCTAAACTCTTCGGGACAAAAACCCAGCGCGAGGTCAAGCGCATGCGGCCCCGCGTGGCGGCCATCAACGATTTCGAGCCCGCGATGCGCCAGCTTTCCGATATCGATCTCGCCGCTAAGACCATCGAATTCAAGGAAAAACTCGCACAGGGCGCCTCCCTGGACGACATTCTCTTTGAAGCTTTTGCCGTCGTCCGTGAAGCCGGCCGCCGCTTCCTCAACATGCGCCATTTCGACGTCCAGTTGATCGGCGGCATGGTCCTTCACCAGGGCAGAATCGCTGAAATGAAAACCGGCGAAGGCAAAACCCTCGTCGCCACCCTCCCCTGCTATCTCAACGCCCTGGAAGGCAAGGGCGTCCACGTCGTCACCGTCAACGACTACCTCGCCAAGCGCGATTCCGAATGGATGGGCCGCATCTACCGCATGCTTGGCATGCGCGTCGGCGTCATCGTCCACGATCTCGACGATCAGGAGCGCCAGGATGCTTACGGCTCCGATATCACTTACGGCACCAACAACGAATTCGGTTTCGATTACCTCCGCGACAACATGAAGTTCCGCCTGGAAGATTGCGTCCAGCGCTCTCACCATTACGCCATCGTCGACGAGGTCGATTCCATCCTCATCGATGAAGCCCGCACCCCGCTCATCATCTCCGGACCCAGCGAAGAGTCCACCGATAAGTACTACAAGACCAACCGCATCATCCCCAAGCTCATCCGCGGCGAAGTCATCGAAGGCCGTGAACCGGGCGAAACATACACCACCGGCGACTACACCGTCGACGAAAAGTACCGCGCCGCCGCCCTCACCGAAGATGGCTTCGATAAATGCGCCCGCCTCCTCGGCCTGAAGGATATTTACAGCATCGATACCATTGAGTGGAAACACCACGTCGAAGCCGCGCTCAAAGCCCACGCCCTCTACGAGCGCGATAAGGATTACGTCATCAAAGATGGCGATGAAGGCCCCGAAGTCATCATCGTCGATGAGTTTACCGGCCGTCTCATGCCCGGCCGCCGCTGGAGCGATGGCCTCCACCAGGCTGTCGAGGCCAAGGAAGGCGTCAAAATCCAGCGGGAAAATCAGACCCTCGCCACCATCACCTTCCAGAACTACTTCCGCATGTACAAAAAGCTGTCCGGTATGACCGGTACAGCCGAAACCGAAGCCGCCGAATTCCAGAAGACCTACAAGCTCGATGTCACCGTCGTCCCCACCAACCGCCCGCTGATCCGGAAGGAATACACGGACATCGTCTACCGTACCTCGGACGAAAAGTTCCGCAACGCCGCCAAGGATATTAAGGAGTGCAACGGGCGCGGCCAGCCCATTCTGGTCGGCACCATCTCCGTCGAAAAGTCCGAAAAATTATCCGGCATCCTGAAGAAAATGGGCGTCAGGCACGAAGTGCTCAACGCCAAAAATCACGAGCGCGAAGCCGTCATCGTCGCCCAGGCCGGCCGCCGCGGCGCAGTCACCGTCTCCACCAACATGGCCGGTCGCGGTACGGATATCCTGCTCGGCGGCAACCCCGAGTTCATGACCAAAGAGGCCTGCCTCAAAGACAAATCGGCTGAGCGCCTCCCGCCGGATCAGGCCAAATTCGTCGCTGACGAGCACTTCTACTACTTCAGCCACTACGATCAGTTCTATCGCGTGCCCCGGGATAAATGGGACGAGACCTACGCCGGCTTCAAAGCCGAAACCGACCAGGAGCACGATGAGGTCATCGCCCTCGGCGGTCTCCATATCGTCGGCACCGAACGCCACGAATCCCGCCGCATCGATAACCAGCTCCGCGGTCGCGCCGGACGCCAGGGCGATCCCGGCAGTTCTCGTTTCTTCCTCTCCCTGCAGGACGACCTCCTCCGCATCTTCGGCGGCGAGCGCATGCAGAAACTCATGCTCCGTCTCGGCATGGAAGAGGACGTACCCATCGAGTCCAAGCTCATCACCCGCCGCATCGCGAAGGCGCAGGAAGCGGTCGAAGTCCAGCACTTCGAGTCCCGCAAACACCTCCTCGAGTACGACGATGTCAACAATGCCCAGCGCAAGTCTGTCTATGGCGCGCGGCGCCAACTACTCGAAGGCCTCGATCAGAAAGAGCACGTGATGGACATGGCGCAGGGCATTGTCGAAGAGTACATCGAGCGGCACTGCCCGAACAACAAGCATCCTGATACCTGGGACCTCGCCAGCCTTCGCACGGATATCCTTAGCCAGTTCGGCTACAAACTCGAACCCTCCGAATTCGCCCAACTCACCCGCGAGGAAATGACCGAGCTGCTCATGGAGCGGCTCCGCCAGAAGTACCAGGAAAAAGAAGACCTGGTCGGCCCCGACGTCATGCGCCACACCGAGCGCATCGTCATGCTCCAGGTCATCGACAACCAGTGGAAAGACCATCTGTTGTCGATGGATACGCTCAAGCAGGGCATCGGCTTGCAGGCCCATGGCCAGAAGGACCCCCTGGTCGAGTACAAAAGAGAATCGATGAAACTCTTCGAGGCGATCTGGGACCGCATCGAGGATGAAACCGTCCGCTACCTTTTCTTCCTTCAGGTCCAGACCGGCGGCGCCCCTGCCGGGCCGTTCCCCGAAGAGGAAGAAGAGGATGACGTGGACGAGGCAGTCCGCGAGGCCGAGGCAGCCCGCCAGGAAGCCGAGCGTCAGCGCGCCAAACAGACCATGGAGGACTTCACGCGCAATATCCAGCGCAAGAAGGAAAAGGAACTCGCCGATCTAAGCTTCGTCGGCGGCGACACCTCCACCGCCGCCCGCCCTGTTAACGGCGGTCAGAAAGTCGGTCGAAATGACCCCTGTCCCTGCGGCAGCGGCAAGAAATATAAGAAGTGCCACGGCGCCAACGCCTGAGAAATTGGCTTTGTTCGTTCCGCTTCTCCTCCTCTTCGCCGGTAGCGGCTGCGCAGCGCTGATCTACGAGATCGTCTGGTTCCAGTTGCTCCAACTGGTCATCGGCTCGACTGCCGTTTCCCTGGGCCTTCTCCTCGCCGCCTACATGGGCGGCCTCTGCCTCGGTAGCCTCCTGCTGCCCGGGTTCGTTTCGTCACGCTCCCACCCCCTCCGCATCTACGCCCTCCTCGAAGCCGGAGTTGCCGTAATGGGCATTTTGGCTTTGTTTGTTACGCCGGCTCTAGGCCATACCTGGTTCCCCCATCTCCTCGCGGCCCTCTCGTTGCTCCCGGGCACCATCCTCATGGGCGCTTCGTTTCCCGCCCTCTCCCGTTTGTGCAAAACATCTTCCTCGCTCGGCTACTTGTACAGCGCCAACATCGCCGGAGCCGTCTTCGGCGCGCTCTTCGCCGGCTTCTACCTCCTCCGCGTCTACGATATGGCCGTCGCCACCTACGCCGCCGCCGCAGTAAACCTGACCGTAGCCGCCTTCAGCCTCGTCCTTTCCACCAAAACCAAGCCCGAAAAAATCTCTGCGCCCTCCGCCTCCTCTGCGCTCTCAGGTTTTGACTTTAAAAATTTAACGTTTTCTCCGCGCCTCCGCGTCTCTGCGGTGATCTATATCGCCATCGCCCTCTCCGGCCTCTCCGCTCTCGGTGCCGAAGTCGTCTGGACTCGCCTCCTCTCCCTTCTGCTCGGCGCCACCGTCTACACCTTCTCCATCATCCTCGCCGTATTCCTCATCGGCCTCTGGCTTGGCAGCAGCGCCGGCTCGGCCCTGACGAAACGAACCCAAAATCCCCACCTTGCCTTCGCCGCCTGCCAAATCCTTCTCGCCGTCTGGATCGGCTGGACCGCTTACACTCTCGCCCACTCCCTCCCGTACTGGCCGGTCGATCCTTGGCTCTCCACGGACCCCTGGTTCAACTTCGAACTCGACCTCATGCGCTGCGCCTGGGCCATCTTTCCCGCCACCGTATTCTGGGGCGCAAGCTTTCCCTTAGCGCTAGCCGCCGCTGCGCCCGCCAACCTCGATCCCGCCCTCCTCTCCGGTCGCGTCTACGCTGCTAACACAGCCGGGTCCATCATCGGCGCGCTCGCTTTCAGCCTTATTCTCATCCCAGCTATCGGCACCGCCCACTGCGAACAAGTCCTCATTGCCCTGGCAGCCCTCGCCGCGATCACGGCCGCCATCACTCTCCCCGGCCGCGCCCGCCTTGCAACCGCCGGATTGGCTTTGTTCGTTCCGTTTCTCCTCCTCTTCACTGTCTCCGACGTCCCCTGGCAAGTCATCGCCTACGGCCGCCGCATGGCGCCCATCCTCCGCGGCGCTCAACTCTACGACCAGAACTACCCCACCACCATCCTCTATCGCGGCGAGGGCATCAACAGCTCCATCCTCATCGCCGAACGCGCCGGCCAGCGCCACTTTTACGTTAGCGGCAAAGCCGAAGCCTCCACCGCTCCTCTC
>DATBID010000514.1:0-4991 GCA_036557125.1 Bryobacteraceae bacterium | reverse complement strand
ATGCCGCGGCCGGACCGCGCCGCGCTGGATGCGTTCCGCCACAAGCTGGAAGCGGAACTCGACCGCGCTGCGGCGGCAAATCCGAACTCCGGCACCTTGGGGCTGCACAGGCTGAATCGCAGTGAATACGCCAATTCTATTCGCGATCTGCTGGCGATCGATATCGATGCAGCGACGCTGCTTCCATCGGATGATTCGAGCGAAGGCTTCGATAATATTGCGGATGCACTCGGAGTCTCGCCCGCGCTGCTGGAACGCTATGTTTCGGCAGCCACGAAGATTAGCCGAGTGGCAGTGGGCGATCCGGCCATTAGCCCTTCGACCGCTACCTATCGTGCGCCGGGCGACCTGGTGCAGAGCGAGCATTTGGAGGGGCAGCCGCTGGGGACGCGCGGCGGCATTCTGGTGAGCCACACCTTTCCGCTCGATGCGGAGTACACCTTCCGCATTCGCTCGCGAGTCGGCGGACTGGGCAATATCCGGCAGGCGCGGGATGAGGATCTCGAAGTCACGCTCAACGGCGAGCGGGTGAAACTGGTGAAGCTCGCAGGGGCGATCGAATTCAAGTTGCCGGTGAAGGCGGGGCCGCAAACGCTGGGCGTAGCGATTGTGAAGAACACCGACCCGGGCGATGACGATTTGTGGCAAGTTTACCTGAATGAATCGGGCGTGCAGAGCGTGGCCATCGTAGGGCCAGCGAATGCGACCGGGTCGGGCGATACTCCCAGTCGTCAGAGGCTCTTCGTCTGCCGACCGGCGAGCGCGAGCGAAGAGATCCCGTGCGCGCGGCGCATTCTTTCCACTCTGGCCACGCGCGCGTTTCGCAGGCCGGTTACCGATGGGGAGATGGAAACGCTGCTCAGCTTCTACCAGACGGGACGAAATAAGGGCGATTTCGACCTGGGTATCGAGATTGCTTTGCAGCGCGTGCTGGTGGACCCGCAGTTCATCTTCCGCTTCGAACAGGAGCCGGAGAACGTGGCAGCGGGAACCGTGTACCGGATCAGCGATCTGGAACTGGCATCGCGGCTCTCGTTTTTCCTGTGGAGCAGCATTCCGGACGATGAGCTGCGGCAAGTAGCGGCCGCCGGCAAGCTGCACGAACCGGCGGTGCTGGAACGAGAGACGCGGCGGATGCTGGCGGACCCGAAGGCGGAAGCACTGGTCTCGAACTTTGCGGGGCAATGGCTTTATCTGCGCGAAGTGAAGAACCAGCATCCGCAAACGAAAGACTTCGACGACAACCTGCGGCAGGCATTCCGGCGGGAGACGGAGCTGTTCTTCGAGAGCATCATCCGGGAGGATCATAACGCGCTCGACCTGCTGAATGCCGATTACACCTTCGTCGACGAGCGCCTCGCGCGGCAGTACGGGATTCCGAACATTTATGGCAGCCAGTTCCGGCGCGTCACCCTCCCGGGCGAGGAGCGGCGCGGATTGTTGGGACAGGGCAGTATTCTGCTGGTGACTTCAGTTTCGAACCGGACCTCGCCCGTAGCACGCGGTAAGTGGGTGCTGGAGAACATCCTCGGTTCGCCGCCGCCTTTGCCGCCGCCGAATGTTCCGGCGCTCGAGGACACAGGCAAGGCCGGAGGCGCCGTGCCTGTTTCGGTGCGCCAGAAGATGGAACTGCACCGCTCGAACGCGGTGTGTGCGGCGTGCCATAAGATCATGGACCCGATCGGCTTCTCGCTCGAGAACTTCGATCTCACCGGGAAGTGGCGCTCGAAGGACGAGGGCGTGCCGGTGGACGCATCCGGCCAGATGGTGGATGGAACGAAGCTGGATGGCCCGGCGAGCCTGCGCGAGGCACTGCTGAGCCGGCCGGACGTGTTCGTCTCCACGCTGACTGAGAAGCTGCTGACGTACGCCACAGGCCGCGGACTGAAGTATTACGACATGCCGGCAGTGCGCGCCATCGTGCGGGACGCGGCGGCGAAGGATTACCGGTTTTCCTCGCTCATTCTGGGAATTGTGAAGAGCGAGCCGTTCGAGTACAGGAAGAAGGCTCCGGGGAGCACATTATGACCTTTCTCACGCGAAAACATTTAGACCGCCGCACGTTTTTGCGCGGCGCGGGGGTGACGCTGGCGCTCCCATTGCTCGATTCAATGGTTCCGGCGCAGACGCCGCTGGCGAAGACTGCCGCGGCGGCTAAGGCGCGGTTGGGCTGCATCTACGTCCCGCACGGAGCCACGATGTACAAGTGGACTCCGGCGAGCGAGGGCAAGGGATTCGAATTCCCCGAAATTCTGCAGCCGCTCGATAAGTTCCGCGAGCGGGTAAATGTAATCAGCAACCTGGCGCATCCGCAAGCCGGCGGCATCAACAGCGACGCCGGAGCGGACCACGCGCGATCGGCCGCCGTGTTTCTGAGCGGCGCGCACCCGGAGAAAGACCAGGTACACAACGGCGTGACCCTGGATCAGATAGCGGCCGAGCATATCGGGCAGGATACGCCGCTGCCATCGCTCGAACTGTCGATTGAAGACAACGGCTTGAACTGCGGTTCCGGCTACGGCTGCGCGTACACAAACACGATTTCGTGGCGTTCGGCAACCCTGCCGCTGCCCATGGAAAACAATCCCCAGGTGGTCTTTGAAAAGCTATTCGGAGACGGCAGCAGCGACGAGCAGAGGCGCGAGCGCAAGCGGGAAGCCCGCAGCCTGCTCGATTCGGTGATGCATGAAGTGAGTTCCTTAAATAAGGAACTGCCGCAGGCGGACCGGGCGAAGCTGAGCGACTATCTGGACGATATCCGGGAAATCGAGCGCCGCATCCAGCGCGCCGAAAACCAGGTGCCCGCCGGTCTGAAACTTCCGGATGCCCCGGTGGGCGTACCGGAAAATATTGAAGAGCATTTCAAGATCATGTTCGACCTGCAGGTGCTTGCCTACAAGGCCGAAATCACTCGCGTGACTACCATGATGTACGCCCGCGATACCAGCCTGACGGTATACCCGCAGAGCGGCAACCGGGACGCATTTCACGTTTCCTCGCACCATTCGAACGTGCGGGCCAACATGGACAAATACGCGCTCATTAATCGCTACCATGTGCAGTTGCTGGCGTACTTTTTGGACAAGCTGAAAGCTACGCCGGATGGCGACGGCAATCTACTCGACCATTCGCTGATCCTGTATGGGAGCAGCATGAGCAACGGCAACCAGCACGATCACGATCCGCTGCCGGTGCTGGTGGCGGGCGGCGCGTGTGGACGCCTCGAAGGCGGCCGGCACATTGTGTGCGCGCCTCATACACACATGTCGAACTTACTGGTGGCGCTGCTAGACAAACTGGGCGTACAACAGGAGCACCTGGGCGATAGCACGGCGGAACTGACGGTCTGATCTCACCACTACCGCAGAAAGCTGGGTTGGGCCTCAGTGGCGGGGCGGCGTTCGGAGACGGGTTTGCCCACGCGCATTTCTTCCCAATTATAGGCAAGCTCTTTGCCGCATTCGAGACAAGTCACGTAAGTGCCGATACGGGGGGACCCGGGAGCCGCAAACCCTGAGCCCTTCCGCGCGGGGGTCTGCGGGAAAGTCAACCTGCGATGAGTACATCCGAAGAACGCGTTGATCAGAGATTGCAGCATACTTCTCCCTTCAATAAAACAGATACAAGAAAATCCACGAAAGTTTCAGTCTACCAAGGTACTGAGAATACTAGCGATGTGCGAACGCAAACATAGAAACGTATGGAATCGATCTTTTATTGGAGCAATTTTGTGCGGATGGCTTCGGCAATCAATTGTCCGTGAAATCTACCATTTTCGATAAAAATCTCATTCGTGTGCATACCGGCCACGATGACTCCGGCCAGGTACACACCGGTACGCTCACTCTCCAAGGTGGTAGGACTTGTACGGGGGCGGCGGGTTTCCGGATCGAGGGTAATTCCGGCGGCATTCAAAAATTTCCAATCGGGTTGATACCCGGTCATAGCGAAAACGAAATCATTTTTTAGGGTGACTTCTCCAGTGGGCGTTAGAATTCGAATCCGGTCTTCCGAAATCTCGGCCACACTGGAGTTGAAGTACGCCTGAATTTCTCCGCTCTTTATACGGTTTTCAATATTGGGTTTGATCCAGTACTTTACGTGGTAGCCGATTGCCGGTCCTCGATGAATGAGGGTGACGCGAGCGCCCGTCCAAAACAATTCCAGCGCCGCGATGGCGGCGGAGTTCTTGGCGCCGATGACCGCAACATCGTGATTGTAATAAGGGTGGGCTTCTTTGTAGTAGTGGATGACTTTCGGTAGATCTTCGCCGGGGATGTTCAGCAGGTTGGGAATATCGTAATACCCGGTAGCGAGCACCACCTTGCGGGCGTTGTAAACGCGGCGGCAACCCATGCGGTCGGTGGTCGAGATGCGGAACGCCATATCCTCGCCGCCGACTTCGTCGACTCGTTCGTACTGGTGGATGTTGAGGTGGAAGTGTTCGGCGACCTTGCGGTAATACTTCAGCGCTTCGGTGCGGTTGGGCTTGTCGTTCAGGCTGGTCATCGGGATGTTCCCGATTTCGAGCAATTCGGGCGTGGTGAAAAAGGTCATGTTGGTGGGGTAGTGGTAGAGGGAGTTGACCACGCAGCCCTTATCGAGGAGGAGGCAGTTGAGGCCGCGCTCCTGGAGTTCGATGCCGCAAGCGAGACCGGTGGGACCGGCGCCGACTATGATGGCGTCATAGGAGTTGGTCATGGGCGGGCCTTTGTGTAGGGGACGAGCGCGCCGGGCAGAAGCCCGGCGGCAGGGCAGAAGCCCTGACCCCACTTAGAGCTTGGATTTGAGGTCATCGCGAAGTTGAGATAGAGCTTGGTCGAGTGCGTTGGGGTTCTTGCCGCCGCCTTCGGCCATATCGGGCCGGCCGCCGCCTTTGCCACCGACCGCTTGAGCTAGGGCGCCGGCTAATTTTCCGGCGTGAAACTGAGCGGTCATGTCTTTTTTGACCGCGGCGACGATTGCGACATCGCCGTCTTCGACGGAGGCGA
>DATBID010000513.1:0-6251 GCA_036557125.1 Bryobacteraceae bacterium | reverse complement strand
GGAGCACGAACAATTTCTTTCAAAATTTTTGGGGGACGAATCAATCCGAAGATTTCTGAAAGAAAGGTCTCTCGATCCCCATTACCGATTGAGGGATCTTCGCATCTATGACAGCTTTGCGGAATCGAATCGTCCGGTTTGGCCTCGCGTTCACCTTTGCCGTAGCGGCGCGGGCAGACCTTCATCAATTCATTACTCTTCAGGCAGGCAATCGCTTAAATCTGGACACGGGACAATTGGTCACTTCGGGCGGCGATATTTTGTGGGACGGCAATGCCATCACGCCGCAAGGAAAAGCAACGGCCGCGCGTGTTGCGAATATGCCGGTTCTCCAAATGTCCAAGGGCGTCTACCAGGTATTCAAAGGAACCGCCAATGCGAAAGCGATTCCGCCGGCGGACCTCGTGGTCCGTTCCGGATTTGCCGTATTCACCAATGGCGGGAACACGGCGGGGGCGCGAATTACGGCGAATAGCGGCGGGATCATCACGCTGGAGTTTGTAACGTTTGGTGTGACGCCTGCTGGTCCGCAGGTGGATTCGATTCTGAACAACTCCAGCTTCATTCCGGACGACACACCGAGCTCCGGCATTGCGCCCAGCAGCATCTTTGTCGTCAAGGGTCAGAGTCTGGCCGATCCAGGCGATCCCGTGCTGCAATCGAGTGCCGATCCCGGACTGCCGCTGACCCTGAATGGCGCCAGCCTCACTGTGGCCGTGAACGGCACAACTGTTCATCCGGCGTTGTACTACACCAGCCCCACGCAGCTCGCGGGGGTGTTGCCCGCAAACACGCCGGTTGGCAGCGGCGTTCTGACAGTAGATTACAGAGGCGCCACCAGCCCCGCGTTCCCGATTCAAGTAGTGGCGCATGCACCCGGAATCAATACCTATTACGCCAATACGGGCGTCGCGACGGATGCAGGTTCTGGCGCGCTGCTCACATTCACGAATGCGGCCACGCCGGGCGAAACGATCACGCTCTGGACGACCGGCCTCGGCGCAAATCCGGCCGCCAGTGACACCACGTTCACTGCCGGCGCGCACGACGTGGACACGCCGGTTCAGGTCTACCTCGGTGGCCTAGCGGCGAACGTGCTCTACGGTGGGACGGCTGGATATCCCGGGGTAAGTCAAATCAATCTGACAATCCCGGATGCGGTTCCCACCGGCTGCTGGGTCTCGATGGCGGTGGTAGCGGGCGGGATCATCAGCAATGTGGCGACGCTTCCCATTCATGCGGGCGGCGGCGCGTGTCTCGATGAAGCTACCGGCCTCGCTGGCAATCAGATCGCGCCGGGTGGCGGACAGACGATCCGGGGCGGGACGGTCACAATCCTCAAGACCAATGATCCAACGGGCAAGGGCGACCGGCAAATTTCGTATGTTGCCGATGCCGCATTCGAAAAGTACACTGGCGTCTACCAGCCCCCGTACTCGCTCTCTCCCGGCGGATGCCTGGTGAAGTACCCAGACCAGACCGTGCCGATTCCCGCAATCACTGGTTTGGACCCCGGCAGCATCAGTCTCACGGGCCCGGGCGGGCTTTCCGTAAAGCTGTCAGTGCTGGGCAACAAAGGCTCACTCTATGCGTTGCTTCCCGCGAATGCCATACCGGATAGCGGCGGAACGTTCACCTTCACGGGTATGGGAGGAGCGGACGTGGGACCGTTCACCTCCACGATCACGCTCAATCCGCTGCTGACGTGGACCAATCCAAGCGTCGTAGCCAGCGTGGACCGTTCGCAGGGAGTGACCGTCAAGTGGAGCGGAGGCAATCCGGGAAGCCTGGTTTACATCACCGGAGCCTCTGGTGTGGGCGAGCGACAGATCTCGGTGGGCTTCACATGCCTTGCCCGGGCCGACGATGGACAGTTCACAATCCCTCCTCATATTCTGCTCGCTCTGCCGCCTGGTAAGGGCTCGATCGGGCTGCAAAACCAGGTTTCTGTGCCACTCCCCGCCAGCGGTTTGGATGTGGCGGGAGCCATCGCTGACGTGGAGTTCTCTGAGGACGGAATGTTCAACTAATGATTTCCGGCGGCGGCCAGAGTTGGCGGTAGCAAGGGGAGTACGAGAAAATGTACAGATTGTATGAGCCTGCAGGCTCAGCATCTGCTCGAAACCGCCAAACCGTATCAGCGCCTGCTGAACATGCTTGCCGCGCGGGCGCGGAGCCGTGGGTCGCGCGACCCGGAAGCCGCCGCGCAGGAAGCGGTGAAGCGCTCCTTGCAACATCCGCAATCCCGGCTGGCGATCGAGTATTATTTCGCTGGGGAGTTGGCACGGGGCGCGACGCCGCCCGAGTGGTCTCTGGACCAGGTTTTTGCGTGGCTGCATGGCGTGCTGCACTATGTAGTCCGGGAAGAGTGCGCCCGCGTGGGCTTCCATCGCGAAGTGCCGATAGCGGCCGATTCACCGGGTCGCGAGTCTTTCGATCCGGCCGACCCGGCGCCCGATCCGCTGGAGGGTCTGATTCAATCGGAGCTGCGCGACATTGTCAGCAACTGCCTGCCTCGCCTGGAACGCGAGCAACGGGAGGTGATCCGAATGCGGATGGAAGGATTGACCTACTCCGAAATCGCGGCGCGCCTCCGCGTTAACGAGAACACCGTAGCCACGTGGATCGCCCGTGGAACGCGATGGCTCGCCCAATGTGTCCGGCGAAGCACGGCCGGAAAAATTAGGGGAGTGCCTCATGCCTGAAACTGGCCGGCCCTATCCGGAGGATCTGCTCGATCGCTATGCAGCGGGGGGATTGTCCCAGGCCGAATCGAGGGAGCTGGCGCAGCGGTCGCTCGAGGATCCGGAACTCTTCGAGGAGCTCACGGCAATCGCGCTCGCGAAGGCCGCGGTATCTTCGACCGCGCGGCGAAGTAAGAGGGGTTGGCCACGGGGTTGGGGTATCTGGCTCGCCGTAGCTGCCAGCATCGCGGTGGTTACAGTCTATTCTCTAACGCGATCCCGAGAGGCTCGCTCTCCGCTGACGGCCGCGCTGGCGGACGTCGCGAAACCCGGCCAGCCGACGCTTCTCGCGGCCGGGCTAGGGCAACGCGAGTCCGCCGTTTTTCGTGACGCGCCGCCTGTCAGCCGCGCGCCTCGTTCATCCGGCCGGATTGTTTCTATCGAAGATGGGTTTGCCTCAATCGATTTGGGTACGCTCGACGGCCTGGCGATCGGGAGCCAACTGCAGGTTTATGGCGACGAAAGTTCCGCCGAGCCGTCTGGCGCCCTGATCCTCAGCAGCGTGTTTCGCGAACGCGCGCAGGCGCGAATTGCGGGCGGCGTCAAGATTCGTGTGGGCCAGACCGTTCGAGCTCCGGCGGCCGCACAGGTCCGCGCTCTGCTGGACCAGACCGGCGCACTGTATGCCCGGGGTGATTTGGGGGGTGCCCGCACTGCGGCCCAGCAAGCTGCTCAGTTGGCGGACGCCGGCAATGTGCGGGAAAAGGCCGTAGCGTTGAATCGGCTCGCCGTTCTCCTGATGCTTACCGGCGATCATGAAGCGGCAGGCCCGCCCCTGCGTCGGGCAATTGCGGCGCTTTCCCAATCCGACCCGCTGTATGGAGAGTGCGCCAACAATCTCGGCGTGCTCGCCGAACTCGCCAACGACCGGCTCGGAGCGGCGGAATGGTATGGGAAGGCGCTCGCCGCCACGAACACAGGGCCAGAGCGGCAGGTGATAGAATCCAATCTGACTCGCGTCAGAGGCTCGCGTTAAGAGTGGTCCGGTTCGCCTGGGGATTTACCACCGCAATTTGTGTTGTGGCTTGGACACCGCTCGTGCGGGCGCAAGGTTCCGATTGGGCAAGTCTAGACCGGCAGGCCGAAGACTTGTATACGCGCGGCGATCTGAAGGGCGCCATCCGCGTCGAGCGGCTCGCAGTCGAGGCAGCATCGTCTGCGAAACAATCGGGGCACACGCTCGACCGTCTGGGCTTCTTTGAATATACTTCCGGCGATCTTAAGGACGGAGAGGCTGCTCTGCGCCGTTCCCTGGACATCCGCCGGACGCAAATCGGAGAGAACACTTTGGATTATGCCGAGAGCGCCAACGATACCGCCCTCCTGTATCGTGATTCGGCACGTCTTCCGGAAGCGCGCTCGCTGGCGACACAGGCAGTGGCCATTCGAAGCCGGATCCTGGGCCCTCATGATCTGCGGGTTGCCGAGAGCCTGGATACGCTCGGCAGTACGGCCGGCCTGATGGGCGACTACGAATTTGCGATCGCCCGCCTGGAAGAGGCGCGCACGATTCAGGAATCCCAGCCGGAACCGCGAGACCTCGGTGAAGAGTATGGGACTCTCTGCATCAATCTGGCCGGCACCTATCAGCGCATCGGAAAGTACGCGAACGCGGAGAACCTTTTTGAAAAAGGACTCGATGTGCTTCGACGGAAGCCTGGCGTTCACCACCCCGCTTACTCCGCGAGCCTGGCTGCCTATGCCTACCTTCAGGCAGACCTGGGGCACTATGCCAAAGCGGAAACGCTCTACGAGGAAAGCGGCAAACTTCTGCTGGAACAACTCGGCGAGGTGCACCCCTTTTACGCTGCCTACCTGAATAATCGCGCCGCCTTGTATGCATCGATGGGCAAGCTTGCGGTGGCCGAGGCCGACTATCGCCGATCGCTCGAATTGAAGCGTAAGATCTACGGTCCCGATGCGCTTACCATTGGGGCCTCGCTGCGCAACCTGGCGCGGCTCGTCTCGTCTCGCAACCCCGCCGAGGGCGAGAAGCTGTTTCGCGAAGCGGTGGCCCTGTACGAGCGGAACTCCAAACCGCCGCCGTTCGATTTCGCCAGCGCCCTCCTCGGTCTGGGCGATGCGCAGCGCGCGCGGGGCGCTTTGGCGGACGCCCGGCAGACGCTGGAGCGCGCATCTTCGGTGGCCCTACAGGGACTCGGCCCCAAGCATCCGCTGAACGCCGCCATCCTGCGCGAGCTTGGGTTGGTTCATCAGGCCGCGAGCGAATTCCCGGAAGCTGTCGAGTGTTTCCAGTCAGCAATTGCGATCATCGAGGAGAGTCAGGGGGAAATGCACCCCGATCTGGCGCAGTACCTCGCAGCCCTGGCCGCCGTTTACGAACAGACGGGGAAGTACGCCGCGGCTGTGCCGCTCTACCGGCGCAGTCTGGACATCTCCGATAGGGCACTTGCGGACATGCTGAGCGTGGGCTCGGAGAATGATAAAAGAGCGGCAGTTACCAACCTCGAGGACCCCATTCCGGGCCTCGTTTCTCTGCAGGTTCGCGCCGGCGATGCACTTCCCGCAGCACGGGAGCTCGCATTCGAAGCGGTCGCCCGCCGGACAGGACGGGTACTCGACATCGTGCACGATTGGGGCCAGACACTCCGGCAAAATCCGCGTTTTCGTGAGCGCCAGGCGCTGCTGGAGTGCGAAGCCTCACTGAGTATCGCACTTGGTTATCGCGACCTGGAGCCTCCCTTGGTTGGGACATGTTCTCTTCCCGGCACCCCGCTGGAGGGACGTTACCAGCGGCTGCTGCACGATATCCGCTCCAACCGGACCGATGCTCTTGGACGTGAGGCGCTCCAGGCAGTGAAGTCGCTGCGCGTTTCGATCGACGCACTGGAAGTGGAGTTGAGCCGGCAATCGCCGCAGTTTGCTTCGCTGGTCAGGCCGGTGCGCCTGGAAGATATCCGCGCACGGCTGTTGCCCGCCGAAGTATTGATCGAATTCGTCCGCTGGTCCGGCCGCTATGGAGCCTTTCTGCTGGAGCATTCGGGGAAGCTGCGCTGGCTGGACCTGGGGCAGGCTGCGCCCGTGGATCGCGCAGTGCAGAACCTGATCGCCGCGGCGAACGATTGGAGCATTGCGGCCGCGGCCCACGAAATGCTTGGCGCAGCATCCGCCCGGCAGACGGCACAAGATGCCCTGCGGACGCTTTCGGAGCGGCTGCGGCCGGTTACCGTGGCATTGGATACAGCGAAGCGGCTACGGATTGTGCCGGTTGGACCGCTCAATATGGTCCCCTTTGATGCGTTGTCCGATAGTCGCGGCCGTTACCTGGTGGAACGCTTCGCTATAAGCTACGTGTCCGCCGGGCGCGATCTGGCAGGCGCACCAAGCAGCGCTTCTCCTGCCACCGGCCGGGCCGTAATCGCAGTCAGCCCCGGGGAAGGCGAGCGGCGGTTGGAGGAGGCCGAACTGGAAGCGCGCGATCTGCAGAAGTGGCTTCCGCGCGCGCGGGTGTTTAGGGAAGGTCAGGCAACCGAAGACCGGATCAAG
>DATBID010000512.1:0-22935 GCA_036557125.1 Bryobacteraceae bacterium | reverse complement strand
CCCTCCGATGATTTCAGCCGGCGCTTTCCGAACGAACTCCCCTGCCGCCTGACTTTTAAACTGAGAGACGGCCGGACTGTCTCCATCGAAAAACACGACTACGAAGGCTTCACGACGAATCCTCCGCAGTGGGAATCGGCCCTGCGGAAATTCGAGACTCTGGCCAAACCGCACACAACTAGTTCCCTGCGAAAGAAGATCGCCGAAGCTGTTCGCAATCTGGAAGGAATCGAAGTTAGCCAGCTTACTGATTTGCTGGCGCAGGTAACCCCAGCCGCTCTCCAACAGAAAGAAGGAGTACTGTATGGTCGCTGAAGAGACAAGGGCGTTTTCGTTTTTGCGCGTCAACCAAAGGCCGGAAAAACCGCGGCGCACCGGGATCACCGAAATTCGAGGTCCGTATTACAGCCCAATGGGAAGGCGATATCTCGAGGACATTCTGGAAACGATGGGGTGGTACGTGGATTCGCTGAAGTTCGCCGGCGGGTCTTTTAGCCTCATGCCGCGGCAGGCGGTGAAGGAGATGATTGACACCTGCCACCGCTATGACGTGATGGTATCCACCGGAGGATTTATTGAGCACGTGCTCGGACAGGGCGTCCGCGCAGTGGAGAGCTATGTTCGAGAATGTAAAGACCTCGGCTTTGACATCATCGAAATCTCCTGCGGCTTCATTACGATTCCTATGGAGGATTGGATCCGCCTGGTGGAGAGGGTGGCAAAGGCTGGTCTGAAGCCCAAACCCGAAGTAGGAATTCAATTCGGCGCAGGCGGCGCGACGGCAGCCGGAGAGTTGGAAGCGGAAGGCACGCGCGATCCCGCATGGGCGATTCACCAGATGAAGCGGCTCCTCGATGCCGGCGCTGAGCTGATCATGGTGGAATCCGAGGGCATCACCGAAAACGTCAAGAGCTGGCGTAGTGATGTAGCGGCCAAATTCATCACTGCCATCGGCCTTGAACACTTAATGTTCGAAGCTGCCGATCCGGAAGTGTTCGCCTGGTACATCAAGAACTATGGTCCGGATGTGAACCTGTTTGTGGATCACAGCCAGATTGTTCAGCTCGAATGTCTGCGTTCGGGGCTTTGGGGAACCAAGAGCACCTGGGGCCGCATCCTGACTTTTCGCGAATAAGTCGTCGGCTATCGCGATAGCATTCCGCAAATATACTCCGCCACCAGCTCCGGCGCCTCCATCGGAATGAAATGCGAATGCTCGCGCAGGAACACATCCCGGCCGTTCGGGAAGTGCGCCGCGAGTTGCGGGTCTGTAGGGGAAGGTTCGGGGTTGAAGAAGCGGCGGGCGGAGGTGCCGGCGCGCAGAACGGTCACAGGGCAGGTGATCGAAGGGATCACCGGGTGCAGGAAGGCTTCATTGTCTTTAGCGCACTCATGGGCGGAGGCTTCGATGTGCGGCGGGCACGCCACCCAATATTCCCCATTCTCGAGCAGCAGGCCGTATTCGCAGTAGTCGCGCAGCACCTGGGGATTCCAGCGCTCGAACGGCGCGCGTCCGCTGAAGCTTTCGAACATGGCGTCCGGCGAAGGCCAGCGGTCGCGGCGGCGGCGGATGATGAACGTATTGAGCGGCTTAGTGCCATAAGCCTGCGGCGCCCAGATGGTGGGATCGATCAGCAGCAGCGCAGAAAATGTCTTAGGCCGCTGGGCGGCCATGGAAGTGATCGTATGGCCTCCCATCGAATGGCCCACACCGATTGCGCCGGAAATGGACAGTTGCTTTACGATTTCTCCGAGGTCGCAGGCGAAGGTGGTCCACTGGTAAGGAGGCTCGGGTTTATCGCTGCGGCCGTGGCCGCGCGCATCGATGGCAAGGGCCCGCCGGTTCGGAAGACGCCGGATCACCTCATCCCAACACCGCCCGTGAAAGCCGCTGCCGTGCGTGAAGATCACCGGAGGGTCTTCGCCCGGCCAGTCCCATACGGCAAGCCGCAGGCCGTTGGCTTCGATACGTGTCAGTTGGGGGGAACGCTCGTTCACCTTCGGATTTTCGCATAGTGGCGCCGGCAAGCAGCGTTGTAGAATCGAGGCTTACTCAGCCAATGCGGCGAACCCTCTCCCCGCGTTTAGTCTTGGCCATCGCGCTGGCCGCGGAAGGCTTGTTGCTGCTGCGTCCGGACGGGGTGCTGGTGCATGCGGCGCAACCGAAAGGCTACCGGCGGCCGGAGGAGGCAGAGATGTGGTGGCGGCACAGTCCGGTGCACATGGGGTGCTCGATTGCCGAGTGCACCCGGCCGGCCACGCGAACCGAGTCTTATCGCATTCCCGGGCCGCGCGGCGTGACGTGGCGCGCCTACGGTTTCTGTGACCGCCATGATCCACCTGCCACCGCTGGCGGGCTGGTCTATCGCATCGGACGCCCGCCGGCGCTGAGTTACGACGTGCCGATGGCGCCGGAGTGGGCAGAAGCCTATTTTCTGTTGGGTACGCTCGCCTTCGCGCTGTGGTGCGTATGTATGTGGCGATGGGCCGGCGCGCTTGCGCCTTCGAGGCGCCAATGGCTGCTGGCTGCCTTGCACACGCTGATCATTGGTGGATTGTGGATCTATTAAACCGGAGCTTTGCGCAGAGCCAATACCGCGTTCAGCCCGCCGAATGCGAATGAATTCGATATGGCGTACTCCGTCTCGGCGCGGCGCGAGCAGTTGGCCACCACATCCAGATCGCATTCCGGGTCGGGCTCGTTGAAATTGGCGGTGGGCGGAAGGAAGCCGTCGCGGAGCGCGAGCACAGTGGCCAGGCATTCGAGCGCGGCGGCAGCACCGAGGGCGTGGCCGTGCATTGATTTCGTGGAGCTGACCGGCAAGCGTTGCACGTGCTCGCCGAAAATATTCCGGATAGCGGCTGTTTCGGTAGTATCGTTAGCCGGAGTCGCCGTGCCGTGGGCATTGATGTAGCCGATCTGTTCGGGTGCGAGGCGGGCATCCCGGAGCGCGGCCCGCATGGCGCGGGCAGCCCCTTCGGCCGAAGGTTGTGTGATGTGGCCGGCGTCCGCCGACATGCCGAAGCCTACAATTTCGGCATGAACGCGCGCGCCGCGGGCGAGCGCCTCATCTAGGGGTTCCAGCACAAACATCGCCGCGCCTTCCCCCAGGATCATGCCGCGGCGGTCCTTGGAAAATGGCCGGCAGGTATCCGGCGAAACCACCCGCATGGCTTCCCAGGCTTTCAGAATCCCGAAGCTGAAGGGCGCTTCGCTGCCGCCGGTGATCGCGAGATCCGTGACACCGCTCTGGATCATCCGGAATGCCTGCCCGATGGCATGGGCGGCCGAAGAGCACGCGGTGGAAATCGTGAAGGCGGGACCGGTGATGCCGAATTCCATGGAAATGTGACTAGCGCCCGCGTTGGCCATCGTCTTTGGAATGGTGAGCGGATGGACGCGCGAGTGACCCAGCTTGTACACTTCATAAAACCCGATATCTTCGGTGCTCTGGCCCCCCACGCACGAGCCGGTGACGATCGCAGCGGTTTCCCGCAGTTCGGGAGTCCATGTGACGCCCGCGCCGGCCACCGCTTCGCGCGCGGCGATCACGGCAAACTGGGCGAAACGATCGAGGAAATCGGCCTGGCGATCTTCAAAATAAGGCTGATGGCTGTAGGCCGGCACCTCCGCCCCATTCTTAAAGCGGAGAGCGGACGTATCCGTAGATTCGATCGGCCCGATTCCGGAGTGTCCCTGGCAGAGAGAGACGGCGAACTGCGGAACCGTGCGGCCCAAGGCGCAGATCGCACCCATCCCCGTGATGGCGACGCGGCGCATCTTAATGGCCGGCAGCCGCGTCAGCGGGAGCGGCTGGAGTGGGCGCCGGTGCGGCAGTCTTGGCGGCCACCAGGCGGGCAACGCCTTCGACCATTTGCCGCACGTTGCGAACCTCCCGCACTTCTTCGTCGGGGATATTTATGTCGAACTCGTTTTCCAGGGCGAAGAGAATTTCCACCGCGTCCATGGAGTCGATATTCAGTTGCTGAAACTCGCTGTCGATAGTTACCTGATCCAAAGGGATCCGTTTGGATGTGGCGATGGCCTTCAAAACGCGCTCAGTCAGTTCATCGGAGGACATAGGAGATCTTCTAACGTTTCGAATTCGTATCCCTGGTCAAGCAGCAATGGAACAAAGCGCCGGACAGCCTCCAGGGTAACGCCGATATCGGGCCGGGGACGCAGTTCCCGCCCGTCGTGCAAGCAAAGAATGGCTCCTCCCGAAACGCCTCCCACGATGCGCGCCACCACACGATCGGCGGCACGGCGGCCGGCAGACTCCGTCTCGTTCCAATCATAGCCGATAACTGTCCACATGACAGCCAAGAGATCGAGGCGGTCGAGCGCGCTTCTGAGCCCGAACCAGCGCACCCCATAGGGGGCGCGGAACCAGGCGGGGATGAAGCCGGTATGTTCGGTGATCACCTGCTGGGCGCGGCGTAAGTCGCGGTGAATAGCCCCGGCCGGAAGGAAACCGAAATGGGGGCTGCACAATAGCCGATGACTGTAGCTGTGATTGCCGATCGCATGGCCGGCCTGGCGCACCGCCCGCGCGACCGCCGGCAGCCGTTCGACATTGGCGCCGATCTGAAAAAAAGTGGCGGGCACGCGATGCCGGTCCAGAATTTCGAGTAAGCGCGGAGTGTCTTCGCTCGGACCGTCATCGAACGTGAGTGCCAACCCGCGCCGCGCCCGGTTGCCATGCCACACCGAAGGACCGAAGACCCAGGAAGAACGGCCGCGCACAGCCCATGCCATGAACCCGCCAACCCCGATACCGGCGGCAGCAAGAACTGGGAGGCGCGCTCGATTGGCCATTAAAAGCCCGGTCATAAAGAGCTTATTGTAGCGGGGCGGCAGGGGGCTTATTCAAAGGAATATCGACTTCTGTATAGCTTCCTGGCGTGGCCGCATCAACCGCCGCGGTTACGCGCTCGAGATACTTACGAACTACGCGCCACGCCGAGTTACCAAGCACAACAATAGCGATCTTGCGGCCCTTTAAATTCTGCTGGTAGCGTATCCTTTTGTCGGTCGTCAGCAGGAGTTCAAAACCTGCGGACTCCGCTTGCGCGAGAAGCTCGCCGTTAGAAAGCGTGTCCCATCCCCGCGCGATGGCTTCTGTAACCTCATGACCGGCAAGCGAACGGACTATGCCGCTCGGTGTGCCCTGGTCAAAGAGGATGCGCATTTTTCGAGGTCGTCGAAGCTGTGGGAACTGTCGGCGCATCGAGGCTGCGGGCGGCAAAGTCCAGAACTGCCCGCACCTGCTCCCGCGTCACATGAAATTGGTCGACGATCTCGTCAATATCGGAACCCGCTTCAAAGTTCTCAAAAATGGCAGCAACCGGCATACGCGTTCCTTTGAGTACCCAGGCGCCACTGCGGCGGCCGGGAACGCTCTCCACGGCGGGACATTTAGACCAATCGAGAGTTGCCATCTGCGTACCCCCTCGTTTTCATCGTAGCCCCTATTCCCACTCAATCGTGCCCGGCGGTTTGTGGGTCAAATCGTAGAACACGGCGCAGATTCCATCCTGTGGCAGCAATTCGCGGGAGATCGCGGCGAGGAGCGATTCCGGCATGCGCGCCGATTGCGCGGTCATGCCGTCCACCGATTCGATCGGGCGGAGGACGATGGAGTCCGGGCGTTCCGGTGTGCCAAGCGGAATCAGAATGACCGGAAACTGCCACACGGCGCGATCGAAGCCGCTTTCGTGCGAGAGTCGCCGCACTGTGGCGTCTGCGGTGCGCAAACGCTCCAGGCGATCGGCGGTGAGCGAGCACGCGTGTACCCGCAGCGCATCGAGCGCCTGATGGGAAGCTACGAGAGCCATCACCCGGTTGACATCCCTGCGCGAGTTGATCAGCTCGGTCCCTAAATCGTGATCGAGGCTCGGAATGGCGAGCACCGGAGCATAGCTCCGTTCATCGCCCTGCACGCCCACCGAGTGCACCGGGACGATCCAGGCAGATTGGTCTCCTGGAATGCGGATCGGGCGGACGGGCGCGTCCGACTGCGAACAGAGACAGCGAATGGCGAGGCCGGGACCGGGAAAAGGATGGCGGTCAAGGAGTTCCTCCGGCAATCCCAGCTCGCGGCCCACCGCGCGGACCTCGTCCTTATACAGTGATTTCAGCGGCTCGACAACACGCCCCGCGGCGATCAGCTTCTGAATACCCGCAACTCGGTTGTGATGCGTCTTGATAATCGACGCTTTGGCGGTGCCTCCGGATTCGATGGTGTCGGGATAGATGGTTCCCTGCCCCAGAATCCAGTCTTCATCCAGCAGACGGCGAGCCTCGATGATCTCTTCCTGCACGCGCACGAATTCTTCGCCGATAATGTGGCGTTTGCGCTCAGGCTCGGCGACGCCGGCCAAGGCGTGCAAGAAGCGTTCGTTGGCGTGTTCAACGGAGACGCCCGGCAACCGGGAGACGAAGTCGGTTTCGCCCGTGCGCATAAGGCCGGTATCGACGTAAACGCCGCGGACGCGGTCCTCGCCCAGCGCCCGCGCGCAGAGCGTGAACGCGACGGTGGAATCCACGCCGCCGCTCACAAAGAAGAATACCTTGCGCGATCCTACGTAATCGCGGATTTCCTGCTCGATCACCGGGGCCCGATGGCTGGGGTCCCAATCACGCGCGCAGCCGCAGATCCGAAACAAGAAATTCGAGAGGAATTCCAGGCCGCGCGTGGTGTGGACCACTTCGGGATGAAACTGTACGCCGTAGAGTTTGCGCTCCGGCGCCGCCACGGCGGCAACCGCGCAGGTCGCCGTGCGGCCCACAACCGAAAAACCTTGGGGAACAGCGGCGACCACGTCAAAATGGCTCATCCAGATCTGCTGGCGGCCGGAGAGTCCGGAAAAGAGAGGATCAGAAGTAGCATCCAGATCGAGCGTCGCCAGGCCGTATTCGCCCTTATCGCCCTTCTGCACACAGCCCCCCAGAACGTGGGCCATCAACTGCTGGCCATAACAGATGCCGAGGACCGGCTGCCCAGAAGAAAAAATGGCCGGATCGACCGTGGGACTGCCCGGATCGTAGACGCTTCTGGGGCCGCCGGAAATGATCAAACCCTTGGCGGATGAAAGCTCCGCCGCGCAGGTTTCGCTGGCACGGATTTCGGCAAAGACGCCCAGGTCACGCACTTTGCGCGCAATCAGGTGGCAATACTGACCGCCCGCGTCTAAGACGATAATCTGCGGTTCGGGATTCAAATCTTTGCGCTCTCTGCCCCCTCCGCGCTCTCAGTTTTTGATTTTTGTTCTTGCTTCCTCAGCGTCTCTGCGGTGAATCTAATGCCTCTCGATCGAGGCCGACTGCGACCCGCGGTTCGCCATTCGCTGCGCCACAATCTTTTTCGCGGTTTCCACCAGCGCGCGCGCCTTGGGCATCGCCTCCACCGCGCGTTCGACTTCGGGATCGGTCTGCGCCAGAACGCGGTCGCTTTCATCCTTATTGAAGGCCGTGATGTACATTTCGACTGCCAGATTGCGCTTCATCCAATCCCGATCGAGCGTAAACTGCGACTCCTGGAAATCGTAGCCTTGCTGCACCAGGTAATCGTGAAACTCGGTCAGGGTCGTCTCATCCGGCATCCAGCCCTTGGGCAGGTTGGTATCGTGCTTGGCGAAGTAGTGGCGGGTGAAGTAGAAGAATGCGCTCTTGCGAGTCAGTTGCGCCTCCATGGCATCGAGAGCGGGAGGCTCGTATTTTTCGTCCGGTGTAATGCCGCCGCCGCCGTAGACGGTGCGGCCGGAATCGGTCATTTTCACGTCCAGCGGATTGCGCGCGTTAGCGTCTTTGTGGAAATAGTAATCGTAGAAGGAGCGATTGGAATAATCGCGCTGGATCAGCCGGCCGCTGGGCGTATAGAAGTGAGCGGTCGTGAGGGCCAGGCCGGTGTTCTCCGAAAGCGGATAAACCGTCTGCACCAGTCCTTTCCCAAAGGTGGTTTCGCCGAGAATCCAGCCGCGGTCGTGATCCTGCAGCGCGCCGGAGACGATTTCCGCCGCCGAAGCAGTGAAACGGTTCACGAGAACCACGATGGGGTAGTCGCGGCCGTGATTGCCCACACGCGCGACATACGGCTTTTCCGCGGAAGTGCGCCCGCGATGCGAAACGATCGTCTGGCCTTTTTGCAAGAAATGGTCGGCCACCGCCACGCCTTCATTTAGCAGGCCGCCGGGATTCTCGCGCAGATCGAGCACCAGGCCCTTGATGTTGCTTTCCCCGAGGCGCTTGAAATTCTCTTCCATCTCGCGGCTGGTGGTTTCGCCGAAGCTGTTGATCTTCATGTAGGCGATGCCGGGTTTGACCCAAAATGCATCCTGCACGCTGGGCCGCTTGACCTCGTCGCGAACCACAGTGAAGCTCAAAGGCTGCGCTGCGCCCTCGCGAACCACGCCGATTTTCACCGGAGTGCCGCGAGGACCCTTGAGCTGGTCGGCGATCTCAGTGCTGTTCATGTTATCGGTGGGTTTGTCGTTAACGAACGCAATGACATCGCCGGGGCGAAGACCGGCTTTATATGCGGGCGAACCCGGAAAGGGCGCCATAACCACGGTCTTCCCTCCGCGCGTGCCCACCAGCATCCCAACGCCATAGTAGTGGCCGCGCTGATCGTCGCGCAACGCCGCATATTCGTGTGGATCGAAGAAATTGGAGTGCGGGTCGAGAGTGCGCAACATCCCCGGGATTGCGCCTTTGTAAATGGCCTTGTCCGAGTTCACCCGGTCGGCAAAGTTCTGCTCCACCAGGGAGTAAACTTTGGTGAAATTCTGCTCAGTCGAAGAAAGATCATCGGGCGAGGTAGAAGCTGCGGCTGCCACTGGAACTTTGGATCCGTAGATACCACCCACCACGGAACAGACAGCCAGGATCGCCAATAAGACAAAAAAAGACCGCCCTCTCAAGGCCATCAGGAAACCCTTCCTTGTAGAAAGTATATCGTACCCGTTGAGTTAGACGCCGCTAGAGGGGCCTGGGCTTCGAGTATCCGCGTCCGGCACGGGAAGGGAATCCGCAAAAGCAGATCCCGCTCTTCTGAATCTGGAAGGATGATGCGTGCTGATGCCGTGTTATCAAGTATTTGGCCGTGGCACGCGGGTTGCAACCTCGCCCGCGGGTCTTATAGAGGTTTTTTAGCTTTGGTGCGTTGCCTCCACGGGCATTTCGCAGCCCCGCCACGGTCCCATCTGCCGTGACGGGGCTTTTTGTTTCCACCATCGCTCTCTGCTAATCTGATCCTTCTCGTACACAGCTTTTCCAGTCACACATGGGCTACTACGCGCGGTGGATGGACCGCTGGGAGCGCCACTTGGCCAGCCGCGACGCCGACCGCGTGGTGCGCCCGTTTGAGTGGGGCGCCGAGTGGCTGGACCGGCTCGAGTTCCCTAGCTGCCGCCATGACGGCGATGGCGCGTCGAAGTTGCCTATGTTCGTCGAGGAGGCGCTGCGCGATTCCGACAGGTTTTTCGCCTACGAGACTCCCCGCGCCTACAAACTCGAAGGCATGCACCTGATGTTCCGCAGTCCAGTTGATTCCGGCTCTCCGGAAAATGATATCGTGCACGCGCTGTGGATGCCGGCTACGCGCGACCGGGAAAGGGCGCTGGTTGTGCTCCCCCAATGGAATTCCGGGGTGGATGGCCACGTGGGCTTGTGCAAGCTACTGAACCGTTTCGGTATCAGCGCCCTCCGTATGACGATGGCCTACCACGCGGAACGCAAACCGAAAGAGACCGCGCGCGCCGACTACCACGTTTCGAGCAATATCGGACGAACCATTCACGCCTCGCGGCAATCAGTACTGGATGTCCGCGCCTGCCTGGATTGGCTGGCTGCCCGCGGCTATTCGCGCTTAGGGATCCTCGGAACAAGTTTAGGATCCTGCATGGCCTTTCTGGCGGCCGCGCACGACAAACGCGTGCGCCTCGGGATTTTCAATCACGTGGCCATGTACTTTGGCGACGTGGTATGGACCGGACTTTCCACCCGCCATATTCGCGATGGATTCGGCAACTTTTTGAGTCAGAAAGATCTGCAGCGCTACTGGTCCGTAATCAGCCCGGCTTCCTTCATCCATCGCATGAAGGGCCGCGACATGCGCAGCCTCCTGATCTGGGCAAAGCACGATAGCAGCTTCCTCCCGGTCTATTCGCGACAGGTGCTCGACACGTTCCGCGAGCTCTCGCTGCCGCACGAAGTATTCACGCTGCCCTGCGGGCACTACACGACCGGCCGCTTTCCCTTTAATTGGATGGATGGCTTGGCCATGTGCCGCTTCGCGGCGCGATATTTGTAACCGCTTCCCCGCATTCTGGCGCTGCCTGGCCTACAGTGGCCGTGACGACAACCGTTCCCGGCCACCGTGGCGACAACCCCCGGTTCCTCGACACCAGCTAAAATAGAAACGTCTTCCCTCCCCCCGGCGAGCTTACGTAATGTCATTCGTCCATCTCCACTGTCATACGGATTATTCCCTGCTCGATGGGGCCTGCGATATCGATCAGTTGATGAAGATTGCGGCCGAGCAGAAGATGCCGGCGGTCGCCATGACCGATCACGGCAACCTGTTCGGAGCGGTGAAGTTCTACAACTCCGCCAAAGCCGCCGGCATCCACCCGGTGATCGGCTGCGAAGTCTACGTGGCGCAGCAGGGGCACAAGACCCGCTCGGAAACCGATCGCTACAACCATCTGGTGCTGCTCTGCGAAAACCAGGAAGGCTACCGCAATCTCATCGACTTGGTTTCCACCGCTTATCTCGATGGCTTCTATTACAAGCCGCGCATCGATCTCGACCTGCTGGCGCAGCATTCGAAAGGTTTGATCGGCATGTCGGCCTGCCTGCGCGGACACATCGCCGAAACCATTCTGGCCGATCGCTACGAGGACGCCCGCCGCCTCGCTCTCACCTACGCCGATATTTTCGGCAAAGACAGCTTCTTCCTTGAAGTGCAGGACCATCATCTAGAGCAGGACAAGCGCCTCACGCCCCAGTTGAACCGGCTCTCGCAGGAAACCGGCCTGAAACTCGTGGCCACTAACGATTCCCACTACCTGCGCAGGGACGACGCCCGCGCGCACGAAATCCTGCTCTGCATTCAGACCGGCAAGTTCCTCAGCGACCCCAATCGCATGCACTGGAACCATCCGGATTTCTACCTGAAATCGCGCGCCGAAATGATGGAGCTTTTCGGGGAACTCGAAGATGCTATCGACCGAACCGGCGAAATCGCCGAGCGCTGCTATGTCCATCTGGAAAAGGTCAAGGAGCCGTTCCCCAAGTTCCACGTTCCGGAGGGCCATTCGACAGACACCTATTTCGAATACGCCGCCCGCCAGGGTTTCGAAGCGCGCCGCCCGCGCCTCGAAGCTATGCGCGCCCAGGGCCGTCTGAAACACGATCTGCCCGAGTACACCGAACGCCTCGATCGCGAAATCCAGATGATTCAGAAAATGAAGTTCTCCGGCTACTTTCTGATCGTCTGGGATTTCATCCGCTATGCGAAATCGAAGGGCATTCCGGTCGGCCCGGGCCGCGGCTCCGCGGCGGGGAGCCTCGTCGGCTACGCAATGTCCATCACCGATATCGACCCCCTCGAATACGGCCTGCTGTTTGAGCGCTTCCTCAACCCCGAGCGCATCAGCATGCCGGATATCGATATCGATTTCTGCATGAACCGCCGCGGCGAAGTCATCCAGTACGTCACCGAAAAATACGGCCGCGAGCAGGTGGCTCAGATCATCACGTTCAATACTTTGGCCACGCGCGCCGCGATCAAAGATGTCGGCCGCGTGCTCGAAATGCCCTTCGCCGATGTCGAGCGCCTCACCAAAATGGTGCCCAATGTTTTGAACATTTCGCTCGACGAAGCCATTAAGCAGGAACCCGGTTTCACCGAAGCCGCCAAAAAAGACCCGCGCGTCGATGACATTCTGAAGGTCGCAAAGCGCCTGGAGGGCCTCGCGCGCAATTGCTCCGTTCACGCCGCCGGCGTGGTGATTTCGCCGCAGCCGCTCAAGGAACTGGTGCCGCTCTACAAAACGAACCGCGACGAAATTGTGACGCAGTTCGATGGCAGCGATCTCGAGAAACTGCAACTCCTGAAGATGGATTTTCTCGGCCTGACCACGCTGACCCTGATCGACGACGCCCTCCGGCTGATCGAGAAACGGCACGGGAGGCGCATCGATCCGCAGGACCTGCCGCTCGACGATCAACAGACCTACGAAATCTTCGGAAAAGGCTATACCAGCGGTGTGTTTCAGTTCGAATCGGCGGGCATGCGCGACATTCTGCGCCGGTATCAGCCCAGCCGCATCGAAGATCTCACCGCTCTCAACGCGCTCTACCGCCCGGGACCGATTCAGGGCGGCATGATCGACGATTTCATCGAGCGCAAATGCGGCCGCCGCGCTGTTCAATACGATCTGCCGGAGTTGAAAGAACTGCTCGAAGAAACTTACGGCGTGATCGTCTACCAGGAACAGGTGATGCAGATTTCCAATCGCATAGCCGGTTATTCGCTGGGCGATGCCGATATCCTGCGCCGCGCCATGGGCAAAAAGAAGCCGGAAGAAATGGCCAAGCAGCGCGAGCGGTTCCTGGCCGGCGCGCTCGCCCGCGGCTTTCCGCAAAAGAAGGTTGAAAAGATTTTCGATCTGATGGAGCAGTTCGCCGGCTACGGCTTCAACAAGTCGCATTCGGCCGCCTATGCCTACCTCGCCTACGTGACGGCATATCTGAAAGCGCACTACCCGGTGGACTTTATGGCCGCGCTGCTCACCTCTGAAACCGGCAACACGGCGAAAGTTGTGAAGTACATCAACGAATGCCGGGAAATGGAAATTACCATTCTGCCGCCCGATGTGAACCACAGCGAATGGAGCTTCACACCCGACGATCGCGCGCTTAAAGGCCGCGGCATTCGCTTCGGGCTGGGCGCGGTGAAAAATCTCGGCCAATCGGCGGTCGAAGCGATCGTGCGGGCACGCATCGAAGGCGGCCCGTTCCGGTCGCTGCACGAATTCTGCGAGCGCGCCGATCTGGGCGCGGTCAACAAGCGCATGATCGAAAGCCTAGTCCGCGCGGGTGCGATGGATGCGCTGGAGGGAACGCGCGCGCAAAAAATGGCGGCGCTTGATGGAGCAATGGAAGCGGGCCAACGTGCCTGGCGCGACCGCGAATGCGGGCAGGTGGGCCTGTTTGGCGAAGTGCTCTCCCAGGAAGAGCACCATGCCGCGCCGCTTCCCACGGTTCCCGACTGGAGCGATAAAGAGAAGCTGGCGGCCGAAAAAGAAATGCTCGGCTTTTGGGTCACGGGCCATCCACTCGATCGCTACGCCGAGAAAATCGCCGAACTCGCTAATCACGATAGCTCAAACCTGGAAGGGCTCGCCAAAGGCGCCGAAGTGGTCTTATGCGGCGTGCTCACCGGCATCGTGCGCAAGCGCAACCGAGAGGGGAAGCCGTGGGTTTCGATGACCATTGAAGACCGTAACGGCTCGGTAGAAGCCATGGTCTTCGCCGCCAGCTACGAGCGGCTCGCCTCCGAAGTAGCGGAAGACCGGGCTGTGTTTATTCGGGGCCTTGCTCTGCCGGAAGATAACGCCCCGCCCAAGATTTCGGTGCAGGAAATCGTGGCGCTGGATAATGCCCGCGTCGATCTGCCTTCGGTGATTGCCATCCGCGTCTGGTTAGGCCGCAACGGAAATACGGATAAAGCCCGCGCGCTGCACGAACTGTTCGAGCGCAAGCAGGGCGAAACCCAGGTGCGCCTTCGCCTCGAACTGCCGCGAGAGTTTTCAATCCTGCTGGATGTGCCCACGCGAGTCCGGCCCGACCGCGATTTCTGCTCCCAAGTGGAGCAAATCTGCGGCCCGGAATGCCTGGAAAAAGTGGCCGGCTAAGCCCAATCCGGGTGGGGCAGGCGCTTCCGCCGCCAACCCACCTCTAGGCTCGCGTAATGTCAGGGCCGGTTGGCCCGAACCTGCGCGACAACATCGTGAATGGCCTTCATTACCTCGCGGGGGCGGTCGCGCAGCAAATTGTGACTGGCTTCGGGAAACACGCGCTGCTCGCCGCGAGTGGAGAGCTGCGCCAGTTGTCGCTGCGCTGCGATCCAACGAGCTTCCCAATCGCGCTGCGCGCGAGCCTGGGTCGGATTTTCTGGGGCGTTGATGCGATGACGACCGGCCGTAAGCACGATGAGCGGAATATCGCCGAGACTGCGGACCGCGCGCGCTTCGAAAAGGCTTTCATATAAGAGCTCTTTGGTGCTTTCAGCCATAGTTCGCGGCTCGAACGGAGTCAGTTCCTTGCGCGGCCTCATGATTCGCAACACTCCTATCGGCAAGAGGATCTGCGCGAGTACCGGTTGTAAGGAAGGGAAGTAGGGCAGCCAGCCACCACCCGGCGGCCGAATCGGTTCGCTTTCATCAACGTGCGTGGAATCCACCAAGACGAGACCCGCTACTTCCGGACGGAACCTATCGGCGAAAACGCGGACGCAAATGCCGCCGAACGAAAATCCCACGAGTACATAAGGCGGCGCTATGCCGGCGTTCCGCAGCAAACGGTGGAGGTCCTGCGCGACGGCGCTTGCAGGATGCGGAAACGGAGCGGCATCGCTCCATCCATAGCCAGCGCGATCATACCAGCAGGCGCGGGTGTAGCCGGCGACCTCCTGCTGGGCGCGCCTCCAACTCATACCCGGTCCGCCGCTGCCGCTTTCGAAGATCACGGTCGGAGATCCCTCACCCACGCAGGAATAGTTCAGCGACCGGCCACCGATATCGATCGAGCGACCCACTCGTGGAGGTAGCGGGTGGAGCAACCGGCTCACATGCTCGTATGCGAATCCCGCACCGCAAAGGCCAGTCACGATAATCACCGCTGACCGAAGTAGTTCTCCGGCCCGCCGCCGGAATGAAGACTCTGGCGGAGTCTCGATCAAATCGAGATAACGCAGAAAGCGGGAATCTAAACTTTCCTGCTGGAGATCAATCCGCGTGATTTCATCGGGCGATCCCTCTTCAAAGCGAAGCTGCTCGAACCCACCACCCGCAAAGGCATTCCAACTTCGTCTCGAATGTACAGCCAGGCCCAGGAGAAACAGGCCGAGGAGCGCCGTTCGAGCTATCGTTTCAAAAGCTGCCCGCTCGATGTACACACCGGCATTGACGGCGAAGAGAAAAAGCGAGCCGTACATCGGCAGTTTGACTTTGAGGTTGCCTTCACCAGGAACATAGGCGCACGCAAATGGCATTTTCGAGAAACCGGTTAATGCGAGATTCACCAGCGCCACGCAGGATAACAGCAAGACTATCACGTGCCCAAAAGCCTCCCATCCGCCCCAGACCGAGAAATAGAACATGGACGCTGCGATCCAGACGATCCCCGCGAAGGTGACCATCGATTTGCGGATTGCTAGGAAATACGCCTTCGGGCTATGCACGCAAGTAATACGAAAGATCCAGTTGGCCTTCAATTCCGCCGGAAAGGAGAACACGGCGCGTATTCCGATGACCGCAAGAAACAGCACGATAAAGCCCGCGGCCATCACGGGAGCGTTCGGCTCGTACCAGTGCGGCGGCGTGAAACCGTACCGCCGCGCGATGCTGTACATTTGCGAGTTGCCGTAGAGCAACCCTTTCGCAATAGCCAGAGAGATCGCCATGGCGAGTCCGCCAAAAGCCGCGAGCAGGTTTCGGTGCTGGCGGGTGCGTGCAAGCGTGCGGGCCAGGAAAAGGAAGATCGCGCAATCGAGCCCCCTCTTCATGCGCTTTTCGGCCGCCCAGTTGATCGAGCGCGCAACAAAGCCCGTGTGTCCAGTCGGAACGACATCCGGCTGTTCCACAATGCGCTGCATGTTGCGGTAATAAGACAACGCGTAAGCCGCGGTGGCTAGTGAAACCGAGATGGCAAACACGTAAAGTGCGCGTCCGGCCAACGGCTGAAAAACCGGATGCCGCGCATTCGCCAGGACCTGGAATAAGCCTAAGAACCAGAACGAAGGTAAGCCCCACACGAGCGGCGGAAGTTCCCTGGTTGAACCCAGATCCAATTCCGCTGGCCCCGGCGTTAGAAAATACGAGCCGAGGATCGCAAAAAAGGCCGCCACTTGCAAGGCGTTCGAGATTTTCAGGTACAACCGGTAGCTGAGCAGCAGTGCCGAAAATCCCTGCGCCGCAAGCAGGGTGCAGAACATCGACAGTCCCGCGGCAATCGTAGTAATCCAATACGCGAAGAACATCCGCGAATTTCCGGCTACGAACGGATAGGCTAGCCCCGTAGCCGCATTGACGGCCACCACACTGATGGCGAGTCCTGTCACAGTAGCCGCAAGCTTGGCGAAGAAGATGGTGCGGGGCCGGATTGGCAAATTGCCCAGCACCAGACTATCGCGGCGGTCCGGAAAAATCGAATCCCATGCCAGCACGGTGAACAGGCCCGCGACCGCCATGGTGGTGCCGATGAGAAATTCCTGATGCCCCCAGGCGTTCACTGCAATTTGCGCCGTGGATGCGTTGGCATACGTTGGAAGAGTGATCACCGCAATGATGAAACTCACGGCCGCCAGCAGCGCGGCGATCTGTGCCAGCAGGCGCGAGGGATCGCCCTGCGCGGACACCAGTTCCAGGTCTACAATCTGCAGCAGGAAGCTTCGGTAGAGAACCTGGAACTGGCGTTTGCTCATGAAAGAATCAGATCCGCGATTTCCCGCGATACCGCCGATGGGTCCTGCTCCACCGCAAGCTGCGAAAAAATGTCCTCAAGCGTCGTCAGCGCCATCAGCGAGCGTAAATGCTCGATGGAATCATCGGCGGCCACCTTGCCGCGATGGAGAATCACCACATGCGAGCATACGCGTTCGACAATTTCCAATTCATGCGAGCTGAACAGCACAACTTTCCCTCTGGCAGCCAGCTCCCGGATCAGACTGCGCATCACCAGAGCGGAAGCTACGTCAAGGCCAGAGAAAGGCTCGTCCAGTAGGATGAGATCGGGATCGTGGAGCAGCGCGGCGGAGAGCAGAATCTTCTGGCGCATACCCTTCGAGTAGGAAGAGATGGGCACGTGGCGATCGCCGTGAAGCGAAAACAGCCGCAACAGACCGTCGACTCGTTGCGCCGCCGGTTTCGAAGGCAAGTTGCGCAGTTGTGCCACCATGACGAGATATTCCAGTCCGGTGAGGTGCGGATATAGGTAGGGATCTTCGGGCACATACCCCATTCGCTGCTTGTAGGCGATGAGATCGTGTTGGATGCGCTCGCCTTGAAACCGGATCTCGCCTGAGGTTATCTGGAGCAGGCCCGTTATCATCTTCATCGTCGTGGATTTACCGGAACCGTTTGGACCGAGATAGCCGGTAACTTCTTCCGGACGAGCCTGGAAGCTGACGTTGTCGACGGCAGTAATACCGCGGAACGTTTTGTGACGTTGCGGAGTTCGAGCATCTGCCGTCCCCCTTTGTTGGATAAAATTGCTCTAGTCGGATATCGTTATATCGGATTCCGAGTTAATGTGTCAAGCGGAACCGCAAAGACGCCGGGCAGAATGCCCGCGTCGACCTGCCTTCGGTGATTGCCATCCGCGTCTGGTTAGGCCGCAACGGAAATACGGATAAAGCCCGCGCGCTGCACGAACTGTTCGAGCGCAAGCAGGGCGAAACTCAGGTGCGCCTGCGGCTCGAACTGCCGCGAGAGTTTTCGATCCTGCTGGATGTGCCCACGCGAGTCCGGCCCGACCGCGATTTCTGCTCCCAAGTGGAGCAAATCTGCGGCCCGGAATCTATGGAGAAAGTGGCGGGCTGAGCACCCCCTCCTGAGCACCCAATGTCAGGCCGTTCCTGTTAGACTTGGCGGTCATGAAACGTTTCCTTACCGGAATTGTGCTAGCCGGCCTGCTGTTCCTGCCGGCGCTTGCCAGCGCACAGATTCTTGTTGCCGGCGAAGGCACGGTCGTGTACGGGCATCACCATCTGAACACGACGAACATGGCGGCACAGAAGAAGTTCTTCGCCGAAACTCTCGGCGGCACGGTAGTCAAAATCGGTTCCGGAGAGCGGCAACAGGAGATCATCGAGTTCCCGAACGTGCTGATCTTTTTCCGTCCGATGCAGGCCCCGACTGGCGGTTCGATCGGCACAACGGTGAACCACATCGGCTTTTCCGTTCCCGATCTCAAGCCGCTTGTGGCCAAGATCAAGACAAACGGCTTCAAGATGATCACCACCGATTCGGTTGCCGCCAACGTGAAGGTGACCGATGACATCGCGGCCGCCGGTCCGGCGACCAACATCGCGTTTGCCCTCGGCCCGGACGATGTCAAAGTGGAATTCGTCGAAGTCAAATCGCAAAAGGCTCCGATTCAACTCCATCACATTCACTTTTTCGGGCAGAGGAACACCGACATGCAGGCGTGGTACGCCAAGACGTTCGGCGCGGAGGTGCTTCCTGCCAATCCCGGATCGGCGTTCGTGCAGGATCGGCTGCCCGGCGTCTTCCTGAACTTCACGCCCTCGCCCACGCCAACCGTTGGCACTACCGGCCGGGCGATCGATCATATCGGCTTCGAGGTCAAAAATCTGGAGGCGTTCACGAAGAAACTTGAAGCTGAAGGCATCAAACTGGATCGCCCGTACACCAAGGTGCCGCAGCTCGGCATCGCCATCGCGTTCCTCAAAGATCCCTGGGGAACCAATATCGAATTGACGGAAGGACTCGCCAATATCAAGTAGACCTTCGGCCATGAGAACAGCTACTCTCGCTCTGGCGGCGGTAGTTTCATGCCCGCCTGCTTTCGCGCAACTCGTGAGTCATCCGGACGCACCGGTGCGCATCGGCCACTATCACCTCAACGTCACCAGTATCGAAGCCCATAAGCAGTTTTGGGCGGACACGCTGGGCGGCAAAGCGATCAGATTCGGCGGCATCGATGTAATCGAATTCCCCGACGCGTTCCTTTTCCTGCATCGGCAAAAGCCCACCGGCCCTACGCGCGGCGCCGCCTTCGATCACATCGGCTTCGCCGTGCCGAATGTGCCGGCGGTGGCGGCGAAGCTCGCAGCCGCGGGATACCAGGAAACCACCGGGCGGGAGCCGAAGCCGGGCGAGAAGCCGCCGGCGGCATCGGGAACGTCGGCGGTGTATGGGCGTTTTGCGTATTTTCTAGGCCCCGACGGCGCAAAGATTGAGCTGGTTACCAGCGACCGAAAAGACGCGCCGCCCATCGTGGCGCACCATATCCACTTCATCAACAAGCAGTACGTGGAGATGCAGCAGTGGTACATGAAGGCGTTCAACGCGACTTTGCGTCCCGGGCAAACCGATTTCTTCATTGGCGCAGACCTGCCGGGCGTCGGCTACAGCCTTAACTTCTTCCGCGGGGAAGGGGACCAGTCCATCACTCACCTCCCTACCGCGGGCCGCGTGGTAGATCATGTGGGATTTGAAGTAAAAAACCTGGAGGCGTTTTGTAAGGAGCTCGAAGCCAAGGGCATCCAGCTTACCCGGTCTTACAGGAAAAAAGACCCGGCCATGGGCAATATAGCCACCGCGACAATCGTCGATCCGTGGGGAGTCTCCATCGAGCTGACCGAAGGCCTGGACAGGATCAAGTGAAACCAGTCTATCCCTTCCAATCAATCAGTCCCTGCGGAAATCCACTAGCACGACGTCATACTTTTCGATCATCGGCATCAGGATGTTCTCCAGTTCGTTCTTCCAGAGCACGCCTTCGTAGAATTGCGCCTTCATCGGCTGTCCGCGTCGTCGAAGTAGTCTTCCATTCGCGTCGTGATGGATTGTTCGATTTCGCTGATCAGATCCACGCGCATCCTGATGCGGGCGGCGAAGCCGATCTCCACTCAGGTTACCAGCCCCAGGAACTTCGGTTCGTAGCCGGGAAACACGCTGCGCAGGGTGGGGTTTCCCATGTGGCGGGCGACCAGTTCGCCGAGCACATTTCGGAAATCGGTGGTGAGAGCGAGATCACGACTTTCGTAGAGCTGCTCTCTTTCAAGCCCCGGCCATTGCCCGTACACTTTGCCACCCTTCACCGGGCCGCCGAGCACGAACATGCAGTTGGCATGGCCATGATCGGTGCCCCGGTTGCCGTTTTCGTGGGCGGTGCGGCCGAATTCGGACATGGTCACCAGCACCACATCGGCCATGCGGTCGCCCATATCTTGCCAGAAGGCGCTGAGCGCGCTGCCGTACTCGCGCAGCAGGTTGGCGAGCTGGCCTTCGGACGCGCGCTGGCCTAGTTCGTTGACATGGTGGTCCCACCCGCCAATATCAATGAAAGCCATTTCTACTCCCACGTCGGCCTTGATTAATTGCGCGATCTGCCGGAGGCTGCCTCCGAACCGTCCGCGCGGATATTCCGCAGCGGGTTGGTAGGGCGTCTTCTGAACGGCTGCGAGCATCGCCATGGCCTCGAATGTCTCGCGGCCTGTGGCCTTCAAAGCGGGGTCTGCCGTTTCTTCCCAGAGCTGTTCAAGCTCCTGCGCGGCCTGCGCGTTGCCGATGCGAAAATCGCCGATATTCTGCAAGGCAAGCGCAGGCCGGCCGCCCCGCATCGCTCGCGGCAGAACGGCGCCCAGTGAAACGGCGCGTAACGGCGATAACGTCTCGCTCGCTGAAGGCGGCAACGCCCGGTTCATCCAGCCATCGGCAGTCGCCTTCAGGCCCGGCGTGCCGGATTCCATGTAATCCTGCGCATCGAAATGGGACCGCGTGGCGTCAGGCGAGCCCACCGCGTCCACAATTGCCAGGTGACCCTGCGCGAAAAGCGGCGCGAGTGGCGCAAGCGACGGATGCAGACCGAAGAAGCCATCCAGGTCAATCGCGGCATCCAGAGCTTGCGCGCTCGCAGACGTTGGCCGAGGAACGGTAATCGTGGGGCGCAGCGCATAATAGGCCTTCTCTCCATGCGGCGGCACGATGTTCAATCCATCGGCCGCGCCGCGCTGGAAGATGGCGACCAGAATCTTCTTGCGCGGCGATGGCGCGTCGGCGGCGTAGAGCGCGCGCTTCAGCCACAACGGCGCGCTGCCCGCCCCGACCATTGCCAAAGCGGAATTGCGGAGAAAAATACGGCGAGTGCTCATACTAATGCCTCTGAAAATCCGGAGAACCGAGCGGACCAGCGGCTGCCGCGGCCTGGGTGTCCACTTTCACTCCGGCGATCTTGTTGTCCGCCAGGTTGAGACCGAAGTTCATGCGCGCCAAAAGGCCCGCGGAATTCAGCCACTCTTTGCTGGAATTGGAGTAGCCGTTGGGATCCTGTTTGCGATACAGCGGCTCGCCCATTCGCGCGACTTGGTTCACGAGGGCGGACGCGAAATCCACATCGCCATCCACTGCGCGTACGGCGCTCACCACCACTTCGAACGGCGATTTCAGCTTGGTTCGATACGCGCCCGCGGACCAGAATTCTTTCGATTCGAGCATAGTGGTCATGACCGCGCGCAGGTCGCCGCCGGTCTTCAGAAAAGTTTGTGCCATGCGCTCCACCAGCGCCGGCGGCGGATCGTCGGCCACGAAGTGCATCGCCAGCGCGCGCGAAATGAAATGCGCGGTGGAAGGATGCCGCGCCAGAATGTCTAGCACCTTCTCTCCATCTTCGATGCCGCCGCCCGCGGGAATCTTCACGCTGAGCACGATTTTTTCGCCCTGGTCGTGCATGCGCGCATTGAAGGTGAACGGGCCGCCTTCACCCGGTCGGTCGATGGTCCAACCGGTGAGACAGCGCGCCACTTCGGTCACATCGTGCTGCGTGTAGCCGCCATCCACGCCGAGCGTGTGCAACTCCATCAGTTCGCGGCCGTAGTTTTCGTTCAGACCGGTCGATGCTCGCTTGCCGCGACCCGCCGGCGCCGAACTCCCGCGCGATTGCCAGTTATCCAGGTAGAAGAGCATCGCGGGGCTCTTCGCCGTGGCCTCCAGCAGATCGCGGAATTTGCCGAGCACGTGCGGCCTGATCGCATCGCGCTCGTAAGCGGTAATCAGAAAACGATCAGCGCCTTTATCGAGGTAGACGTTGAAATGGTTAAACCAGAAATCGGTGAGCACTTCTTCGAGTTGCCGGTTGCTGTAGATCGCTCGGAGCAGCTTTCCTTCCGCCAGATCGAGCGCCACCACCTGGACCGGCCCGTTTGCCAGGTCGATCCTCCGCCGCAGATCGGGAGGAGCCGCCGGAAACATCGCCTGTCGGATGCCTTGCGGCAGCGCCAGCAGTACCTCATCCTGCCGCCACGGCGCGATCGTTTCAAATGTCGCCATCCGCTCCTCGGCTGAGCCGGTGCGCAGTCCGCGAATCTGATCGGGCGTCAGCAATGCAGTCATTTCGGTATCGGCGGAAGGCTGCGGATCGCTCAACTTTTGTCTCCGCTCGAACCGTTCCGCCAGTTTTTCATAGAGGATGCGCCGGTCGGGATCGGAGGGAAACGGCATCCCGTTCTTCAACATTCGCCGCACCATCTGCGGCTCGGGATAATTTTCGACCAGCGTTTGGGTGCTCATCGAGAGCGAATCGAGCGGGGCCAGTTTCGCTTCCAGCACGGGGTTTTCAGGGATCCGGTTGGGGTGGAGTTGCATGTCAATCCACTTCTTCAGGCCGATGGCCTTCACCCGCTCCACGTCGCCGGGCCGGGGGCCGAAAGTCAAACGGTTAAGGGCATGCGGGATGCGGACTTCCTTGGGAATCTGGCGGTGAAAATCCGGACCTTTTTTGCCGCCGGATGCCCCAAGCGCCGGCAAAATTATGAGTGCAGCGGCCGCAATCCCGGCCACGATCTTTCCGCGTTGCATTGCTCTAAGGATTAAACGCGGGTGGGGGCCGCAGAGTTGCGGAGCTACTCCGTAAGCCGGCGGCGTGCGGCCATCTGCCGGCCCAGGGCCTGCTTTTGGGAAGCG
>DATBID010000511.1:0-4241 GCA_036557125.1 Bryobacteraceae bacterium | reverse complement strand
ATATGCGCCACCTGGTTCCATTCCTGCTCGCCGCGGCGTCGCTCGCCGTGGGCCAGAGCGGCATCGAACAGAAAAGGCCGGTGTTTGGCGGAGCTTGCCGCCTCTGTCCGTGGGGAGCCATGGCCGAGGTGGTGCAATCGGCCATGAAGCCGTACGGATACGACGTTCAGATTTGTTATAACTGCAACGCCGCCGACGCCCCGCGAATCGTCAGCGAGGCGCGCCTGCCGCCCCCTTACAAGCCGGACCCCGCCGTACCCGAAATCCTCGCTCCCCGGAATGCGCCTGGGCTGGGTCCCGTAGATTTCGGCGCGGTCGCCATCCAATTCCTTCGCAATGCTTACCGCGGCACAGGTCCCTATGCCAGGGAGAAGGCCAGGACGAACCTGCGTCTGATTGCCAACATCCAGGATCCCAGCTTCGTGTTGGTAGCCGCGAAAGCGGATACCGGTATCACCGATCTGGTCCAGATACGCCAGAAGCGCTGGCCGGTTCGGATTCTGACAGCGGGAATAGGCGGGGACGCCGCCACCATTCTCGCGTACTTCGGCCTGTCGCGAGAAAGCATCGCGGCTGCGGGTGGGCGCGTGGGCAATACAGCTGACGATCGGGAGAACTTCGATGTTGCCATCGGAGGAGGCGGCGACATGACCACGGCTCCCGAATGGAGAATCTGGACGGAGATCAGCCAGAAGTACGATCTCCGCTTTATCCAGCTTCCGGACGATCTGCTCGCAAAGTTGGCGAAGGAGGGCGAACAGGAGCGCGGCATCATTCCGGCGGGCCTGTATCGCGGTATTGACCGTCCCATCCCGACCGTGGTGCGTACGGGCACCGCAGTCTACGGCCGCGCCGATATGCCGGACGATTTTGCATATCTTGTTGCGAAGGCGATGGACGAACACCAGGATCTTCTACAATGGCGGCATCTGAACTTCTCCTATAATGTCCACACTGTATGGAACGGATACGAGGTTCCGCTGCATCCGGGCGCTGCCCGGTACTACAAAGAGAAGGGCTATCTGAAATGAAAAAGATTCTCGTGGCCGTCCTGTTTGCGGCCGGACTTTCGATGGCGCAGCAGCCCGCACCGGTGAAGCTCGAAGCCGGGATGTTGCAAGGAACATCCGAAGATGGTCTGACGGTCTATCGGGGCATTCCCTTCGCCGCGCCGCCGGTTGGGGATCTCCGATGGCGTGCGCCTCAGCTCGCTGGTAAGTGGCAGGGTGTGCGCCAAGCCGCCAACTTTGCGCCTGGATGCGTGCCGGGGCTTAGAGCGCCCGCCGGCGCGAATCCGGAGTCTGGCTTCAGCGAGGACTGCTTGTACCTGAATGTATGGACGCCCGCGAGATCGGCCGGCGACCGCATCCCCGTTCTGGTCTGGATCTATGGCGGAGGGTTCAATGCGGGCGCTACGTCCGAACCAATGTACAGCGGGGAGAAGCTGGCAAAAAAGGGCGTGCTCTTGGTCAGTATAGCGTACCGCGTCGGACAGCTCGGATTTCTGGCGCATCCGGGTTTGAGCGCGGAAGACGAGCATCGCGTCTCGGGTAACTACGGCTTGCTCGATATGATCGCCGGCCTTCAATGGGTGCAGAAGAATATCGCCGCATTTGGCGGCGATCCGCGGCGCGTCACCATTTTCGGTGAATCGGCGGGTGGTATTGCCGTCAGCATGCTGTGCGCATCGCCGCTGGCGAAAGGGCTGTTTCAGGGGGCCATCTCGGAAAGCGGCGGATCGTTCGGTCCTCCGCGGCCGGTACTTATGCCGGGAGAGAATCTGAAGCGCCTGGTCGATGCCGAGCGCTCCGGCGAAGCTTATGCCAAGAGCGCGGGAGCTTCATCGATTGCAGAGTTGCGAAAAATACCTGCGGACAGACTTCCGAGTGCCGGCGCCGGCATCGGCCCGGGGTTAGCATGGCCGATCATCGATGGCTGGGTTATCCCGGATGATCAGTACAAGCTCTATGAAGCCAAACGCTACAACGACACACCCATACTGGTCGGCTACAATTCCGACGAAGGCGCCAGTTTCCAGCCCCCGCGCACGCCGGAGGAGTACATTTCTGGCGTGAAGGCGCGCTATGGCCCCTTCGCGGAAAAACTTCTGAAGGCGTATCCCACCGGTTCCGCCACGGTTCCGAAGACCGCGCGGGACCTCACTCGCGACGCGGCCTTCGGCTGGCACACCTGGACTTGGGCGCGGCTCCAGGCGAAAACCGGAAAATCCAAAGTCTTCTTCTACTACTTCGATCAGCACCCGGAGTACCCTGCGGGCTCCCCGCGCGCCGGATATGGCGCCATGCATGGGGCGGAGGTGGCCTACGTGTTCCAGCATCTGAATACGTCAAACCGGCAGGTGACGAAACAGGACGAGGTGATCTCCGATTCTATGGCCACCTATTGGACGAACTTTGCCAAGCGCGGCGATCCCAACGGCGAGGGGGTTCCCTCGTGGCCTTCGTTCAGCGACGCCAACCCGACCCTGACGTACTTCGCCGGCACGCCTCACACCGGGCCGGTTCCCAGCGTGGACGGTCTGAAAACTCTGGATGCCTATTTCGCGTGGCGGCGCACCCCGGAAGGAGATCTGGTAGGTCAACAGCGGTGAGTTGAGGTTACTCGCCGAAATGGACGCGCAATGCCGCCGGAACCATCGTTGAGTAAAGGGGTCACAGCAAACGTCGGCGGGATCAGCGAATTCATGAAAATCGTCGCGCTGGCGGAAACCCATTACATCGGAATGATCCCGCACTTCACCGGGCCCATTTCCGAAGCGGCGTTGGTCCAGTGCCTCACGGCTACATCCGTAACGGCCCTGATGGAGATGTTGGGCGACGGAACGCGTACCTGGCTGTACCTCCCCAAGGGCTACGACTTCAGGGAGGGCAAGCTCTGGCCGAACGATCGGCCTGGCCTCGGCGTGGAAGTCGATCGAACCAGGCTGACTCAGATCGGCAGATTCGACACCTACCGCGCGGGCATGTTGCTGAACCAGCGGCCCGATGGTTCCTTTACGAACTGGTAAATAGTCGCCGAGCCTTCGGTTCTGAGGGATGAGGGAAGCGACGCTTTGCAGAAGGCTACTTCTTTTGCCGCTCCAATTCCCTCAGGAATGCCTCCTGCCTTTCGGCTACGTACAAGCGATATCCGTCTGGGTCGACGAACGCCCGGAAGCCCTCCTTCGCAAGGCGTGGGAACTTGCTCTCGAGCCCATAGTAGTCTCCATGGGCGCCCAGAAAAATATCGCAAGGCAGCGATTTCAAAACCGCAAACGTCAGCGAAAAATCGTCCGCTATGCGGGGGTACTTCGCATTGTTCACCAGCTCGAAGCCGGAGTTCACATTGGGACTTCCCACAATGACAACGTCGTATGTCCTGTCACCTTCCTTCACCTTCATCGTCCAGGTGGTACAACCCTTTGTATGACCGGGGGTAAGATGCGCGGTCAGGACCGCGCCGCCCAACTTCACTTCCTCTCCATCGTGGAGGATGCGATCCACCTTCGTCGCGGGATAGAGGGATCCGGGCGAATTGCCATAAAAGAAATCGGACTTGCCGCCGTCCTCGGTCACTGCGACATCCTGTTCCATGACCAGGTACTTCGCTCGAGTCTTTTGCTTCACCAGAGCGCTGCCCGCGTTGTGATCCCAATGCGCGTGGCTCACGAGGAGAATCTTAATATCACTGAAGCGAAAGCCGAGCTGCTGAACACTTGCTTCGATCATTGGCACCGAACTCTCAAGCCCGCTGTTGATCAGGATGTGCCCCTGCGGGGTGGCGATTAAATATGAAGCGAGTCCCCGCGTGCCGACGTAATATAGATTGCCGGCGATTCGATGGGGCGGAAAGGGCTCGCTCCAACTTCGGTCGTTTTGCGCGGCCAACCCCAAGGAGCAGGCCGCAATGAGCCCGCACTGGATGGCGATCGTAAGCATATGAGAATGCGTTTGGTCAGAACGCGTACTTCAAGGCGAACTGCATCTGCCGCATGCTCACGGCAGTCGATGTGATCTGCCCAAAGCCTGGACTGCTCAGGTTTGCATTTGGTAAACCCCAAACAGGATGATTGAGCAGGTTGTAAGCTTCCCAGCGGAACTGCAGTTCGTGACCCTCGCGAATACGGAAGTTCTTCTGAACGTTCGAGTCGAGCATGAAACCGGCTGGTCCCGGCACCGAGTTACGCGCCGCATTCCCAAACTGGTAGATCGGCTGCAGCGTGAATGCAGCCGTATTGAACC
>DATBID010000510.1:0-5864 GCA_036557125.1 Bryobacteraceae bacterium | reverse complement strand
GGCATCTATCGCCTGATGCAGAGTGATTTTACCGAGCCTATCAATCTCGGCCAGGATCGCATGATTTCGATCAACGAACTGGTCGAAATGGTCGCGGAGGCTGCCGGGAAGACTATTCTCAAAAACTACAATCTGTCGGCGCCCCAGGGTGTTCGCGGGCGCAACAGCGACAACACCTTGCTGCGCCGCGTGCTCAACTGGGAGCCGGCTGTTTCGCTCGAAGAAGGACTTCGTCGCACCTACACATGGATCGAAAAACAACTCACCGCCGCCGGCCGCCTGCGTGACCGGACTGTCCGGACGGCAGCATAACCGGAAGCGAAGCTTTGTGGAGACCGTGAGCGAGTTCGCGGCGTCGTTCCGGCGATTGGCCAACCGGGACGACTTCCGCCGTAATCCTCTAAAAGCCGTGTTGAAGCGAGTGATCTGGCGCGCGCGCTGGATCGCGAGCTCCAAACCCGTCGAACTCCACCATCAGGCGGGCTTTTCCCTGTTCGCCACCAAAGGCGCTTCGGCCGCCCTCATCTACTATCTCGGCAGTTCGGAGCCCGAGACAGCCGCTTTCATCACCGGATTCCTTAAGCCCGGGATGGTGTTCTTTGATGCCGGCGCCCACATCGGGGAGTACACCGTGATGGCGGCCTCATCCGTCGGCGCCGACGGGCAGGTCCACGCATTCGAGGCACAACCGGCAACAGCCGAGTTGTTGCGCAGGAGCTGCGATGCCAACCGGTTGCAGAACGCCGTAGTGAATATGTGTGCCGTCTCCGACCATGAGGGCGAACTGGAATTCGATATCTGTTCCGATCCGACCATGTCTGCGATCGCAACGCCGACGCGCACCCGCCACCGGAGTCTCGGACGGATCCGCGTTCCGGCGATCACGCTGGACGCGTATTGCGAGCGCACCGATGTCTGGCCCGACCTGCTCAAGATCGACGTCGAAGGAGCCGAGTTGCGAGTGCTGCAGGGGGCGGCAGGAATACTTGGCCGGCCGCTTCCACCCGCTGTCTTGTTCGAGTGCCTGGCCGTTACTTATAAGCGGTTCGGCTACAGCCCCCAGGATGTCATCGATTTTCTGCGCGGGTTCGGGTACCGGATTTACCGTTTGACGGAAGGCGGGAAGCTTGTGCCGCACGTCTCTCCCGTCAGCGGCGCGTTGGGTTACAACCTGGTCGCGCTGAAGCCCTGACCTGCCGAAACAGGAGCCTGCCAACCAAATGTGCGTTTCCGTGGTGATGACGGTCTACAACGGCGAACGCTTTCTCGTCGAAGCCGTGGAGAGCGTCCTTAACCAGACTCTGTCCGAACTCGAATTGATCATTGTCGATGACGGATCCACCGACCGTTCTCCGCAAATCCTTGAACCTTACGCCAAGCGGGATACCCGCGTCAGACTCTTCCGTCAGGACCACCGCGGGGTTTCCGCTGCGGCCAATACCGGCATGCGGCAGGCCGCTTATGATCTGATCGCGCGCTCGGACTCCGACGATCGGATGCTGCCGCATCGCCTGGAGCGCCAGCTCGCGTTCCTGAAACAACATCCCGAAGTCGACGCCGCTTGCAGCCGGTGTTATTTCATCAATACGGCCGGCAGGCGAATCGGGGCGTCCTCGTGCCGGGTCGACCTGGAGCGTGGCAAACGGGAACTGAAGCCGGCTTACTTTGTAAACCTGACCCAGTCCACGGTTCTGATGAAGAGGGACGCGTTTGTCAGAGTGGGCGGCTATCGCGAGGAGATCGATTTCGCGGAAGACCGGGACCTTTGGGGCCGCCTCGCGACAGCCGGGTACACCATCGCCTGCCAGGACGAACTTCTTGCCGAGTACCGCCTGCACTCCGGGGCCATGACGATGAAGCGGGCTGCCCTCCAGCAGGAGCTCTGCTACTTCATCGATGAGAACGTGAGGCGCCGGCTCCAGGGCCAGGCTGAGCTGTCTCTGAACGCTTTCCGCGCCCTCCGGCAGCGCGCGCCTCTAACCCGACGGCTGCACGAGAACCTGGACTTCCTCGCCGTGCACGCATTCAAACGCGCCTCGCGCCATTATGGCGAACGCCAATATTTCCGGTTTGCCTTGGCTTTCAGTGCCGCGGTGTCCCTGAATCCGATCGGAATCGTGCGTCGAGCGATTGACCGGATTCAAAATCATCAGCGAGGAGCGGCGGTCTTCCCCCCACCCTCGACGACGCACCTGCAAACCGAATTGCAAGCGCCACAAAACGCTCAGGGAAACGATTGAACTCGCCGCTATTGCGCAGGCGGCACGTTCGTGTCCATTAAGCCGTGCAACTCCTGGCCCATCTGATGCATTCCGTCCCAGGTTTGATAGTATCCCCACATCCAGTGCGTGGCTGCTGGGTCGACCACATGGTAGGTGTTGTAGTCGAACGAATTGTTTTGCGCCGCGACCATCGCCTGTTCGTTGAAATCGGCAACTTCGCCGCTTAGGGCTTGAGCGTTCCTGAGAGTAATTGAATTACCGTAAACGGAATTGTTGGCCGAAACGTGCGGTCCATAAGCGCCGTCTCCGCGATTCTGCTGGATGATGCCGATCCCGTTCCCGAATGCGGCTGACGCGTCCACGGTGTTGCCGTAGACCGACACGTTGCTGGAGTTCTGAATCAGGATCTGCGCGCCCCACATCCACGGTACGTTATACCAGGAGTTGTTCCGCAGCACATTGTTTCGGATCGTTGCGCCGTAGCACGTCTCATAGGAAATTCCTGCGCCGCCGATGTTGTTCATAATCACGTTGTTCTCGTAGAGCGTGTTGACGGAATCGGAGTCGTTCCATAATCCGTTGCCGATGTTGTCGTGCACCGAGTTGCCGCGGACCACCAGCCCGTTGGTCCTGCCGAACTTCGCGCCGGCGGGGTCCCACCACAGTTCGAACCCTCCCCAGTTATTAAATGAGATTTCATTGCCCTGAACCAGAATATTCTGGCCGTCGCCGCCGATTCCCTTATTGCCGTTGTGATGCGTGAAATTGTTTAGTGCCTGGCCGCCATTGCCCAGAAAAATACCGGCTCCATGGTTCCAGCGTTCTTCCGTATTGGAAACGACCCAGTTCGGACCGGGAGACTGATCGCCGACCGCGCCCCACTGAGCGGGCACCGCATATTTCTCAATGCACAGGCCCGAAATGGTCACATTGGCTGCCGGCCCATAGAAAGCGCTTCGGGCCACGCTGGTTTCGATCAGATGCCCGTTCGGATCATCAGCGAAGTAAATTTTGTGATTGGCGTAGTCGAAATACCAGGTGCCGGGCTTGACCTGAGAAATATCGGTTACATGCACTAGCGGGTTGCCGTCGTAAAACAGATCTTCCGGGTGCATGCAGCCGGGATGTTGGGCGTTGCAGATTCCGCTAAGCTCTCCTTGTTGGTATTGATTGTAGGCAACCCACAAGCCGCCTTCCTGGCCAAAACTTTCTAGAACCTGAGCTCCACTGAGTATCACGCCCGATTGGGCGGCAGTGAAGCTGTCGCCGTTTTTGGGCTGAACGGATTGAAGACGGTAGATTCCCGCATTCAGCATAAATGCGGTGCCTTCCGGGTTTTGATCGACCGCCTGTTGAATGTTATCTCCTGGGTTGAGCACGACTTGGCCCCAGCCAACTGCCGCCGGCAGGAGAAATGAGGCCGCGAGCAAAGTACGCGCGGGTATGAAAAGCTCGGGGAATTTCAAAACGGAGGAACGTCCTTTCCTGAGGGTTCGGTGAAGTTACGACGATGTCACCAGATAACTATGTAGCACCCCTCGGACGCTCCTTGCAACACCTCGCTCGCCTCTATTGCGCAGCCACGTTGGTATCGAGCGAGCTGTGCATGTCCTGGCCCATCGCCTGCATGCCGCCCCAATTCTGACCGCCCTCCCACATCCAGTGGGCCGCCGCCGGATCAGTCACGTGGTACCAGTTGTAGTCGAATATGTTGCTTTGTGACGAGATCAGTGTTTGTTCGTTGAAATCGGTGGCTTCGCCGCTTGAGCCTTGAGCGCCGTGGTAGGTAATCGAGTTTCCATAGATCGCATTGTTGGCCGAAATGTGCGGGCCGTATGCGCCGCTTCCGCGATCCTGCTGGATGATGCCGATGCCGTTGCCGTAGCCAGCCGATACATCCACAATGTTGCCGTAAACCATTACGTTGCTCGAGTTCTGGATCAGGATCTGTGCGCCCCACATCCACGGCACGCCGTACCATGAGTTGTTCTGCACCACGTTATTTCGGATGACAGCCGAGTAGCTGATCTCGTACGCGATTCCGGCGCCCCCGATGTTGTTCGTCACCGTGTTGCCCTCATAGAGCGTGTCGATGGAATCGATGTCGTTCCACATTCCGTTGCCGATGTTGTCGTGGACGAAGTTGCTGCGGACCACCAGCCCGTTGGTCTGCGCAAATTTCGCGCCCCCGGCTTCCCAGGTCATATCGAAGCCTCCCCAGTTGTTGAAGGAGATCTCATTGCCCTGGACGAGAATATTCTGACCGTTGCCGCCGATTCCTTTTTGCCCGTTGTGATGTACTAGGTTGTTGAGCGCCTGGCTGCCGCTGCCCAGAAAAATGCCGGCTCCGTGGTTCCAACGCTCTTCGGTATTGGAGATTATCCAGTTCGCACCCGGATACTGATCGCCGATCGCGCCGAATTGAGCGGGTACCGCATACTTCTCGATGCACATGCCCGAGATCGTAACGTTGGCCGCCTGCCCATAGAAAGCGCTTCGGGCCACGCTGGTCTCGATCACGTGTCCGTTTGGATCATCGGCGAAGTAGATTTTGTGATTGGCGTAGTCGAAGAACCAGCTGCCCGGGTGGACCTGGGAAATGTCGGTTACGTGCAGCAGCGGGTTGCCGTCGTAAAACAAATCCTCCGGGAACATGCAGCCGGGGTGTTGGGCATCGCAGTATCCGTTTATCTGTCCCTGCTGGTATTGGTTGTAGGCGACCCACAAGCCGCCTTCCTGGCCGAAACTGTTTAGAACTTGCGCTCCACTGAGTATCACGCCCCATTGCGCGCCAACGAAGCTGTCGCCGTCCCTGGGTTGTACGGATTGAAGACGATAAATGCCGGGATTCAGAATAAATGTGGTGCCAGCCGGGCTTTGATCGACGGCTTGTTGAATGCTGTCGCCGGCGTTGAGCACCACCTGGCTCCATGCGGATGCCGGAACAAAGACACAAGCCGCGGCAAGTAACGTGCGGGTACGTACGGAAATTTCGGGGAATCTCAAAACGGAGGAGCGTCCTTTCGCTGAGGGTTTGGTGAAGTTAGTTACGATCGCACCAGATACGTATGTAACATCACGTGCGCTTCCTCACAATCCCGGCAAGAGTTGTGAGGGCGTCAGGGCGAAAGGACTGACCGCGTGTGGACGATTGTACCGGCCCGTTCTAAGGTGCTGGTGAAGCGATTATTTCCACGTGCTCGGTATGATTGGCGTACCCACAAGTGGTGGGGCGGTACCACCACGGAGTGGAGGTACCAGTCGGCAATGTGCGCCGTTTCCTTCCGGAAGCCGCCGTCGCGCGCAGTTGCCCCAACCGGGATGACGCTTGTGTGGAAGGGAGACGCGATGGCACTCGACCCCAGCGGTCACTGCGTCGCCGCTATACGCGGGGGCAGCGTCAAGATTTATCGAGACGGGCGTGTGATCTAGTGAGCGGCGCAACCGGCATTCGCCCGCGTCCGATCAGTTGAAAAAGGCAGGAAACAAATATCGGCTCTGGTGTTATGAATACCATAACCAATGGGCCGGATTAATCGTTCATACGTTGGACTGGCAATTGCCACTGACCTGCGCGCCCCCCGGGCGAACTTGGCCGCCGGCGGCGCGTAGGTGCGGTATTCCGCACGTTCGCGCCCCAGC
>DATBID010000509.1:0-14411 GCA_036557125.1 Bryobacteraceae bacterium | reverse complement strand
TCAAGCGCCACAGTCTTGAAGCGCCAGACTTCTTTACCGGACTTGGCATCGTAGGCGCTGATGAAGCACTTTTCCTCGCGATAGGTCGCGCACGCTCCCAGGCCTTGAATCAATTTGCCTTTGACGGCGATTGGCCCGCTGGTGGTGGAGTGCTCGCCCTTGGAGCGATCGCCAATAGTGGTATCCCAAGCGACCTTGCCCGTACGCGCGTCGAAGGCCATTAGGTGCGCCTGGTTGGTGGCTAGAAAGATGTTGTCACCGTATATCGTGATGCCGCGCATGGCAGGCGCGCTTGAGTTTGTGCCGTAGCGGTTCTCCCAAATGAGATCGCCGGTTTTGGCATCCAAGGCCTGCAACACACCACCATTGTTGTTCACATACAGCACGCCGTTGTGAACAATTGGGGCGGGCTGGTTCCCAAGCACGGCGCCGTCCTGCATCGACCAACTCCACACCAGTCGCAGGGTATTAACGTTCTGCGCGTTGATCTGATTGAGCGGGCTGAAATAGTTAGCTTTGTAATCGTGCCGGATCATCAGCCAATCGGCAGGATCAGGATTGCGCAGATTGGCATCGGTTACCGGGACATAATTCTTCACCTCGCCGGCCACAGTGATGCCCCGAGGCGACTGCTTTTCTTGTTTCGCGGCCCGGTCGGCCGGACGCTGCTGCGCAAACACAATCGCCACACCGCAGGCTGCCGCCGCCGTTGCGAGGATCGCCCGGATTTTCATATGCCTCCTTTACGGCCGGTCTTCCTCCAGACGGCGAACAGGACGCCGGTGGTGCGGGGCGTTTTCAAGGCACAGCGCCACCGCCGCTAAAGTCGCTACCTGGACAAGCACGGAAGCTGGTCGGGACATGACGGTCAGTTTATCCCAACCGAAACCTCGGATTGTGCAATATGCCTGCCGCGACATCGTGGCGCTCACCGGCGTGACGGTTACTACCGTTCAGAGAACGATAACAGTAGATATCGGTAGCTATTCCTGAACCGTTACGCCCTCTGGATCGCGCTCGGCCCTAACGAATTCAACTAGTAGACGATTGCTCTCCTCGCCGATGGGCGGCGGCCCAGCCCGTTCCTCCCACTGATGTTTACCATTCGGGAGTCACCCCGGCGTGACCAAGTGCCGGGAACCGGAGTAGTCGGGCGGCAGCCTCTTGACCGCATAGCCGAACTCGATATACCAGTCCGCTCGCACCCTTCATTTTGTTTGTGTCGCTCTCCTGCTGCTGTTTCTGGCCGTATACATCTCCATGATCTACGTTGCCGGGTTCTTGACAATGTACGGGCGATGATTACGGGATATATATCCGCAGGACGGAAGGCTTGATGAGTAACTTCCTCACACGGCGCAAAATGATCACTATAGGACTGTCGACAGCCGCAGGCGCATCGGGAGTTGGTGTTGCAGCGTACTTTGCCCGCCGATACGGGTTGATTCCACCAGACCACACCGGGCATTCTGGGATCGGGGAAACACTTACATATTCCACTCAGCGTCTTCTGACGTCGAGCCGTTCGCTTGCTCGAGAATTGAAGCGCAGCGACGTTTCCAAAAAAACGCCAGTAAACGGCCCCCATCCCACAGACGAAAATTATCGGAAGCTGCTCGCGAACGGTTTCAGGAAATGGCGTCTCATGGTCGAAGGATTAGTCGGGCGCCCTCGATTTTTCTTTGAAAGAACTCAAACGCCTACTCTCGAAAGTCACGTTATTTTACGCGCTTGCGAGGAGGGCTGGTCTTACATCGCCGAGTGGACGGGCGTGCGGCTGGCCTCCCTTTTAGACCTCGCCGAAACTCGGCCTGAGGCGCGACACGGCGTGTTCGAGCCATTTCCGAATCCCCGTCAAACAACCGGCGCGGTGCGCGTGTTAGGTGGCAGCATCGACATGGCTGAGGCCCTTCATCCCCAAACGCTCTTAGCCTGGCATGAATGGTGAGACATTGCCCCCCGGTTACACCGCGCCGGTTCCCCTGCGCCTCGAGCGACACCTCGGCAACAAGAACACCAAATATCTTTCTCGAATTATCGTGACGGACAAGATTGACTTTAAAGGCCGCGGCACCTGGAACGGCTGTCCCGATCGCCAATCCACGAGAACTAAAGCATAGGCCCTCGAACGTTTACAACCGGTACGAGTGGGTGGCGGTGCCGCGAGATGCGAGCGGGAATCCCACTTCTGGCAATACCGGATTCGGCGAACTACCTGAAATGCGCACCGCCTTCCGGATGTGGGAAGCACCGAGGTCCAGTTCAGGCCAGGCCCGCCCGCGCTCCGGGCCAACAACGACTTTTGCTACCTTCCCGGCAACAGCGTGGACGATTACCGTCCGTGGGAGGCGGGGAAGCTGGAGCCGGCGGGATCGGACATGATCCTGAGTCTGCACTACACCACCAACGGCAAGGCAGTTGTGGATCGCACGAAAATCGGTTTCACGGTGGCCAGGACACCGCCGCTGAAAAAGTTCGTGATGCAACAGGCGGGCGAGGATACACCGGTTACCCGAGCGAGGCCAGCTCCAAGGCCCGGTTCTCTTCCGCCTACAACCCTAGTTTTGCGATTCCGCCCAATGATGGCGACTATCGCGCGCCTCCCATGGACATCACCTTCCTCAAGGATGTGGAACTGGTCCGCCTGCGGCCCCACGCATGCCATCGGGTCGTTGGTTGGGAGTGGCAAGGCGATTACAAGGCTTACGCTAAAATCACATTGCTAACGTCACATAAGACCGCATCACGTTGACGTCGATAGAGCGTGCGTGGTAGGTTTCTGCATCGTGAACACGGAACGAGTTTCATTCTTTTCCCTGGGATCGGCCTTGGCGATCGTATTCCTGACCACTGTCCCTGCCGCAGGCCAAGGGCGAGCGAGGGCGGTCCCTACTGGTCCGGCGCCACGAACCGCAGATGGCAGGCCCGACCTATCCGGCGTATGGAACACCGATCGTCCGTTCGTTGTTGACATCACCGGTGCGCTCAAAAAAGGAGAGGCGCTCCCCATGAAACCGGAGACCGAGAAGCGCATGAAGGAGCATCTTTCCCAAGAAGATCCCGAGGCACAGTGCCTTCCCACCGGGGTGCCCCGCCTTTCACCATATCCGATGAAGTACCTACAGATCCCCAAGCTGTTCGTGATCCTTTTTGAAGGCAATATCCATTCTTACCGGCAGATCTTCCTCGATCGCACCGAGCATCCCAAGGACCTGAACCCTTCCTGGTACGGCGACTCGATCGGCCACTGGGAGGGCGATACGTTAGTAGTAGACACGATCGGGTTCAACGATCGTTCCTGGTTCGATTTTGCCGGCCACCCGCATACCGAGCAACTGCACACGATCGAACGGTTCCGGCGTCCCGATCTGGGGCACATCGATTATGAGGTGACCATCGACGACCCCGGCGCCTACACAAAGCCTTTCACACTCTATGGTTTGTTTCTACTAATGCGCGGCGAAATCATGGAGTACATCTGCAACGAGAACAACCGCGATGTGCGCCAACCTGACCGGCTTCGAGCCTCCTACACTCGACGACGGGGGCGCTACTAGCAATCGTCAGGACACCCGTGGCGCCCAGATCACACCCTCCGGCCGGAAGGGAGTGCGCTAAGCGGTCTCCTGTATCGAAAGCTTTTGAGTTCGTGCACACCGGAACGCGTCGAAGCAATGCAGTCAACGTGATTCCCCGGATGTGCAGTATCTCGGCAACCTCTTACATCCCTGCCCTCTTACACCCCTTGACTAGCCGGATTGCTCCCTGTAGAATTCTTGCCAATTTGTGCGGCTTGGTATTTGAAGCTTTGCTTGCAGGTTAGCGCGCTATAGAAAGGACAGATCGATTTATGCGGGGCACCCCGGTTACAGCGCTTTTGTTCTCCTTCATATGGTTTACTGGGTCCGCGTTTGCGCAGGGCGACCGCGGCACCATCACGGGCACCGTTTCCGATCCGGCAGGAGCGGTCGTGGCTGCGGCAGCCGTCGAGGCGAAGCACCTGGAAACCGGCGCCGTCTATGACACAGTCGCAAGCAGCACCGGAAACTATACCATCGCCCAACTACCGGCCGGCTCCTATGAACTGTCTGTGAGCACGCCCGGATTCAAGAAATTTCTGCGTCAGGGTCTCACGGTTGAAGTGGCCGGAACATTGCGCATCGACGTGAGTTTGGAACTCGGATCGGCGGCCGAATCGGTTACCGTAACCGAGGCGGCAGCCTTGCTGAAGACGGAAAGCGGCGAACTGAGCCACAACGTGACCGGCCAGGCCTTGGACGATCTTCCCGTCTTGGCCATTGGTGCCGCCGCCGGAAGTTCCAGCGTGAGGAATCCGACTACGGTCGCGGAATTGGTCCCTGGTACCTTTGTCAACGCGAATGTCAACTTGAAGGTGAACGGTGCGCCCGGGAATACGTCCTCCTTCCGGGTTGAAGGACAGGACGCCAGCAACGGCTACGTCAATGCAGTACCGGCGCAAGTGCAGCCCGGAGTGGACTCGATTCAGGAAGTCACCATTCAGACAAGCAATTTCGCTGCTGAATACGGGCAGGTAGGCGGCGGGTTCTTCAATTACACCATGAAGTCCGGCACGAACCAGTTGCATGGATCGCTGTACGATTACTTCGTCAACGAGGTGCTCGACGCCGGCACTCCCTTCACCGCCGACCCCAGTCATCCCAACGAACATGTCCGGACCGTTTCCAGACGAAACGATTATGGATTCACGGTTGGCGCTCCGGTGGTGATTCCGAAACTCTATAACGGCCACGACAAGACATTTCTCTTTTTTAACTGGGAGCAGTTTCGCGAATTCGAGACCATCAATGGCCAAGCCGATACCGTGCCGACCTTGGCCTATCGGAACGGCAATTTTCAAACGGCCCTCACGGGGCGCAATCTTTGTCCAACAGCAACCCCAGGCTGCGACCCGATCGGCCGTCCGATCATGGAGGGAACGATTTACGACCCATCTACGCAGCGACTGGCCTCCAACGGACAGATCATCCGCGATCCATTCCCAAACAACACCATCCCGCTGGCGAACATGGATCCCGTCGCCCTCAAGATTCAAGCGCTAATCCCCCTTCCGAATGTCCCGGGAGCCGGCTTGGTCAACAACGGAATTTATCCTTACGTCAGTGACCGGGTAACAGGCATTCCGTCGTTCAAGATCGATCAAATCATCAGCCCCAGGCACAAGGTCTCGTTTTACTTCTCCGAGATCTATACCGGCAGCGCGTACTCGAATACTACCGGCGGCGCAGACGGATTGCCAGAGCCGATTACCCAGGCAATTGGCACCTTCATCACGTCACACATGTACCGCTTGAATTACGAAAGCACGCTCACCCCGACATTGCTGTTTCATTTCGGCGCAGGTTACCAGGACGAATATTTCGCCGATGATAAGAAAGTCACGGATTATAATGCCGCAACCCAATTGGGACTGGTCGGTGCCACCGTGCCTCGCATGTTTCCGGCGATCAATGGCGCCAGCAACGCGCAGGGCGGCGTTAAAAATCTGAGTAGCGGGACTAACCGGCACATCTGGTATCAGAAGCCCACTGCAAACACCAGCCTCACCTGGGTCAAAAACAATCACACGTACAAATTCGGCGGCGAGGCGCGGTTCGAAGGCGTTCCCACCACTTTGTTTTCCGATACCAATGGAGTGTACGCCTTTAGCGCCAATGAGACGGGATTGCCCTCCACCCAGGGACAGGTGCTCCAGGGTGGTACTGTAGGAATGCCTTACGCCAGTTTCCTGCTTGGCTTGGTCGATGGAGCGGCAGTTCAGTATCCACCCACCTTGAAACTGTCCAAACAGGAGTGGGGAGGGTTTGCTCAGGACACCTGGAAAATCAGCCGGAAGTTCACACTGGATTACGGGATCCGCTATGACTACGGTACCTATCCTAAGGAAGAGCACGGCCTGATTCCCAATTTCTCACCGACCACGCCGAATCCCGCCGCGGGCGGAAGGCTTGGGGCGGTGATCTTCGAGGGCGACGGACCCCTACGTTGTAATTGCGACTTCGCCCACAATTATCCGTGGGCGTTCAGCCCACGGCTTGGGGTCGCGTATCAGATTACTTCCAAGACAGTACTTCGTGCCGGTTGGGGCGTGGTCTACAATACGACGCCAGGCAACAATGGGGCTACCGCAAATATCCCCAACCCGGTTACTGTCACTTCTCCCAGTTTCGGCCAGCCCGTCATGACGTTGCGGAACGGAGTTCCGTTCACTCCGACTCATTGGCCTAACTTCAATCCGGGACAGTTCCCGGTTCCTGGTACGTTCAACCCACCAAAGGTGTATATCGATCAAAACGCCGGCAGGCCGGCCCGCCAAATACAGTGGAGCATCGGGCTGCAGCAGGCCATCGGAAATAATCTGATGGTCGAGGCCGCTTACGTGGCGAACCGGGGCGTGTGGTGGAACGCACCTGGCTTGGTAGATGTGAACGCACTGACTCCGCAAACGCTCGCCGCCGATGGACTCGACATTAACAACGCCGCCGACCGCCAACTATTGGCTTCTCCGCTGAATTCGGCCCTCGCCGCATCGCGCGGATTCAGCACCCGGCTGCCTTATGCCGGTTTTCCGGTAACGGCTACCGTGGCGCAGTCTCTGCGCCCGTTTCCGCAATTCACCTCGGTTCAGGAACTTTGGGCCCCCCTCGGCAAGACGTGGTATGACTCCTTACAGGCCAAGACTACTAAACGTCTCTCGCATGGACTGTCATTTACTACTGCCTTGACGTGGTCAAGAAATCTCACTCTGGGACAGAATCTCGACCCAGGTAACCTGTCCCTGGGCAACGCAGTGATTAACAATGTTTTCAACCGTAATCAGAACAAGTATCTCTCTGACTTCGACCAGCCGTTCCAGTTGAATACGTCGCTAACCTACGTGGTGCCAAAACCTGCGATTGGCAACGGCATGATAGGGAAAGCCGCCTCATGGATGGTGCGTGACTGGACTGTGGCGGTTTACTTAGGCTATGCGAGCGGAATGCCGATTGAGGTGCCGTATGCGCAGAACGCCCTGAACACTCTACTCCTGCGCAACACTGTATCTCCAACCAGCGTTGATGGCTACATCAGCACGGGACAACCGCCTGCCCAGGCAACCTTCGCCAATCGAGTGCCGGGTGCGTCGCTCTATACGGTAGACATCAACTGCCACTGCTTCGATCCGAACAAAACTTTCGTCCTGAATCCCGCCGCCTGGACTCAACCGGCCGCCGGACAGTGGGGCACCTCTGCCGCCTTCTATGACGATTACCGCTTTCAGCGCCGGCCGATGGAGAACCTTGGAGTCGGCCGCACGTTTCACTTTAAGGAGCGCGCCGCTGTAAGTATCCGGGCGGAGTTCACCAACGTATTTAACCGCGCCCGCATGCAAGACCCCCAATTTGCGAATGCCTTGGCCACACAAACCAAGAATCCGGCGGGACAGAATACGGCCGGCTTTGGGTGGATTGACACCAGTTTCGGTAATGCCGGAGCCGTAGGCGCGATTCAACTGCCGCGAACCGGCACTATTGTGGGACGTCTGACGTTCTGATCTTCATATCCTTGGGAGCCGCCATGAAGATACGCTTTATTCTTTCGTCTTTGTTTGCGGCAGCGGCTGTTATGCTCCTTGCCGGTTCGCAGTTTCCTGCTGCCGCTCAACCACAACACGCGGCGAACCCACAGACCCAGCCGGCACCGCGTCTGCCAGACGGTAAACCCGATTTCGGAGGAGTCTGGGGCTCCGATCAACATTTCAGGCAGGACCTCTCCGAAGCGCTGAGGCCTCCGGGGGACCTGCCCCTACAGCCGTGGGCACTCAAACTAACAAAGGAGCGCCTGTCGAAAGATGATCCTGAGGCGAATTGTCTTCCCACAGGAGTACCCCGGTTGTCCCCTTACCCATGGAGAATCATTCAAACACCGACTCACATCTACTTCCTTTTCGAAGGAAACATCCACAGTTTTCGTCAAATTTTCATGGATGGGCGCGCCCATTCCAAAGATCTGAACCCGACTTGGTATGGGGAATCGATTGGTAAATGGGATGGAGACACGTTGATTGTCGACACCGTCGGCTTCAATGACAAGTTCTGGTTTGACTTTGCCGGCCACCCGCATACCGAGCAGCTTCACACGATCGAGCGATACCGCCGCCCCGACTTGGGGCATCTCGAATGGGAGACGTATATCGACGACTCAGGTGCATACACCAAGCCATTCACGGTCTACGGGCGTGTCAATCTCCTTTCGAACGAGGAATTGATGGAGTATATCTGCCAGGAGAATAACCGCGACGTCGGCCACATTATGGGGAAGGACCTGCGGAATCGCGAGTCCCGCCAGTGATAATGCGGCCCGCTGCTCTCGGATACGCCGGTCGGCAATTAGAGCCAAGCTCGCATCGTGAGGCCCTCTAAACGGGTTTCGTTGCGAAGATTGACGATGGAGTCGCTACGACTTGATTGCTATCGACGAAGTCGGCTACGTACCGCTGGCCGAGGTGGGGGCGGAATTCCTGTTCCAGGTCGTTGCCGAGCGAGCCAAGAAAGCGGCCGTGCTCCTGACGAACCCGCCGTTTTCGGAATGGGCGCAAGTGATTCCAAACGCGCGCATCTGCAAGGCGCTGCTCGACCGCATCACGGATCGCGCACACATTCTGGAAACGGGCGCAGAATCCTATCGATTTCGCCGCACCGTCGGAAAACAGAAGAAAGGAGCTAAGGCAAATTGAGCCGAACCCCACTGTGGAAATGCCGGCTGGTGGAAAGCCTGGACCAAAAGCAGGTTTCCACCCTTTCCACCATCCTTGGAAATTGCTATGCGATTTCCACACTCCCACAGCTTCGACGGCTGTCCTTTATATATAGGAGGTGAGGCCTAAAGGCCACTCTAGAATCAATGACTTAGGGTGGGCCAAATTAAAATGCCGAAGTGGGCCACAGGAACGTGCGAAAAGCACATATAATCGCGCTCCATGGATTATCGAATCGCTTGGACCGTCTTCCTGGTCATCGGGCAGGTGGCCGTTCTGGCACAGACCTCCCCAAATGCTACGCTTCCCGGAAATCTTACAACCGATTTCACCTTCATCCCGACGCCGGATGTCGAGAAAGTGCAGCAGGCTATTGAGAATGGCCGCCCCAACGACGCTCCGGTGCGGATGGTGAATATCTCCAACCGCTTCAACCTGGGTGTCTATACGTTAAATTCCCGCCCGAGCCAGCCGCCCGCGCCGGGGACCCGGTCATGGGCTTTTACCACCGCGACATTGGCGAGGTCTATATTGTTGCCAGCGGCGCCGGCGTTTGGCGAGTCGGCGGCGAACTGGAGAACCCGAAAGTGGACGATCCCAACGGCCGTTCTGTCAAAGAAGTCCGCGGGCCGGGCATCGTTGGTGTCCTCAAAGGTTACACCAACCAGAAGATCACCGCCGGCGACGTGTTGATTGTTCCACCCGGCGTGCCTCACAGCCCCGGCGAGATGCTGGAAACCACCAAAATCATCCGGGTAGTGATCGACCCTCATAAAGTGCTTCCGCTGTTCCCTCCCGGCTCCCAACGTTCGACTGTGCCGGTACCTTCAGCATCAGTCAAACCACTCCCCAAGCTGGAGGGAACCTTTACCTTCATCCCCAAGGCTGAGATCGACAGGACGATGCACGAAACCGAAGTCCCGGGTACTTATGGCGATCGCGCTGTCCGCACCGTCGATCTGCCCGCCATCAACTTCCGCGTGGGGCTGTATGTCATTCATCGCCCCAAGCCGTCCTCCGAAGCCCCCGCGATCGGCTGGTATCACACTAACATCGCGGAGATCTACTACATCATGCGAGGTGCTGGAACTTTTCTGACCGGCGGCTCACTCGACAATTCCACCCGGGATGATCCCAACAGCTATTCGACGAAAGTGGTCCGAGGGCCAAGCGTCTCCGGCACTTTTCGCGGCGTTACCGAGCAGAAGATCGAAGCGGGTGACCTGATCATTGCGCCCATCGGCGTGCCGCACGTCACAGGAAAGACGATCGAAGCGCCGCGCGACATATTGAGAATCGCGCTTGACCCGGATAAGGTTTTGCCGCTGAAGTAAAAGAAGCCGAAGTGACCCGCTTGCTTTGTGCCACTCGTGGTTATATAGTCTGCGCGATCATGGACCTGTTACAGAGATTAATGGCGGGCGATTGGCTCCCGGCCGCATCTTTGGTTCTGCTGTTTCTCGCTGGTGTCGCATCAGGCGCGCCAACCCGGACCGTCCTCTATGCCGCCGTCGGGAACACCCTCTTCGAATACGGCGTAGACCTCGAAAACGGATCCCTCACCAGGCAGAGCTCAGTTACTCTTCCGGCCAACGTACAGGAAGCCTGGGTAAGTCCATCCAGAACTTTCCTGTATGTTGCCTGGAGCAATGGCGGTGCGAGCTACCCGACAGCGGGCGGCGTTGCGCCAGCGGGAGATCAGCATGGCATCAGTGCCTATCGTATTGATTCCGCATCGGGGGGCCTTTTTCTGCAGGGCAAACCCGCGTCTTTACCGTCGCGCCCGATCTACATCACCACCGATATCGACGGCACTCATGTCATTACTGCTCATAACGATCCCAGCGGCTTGGTCGTTCACCGTATTCAGTCCGATGGGGCGGTTGGTGAGGAGGTCAAACAGACAGCCAAGCTGGATTTCGGAATCTACGGCCACCAGGTTCGTGTGGATCCTTCCAACCGTACCGTAATTCTGGTAACACGTGGTAATGCTCCGACGGCCGCGAAGCCCGAGGACCCTGGCGCCCTGAGGATCTTCGACTATCACGCGGGACTTCTATCACCCAGGCAAACCATCGCTCCCGGCGGAGGTTTTGGTTATCAGATCCGCCATCTGGATTTTCATCCTTCCGGTAAGTGGGCCTATGCGACACTGGAGCGCCAAAACAAACTGCACGTCTATCGCAGGTCGGCAGCAGGCGCGCTTAGTGATGCGCCTGTCTTTGTGAAAGATACAGTGGCGGAAGCGGGCAAGAGTCACGCTGGGCAAGCTGCATCTTCGATTCACGTGCATCCGAACGGCCGTTTCGTCTACGTAGCCAATCGTGCGGGCGGCACGGTGGAATTCGAAGGTAAGCGTGTGTTTGCCGGCGGCGAAAATACCATCGCGGTCTTCTCTATTAATTTGGGAACCGGTGACCCCAGATTGATCCAGAGCATGGATACGCGAGGCTTCCAGCCGCGTACGTTCGCGGTCGATGGGACCGGCACAGTTCTCGCAGTCGCCAACCAGTCCTCGGGGTTTGTCCGCGATGGGTCGAAAGTGCGACCTGTCCCCGCGCGCCTCGTGCTGTTTAAGGTGCAGGCTGACGGCAGGCTGGAGTTCGCGCATCAGTACGATGTGGAGACCGGCGGGAGCAGAAGTTTGTTCTGGGTTGGGATCGTTTCACTTCCCTAGGCGATCCGGTTGCATTTCGCCGAGTGCGGAATACGCCGGCCGGGAAGAAGGGGAGCGTGGAGACGGGTGAGTATGTGGGAACCGCGCTTGCGGGCGACGAGTCGCATCCTCTCACGGCAGGCGATATCGTTCATATTCCTGCAGGCATCCGCATAGTTTCCTGGTGCCGGCCGGTAAGCACATTACCTATGTCCTGCTAATTCCCGGCGAAAAGGCAGTGATCCGACGGGGGTCGCTATTTGCCCACCGCGTGGGCGGCATCTTTCTCGTTCTCGCACACGTCTTCGATGATCTCGGTGTCTGGGAGAAATTGGAATTCTAACGGGAATGACCACGGCTTGGTGTAAGCCTGAGGATCGTCAATGGTGATTTCGAAATCCATGTGCCCGAAGTCGCGTCGGCGGAAACGTTCCACGGTGTGAAGGGCTTCGGTATGCGGGCGCCCGCTGTCATCGATCCAACTCTTGTCGTTGAATCCGCGCGTATCGACCGCAAACCAATCGCCTTCCCAGCGGCCAATCGAATAGCCCAGCCAGGCGGGATTGGTCGCGGGGGGATGGGGACGCCCGTCCGTGAAAATCTGGCGGTAATGCGTGTTCTGTTCATACAGAATGATCGTCAAGCCGGGATCCTGCACGATTTTGACGGGATTTCCAATGAGCCACTGGTCGGGTATGCCGTGGGGGAGACAATGCGCTGAGGGCCGGTCCGCCATGAAGCTGGCCATCCGCTGGCGGTGGAGCTCTTCCGCCGCGGGGAGCAACGGCGGAATCTTTTCTCCAGGCCGCATGAAGTCCTCCAGGTTGGGGCCCATCGCGAGCGCTGTGACACGCTCCCGTGGATTTCGCACACGCACCCAAAGTCCAGAGAGACTGGGTTTGCCGTCGGCTGTCTTGGGCGCAGGAGCCGATAAATCGGGTTTCCCGTCAGCGCGCGGCATGCCGGGAGTAGGATAGGCCAACCACTGGGCCGAGGCTGATATTGTCCCTATCACGGCAACCAGCCACAATCGATGAATCATACCTTGCCTCCACGCCCGCCCAACACGATTGCGATTCAGAGACCTTTTGGCCGAGTCGCGTTGAGTCGCATCGGGCACGACCTCAGGTGGAATTATACGTCGGCCTCCGCTACGGTCGGCGCGCGATTGCGACTTGTGATAGGCTAAAGCCCAATTTTCGATGAATTCCGGCGACTGGAAAGCGAGGTTCTGTCATGACCAATCTCAAGCCAGTGGACGTAGCCATTGTAGGCGGGGGCTGGACCGGCCTCCTGATAGCGAAGGAAATCACGGCCAGGACGTCGCAATCTGTCGCCGTTTTCGAGCGCGGAGGGCCGCGTAAGCTTCAGGACTACGCCGTAACGATGGACGAGCTCGACTACAACATCCGTTTGCGGATGATGCAAAACATAGCTGAGGAAACGATCACTCATCGGCACTCTTTGAAGGACACGGCTGTGCCCGTACGGCAGTACGGCTCCTTTCATCCCGGCACGGGCGTGGGCGGCGCCGGCGAGCATTGGGGCGGCGCCTCGTTCCGCTTCCTGCCGGATGTATTCACGCTGCGAACCCATCTCGCGCAGAAACACGGACCGAGCAAGCTGCCGGAAGATCTCGCGGTTCAGGATTGGGGGATCACTTACGACGAGATCGAACCGCTCTACTGGAAAGCGGAGCAGTTGATGGGCATCAGCGGCAAAGCCGGCAACCTGCACGGCCAGAAGATCGATGGCGGCAACATCTTCGAGGGGCCTCGCCAGCAGGAGTACCCCACGCCGCCGCTGAAGCACTCCTACGCGAGCAGCATGTTTGAAGCAGCGGTGCGCAGGCTCGGCTATCACCCCTATCCAACGCCCGCCGCCAACTTGAGCGAATCGTACAAGAATCCGGACGGCATCACGCGGGCCGGATGCGCTTATTGCGGCCATTGCCAGCGGTACGGTTGCATGATCGGCGCCAAAGCGCAGCCCACCAACACCCTGATGCCGGTTCTCGCCACGCGGAAGAATTTCCAATTGCGGACGGGAAGCTGGGTCCGGCGTCTCGTGCACAAGGATGGCCACGCTACCGGGATTCAGTTCACCGACTCCAGCGGCGAAGAGTTCTTCCAGCCTGCCGCCACGGTAGTGCTAGCGTCATTTACCTTGAATAACACGCGGCTGCTGCTGCTTTCGAAAATCGGCACGCCCTACGATCCGGTCGCGCGCCAAGGCACGCTGGGCCGCAACCTGACGCACCAGGTAGGAACCAACACCCGCGTCTTCTTCGACAAGCCGCTCAACGCCTTCATGGGAGCTGGCGAACTCGGCTCGCGAATCTCGGATTTCGACGGAGACATTGGTCTCACAGGCAACGAAAATGGGCTTCTCCGTGTGGGCATGATCGCCCTCAGCAGCACGGGCGAAGGCCCAATCGGTTCCTTCGGCATTATGCCGCCGGGGGAGAGCAAATCCAACTGGGGATCCGAGTGGAAGAAGGCCGCGCTTCGATGGAAGGATCATTCCGCAAATATCGGTCTGTCGGGCGAGCATCTGGCTTATCGCCAGAACTATATGGACCTGGATCCCACTTATACCGACAAATTCGGCGATCCGCTGCTGCGCTTCACACTGAACTGGACCGAACACGAGTTCCAGGAGTGCGAGTTTGCCGCGCAGATCCAACACAAGATAGCGCGCGAAATGGGCGCCCGGTTCAATGAACGCCTGCCTCCTCGCGACCGATACAATGTGATCAACTACCAGTCCACTCACATCCAGGGCGGAGCCATGATGGGAACATCGCCCGAAACAAGTGTCGTCAATCGGTATCTGCAGCATTGGAATATGCCAAATCTGTTCGTCATTGGCGCATCTGCTTTTCCGCAGAATGCCGCGCCGAACCCGACGCTGACGGTGCTCGCCCTGACCTATTGGACGTCGGAGGCAATGGTCAACAGGTATTTCCCGCACCCGGAG
>DATBID010000508.1:0-13534 GCA_036557125.1 Bryobacteraceae bacterium | reverse complement strand
TTTGCCCAAGCTGCCTTTGAATACTCAAATTCCACTGGTTCACCCAGACCGGCTTCCAGTTGAACGGATACGTGATATACGCGCCCGGGACGGGAAACGGCTCGGTTTTACTCAGCACGATGGGAAGTGGATTTCCGCCCGGATAATTTGCCCATGGGTTGGAAAGGTTGACGTTATTCAATGTGATCGCATTACCCACGGGCGGGTCCTGGCCGAAAGAACTCAAAGCATATAGTCCCGAGCGATCCGTGAAGCTGCCGAACGAGGTGCGAATCGTCATTTTTCCATCGCCCTTCGGGTCCCATACCAGACCGATTCGCGGCACGAACTCGTTGTATCTCTTGTTGGCGATCGAGTTCCCAGATGGCCATTGGGCATCGCCGGGAAAGATCAGTCCGGGCGGGGCGTTTACGTGTACGGTGCTGACCGCGCCCTGGTTCAGCAGGTTCGGGTCGAAGTGCACGTACAAGCCTTCCTTACTCCAGATGGGAAACCAAGGCTCCCAGCGGATGCCATAGCTCAAGGTCAGGCGCGGTGTTACTTTCCACGTATCCTGCGCATATAAACCGATATAGGTCTGGCGATTGTAGAAGACGGAAATGTTCCCCTGAGTCCAGGTAGCTGCCTGGCCCGTCAGGAAATCCGCCATGGAAAGCCCGGTGACAGATCCATTAAATGTAGGAAAGCCGGTGGCGTTGATGCCGGATTCATAGTTGATCAGAGTACGCAGATAGTTCGCGCCGAATCCGAACTGGTGGTCGCCTTTCACCCAACTGATGTCCTCAGCGATGTTGGTGTCCGGCCCGGTCATGTCGTGATTGATAATCGAATTACCGCTCCCAATGCCAAAACCAAGTCCGGTTACGGAAATGCGCGGGTCAGGCGCCGGGTTATACGGTGCGTTTACGCCGAGTTGCGGCCATGTGGCAAAATTGTCGACAATCTTCGGAATTTCCGCCCGGTTTTCGCCTACGTGGAATGAGCTGACGACGTTCGGGCTAATCAGGTATGTATTGCCGAGCGTCAGGGAATATACGCGATCATGCTGCGCATTTGTGTTGAGAGTAAGCGCGTTATGGCCGTCGAAGCTGGACGGCTGATCCAGGTTAGTGACATAGAAACGCCCAAAAATAGAACTCTTCGTGCTCTGCTGATAGTCGATTCTCGCCACGCCCATGTGCTCGTCCTGATTGGAAAGCAAACCATAATTCACTTGGCCGCAAGTCGTCGCGGGTGTAGGAAGGTAACTGTCGATTTTCAGGGCGGCGGGATTCAGCAGCGCGGGCGAGATCTGGTTGTTGGTGAATCCCATCGATGAGGGGAGAGTAGTCTGTTTCCCTCCGTTGCACGCGGGTGAAGCCGCCACCAAAAAATTCCCCTCAAGTTCGAGGGGTGTTGGAACGTAGGCGCTATTTTGTGTGCCGTCCGATTTCAGAATAGTGCCCTGATAGCCGAGGAAGAAGAAGAGCTTGTCCCGGATAATCCGTCCGCCGAGCGTGCCGCCGAACTGGTTGCGCTTCAGCGTATCGCGCGTGGGCGCAAAGAAGTCGCGTGCGTTCAGATCCGCATTGCGGAAAAATTCAAAAGCGTCGCCGTGGAAATCGTTCGTGCCCGATTTGGTGACGGCATTCACGGCGGCGGTGGAGTGCAAACCGTACTGCGCCGGCAGAGCGCTGGTTTCTACCTTGAATTCCTGCAGCGCGTCCGGAAATGGCAGCGGCAGGTTCAAGCCGTTGTAGGCGTCATTGTGATTAGCGCCATCCAAAAGATACGTCTGTTGGTTGGCTACTCCGCCGGCGACCGAGATCATGACAGTGGGATAGTTCCGCACGGAATTCAGGAATCCGCCGTTTGTGCCGCCGATCGTTGCCATTCCCGCCAGGAACACCAGTTCCGTCACGTTGCGGCCGTTTAGTGGCATCTCCACCACGCGCTGGTTGTCGACCACGGTTCCTACACCAGTGCTATGGGTCTCCACCAGATTGGCATCCGCCTGGACCGTCACCTCCTCGGTTATCGATCCGACTTTGAGGGCGGCGTCAATAGTCGGGTTACTATCGACTTGCAGCACGATGCCCGATTGCACGTACTTGGTGAACCCGTCCTTAGTGACTTCCAACAGATAGGGTCCAATCGGCAGGTTCGGGAGTACATACGAGCCATCGGCTTCGCTGGTTGCCGTGCGGACCAAGCCCGTAGCGGTCTGCGTCACTTTCACGCCTGCACCGGGAATGGCTGACCCTGTTGTGTCCCGCACTGTTCCGTTGATCTGCGCTGTGGAACCTTGCCCCCAAGCGGCCGCGCAGGTCAAGAAAACCGCCATCAAGGTAGCGATTATGTAATTCCTCAATCTGGCCTCCCGGAGTTCGAGAGAACGCCTCGGCAAATCTTGCCGCATGCGCCACTCGCCCCGCAAACCCCTGAATTTAATTGGAAATTCCGTTACGACTGGGTGGAATGCTATTGCAAAAGTCGATAGCTGTCAAGCCAAAAGATCACCCGCATGGCCTTGGTTGCCAGTCAGTAATTTGCTTATTTTCAGATAGTTAAGGCTGGGCCCATGCCCCATGTAACCGGTGAGTCACCGCCCGCGCAGCACTTATTCAATGCGGAATTCTGTAAGGTCTGTTGCGTCTGCTCAAGCGCGCCTCTAAGTGTTTTCCCGAGAGCTTGCTAAGCGCTTTCGACCAGTTGCGAGTCAGCCCAAGAAAGAGCGATGCCGGGGCAGTGATTTTTAATTGGAAACCCGGTGAGTCACCATAGAAGCACGCCTCCGCAATATCCCGAAATTAGGATAGCAATCCCCTGATAACAAAGAACAATTGGCCAATGTAACCGGAGAGTCACCGCCCCGGAAATCACAATAGCGTCCCGCCGGGCGATCTCTGGCGACTCTACTCGCTTCCTCGTCATCCGAAATGCCCGCTGTAGGCATACTTGGGGCTTTTGCCTGGCAAAAAACCGGTGACTCACCGACAGTTTGCTGAATATCTGGTCCTATCCGGAGATAATTTTTGACAGGCACTTACGCTCGAAGCTTAGAGGGAAACTAGATGCGAATTTTTCTTGCCGGTCTGATTTTATGCTCCGCAGCTTGGATCGCCGATAGCCAGCCTAGCCACCAAACGCCCCCCAGTCTCCCGGCAAGGTCAGCTTCGACCGCCCGGCAAACTCTTAACACGTATTGCGTGACTTGCCACAACTCAAAGCTTAAGACGGGCGGGCTTACCCTGGATTCTGTGGATACTGCAAAGGTTGCGGAAAATTCGGAGCTTTGGGAAAAAGTGGTTAGAAAGCTTCGCGCCGGCATGATGCCTCCGATGGGCATGCGCCGCCCTGATCGCGGTACTTACGAGGGCTTGGCGGTCTGGCTGGAATCTGAGTTGGATCGCGCAGCAGCATCCAAGCCCAACTTCGTGCCACCAGGGATTCACCGGATGAACCGCACCGAGTACGCGAATGCTGTCCACGACGTGACCGGTCTTGAGGTTGACTCAGCCGAATTCCTGCCGGTCGATGACTCCAGTTATGGTTTTGACAATGTCGCTAGCAGCCTCGGTGTTTCGCCAGCCTTAGTGGAAGGGTACATGTCAGCGGCGAGCAAGATCAGCCGGCTCGCTATGGGGCACGAAATCGCGCCTAGCCAGAAGAAATACATCGCTCCGCAAGACTATTCGCAGGAGGAGCACGTAGAGGGGCTACCGTTTGGCACGCGGGGCGGCATGCTCATCAACCACTATTTCCCGGCGGACGGCGAGTATGTGATTTCCTGGTTTCCGGTTCGCGGCAACACCGGGGAGTTGTTCGGCTCGGAAAAGAAGGATGAGCACCTGGAAGTGCTAATCGATGGCGCGCGTGTCAAGATGTTCGATATGGCGAAGATCCCCAACGGGACGGACAACGACAAGAATGAAGTGCGCTTACCCGTAAGAGCGGGAATGCACAAGGTTGGTTTGGCGTTTCTGAATACCACCGACGTGCCCGGGGACGATTTGAATCAGCACTACCTTCGCAGCGTGCTGGACACCAACCCGATTCCCGGTTACATTTTTTCGCCGCAGGTGAGCCAGGCAATTATCATGGGGCCGTACAATGCGATGCGCCCAATCGATACTGCCAGCCGCCGCAAGATTTTAGTCTGCCAGCCGGCAAACGAAACAGAAGAAGTCGGCTGCGCCAAAAAAATCGTGACTTCTCTCGCCACTCGTGCCTACCGCCGCCCGGTAAATGAGGCGGACCAGGAAAATCTGTTGAGTGTCTACCAGAAGGGACGGAATAAGGGCGGCTTTGAAGACGGCATAGAGTTGGCGCTGCAAAACATTCTGGCCGATCCGGAGTTTCTCTTCCGCAGCGAAACAGACCCGCAGAACGTGAAAACGGGCCAGCCGTATCGGATTTCCGATCTTGAACTGGCATCCCGCCTGGCCTTTTTCCTCTGGAGCGCGCCGCCTGATGCGAGCCTGATCAACGTCGCTAGTCAAGGGAAACTGCATGAGCCGAAAGTGCTGGAAGAGCAGACCCGCCGAATGTTGGCCGATGCCCGCGCGCACGAATTGGTAAAGAATTTCGCGGGGCAGTGGCTGCAACTCAGAAACCTGCCGAGCACCGCCCCAATTACGCAGATGTTCCCGGATTTCGACGATAACCTGCGCCAAGCCTTCCGCACTGAGACGGAAATGTTCTTCGAGAGCATTTTGCGCGAAGACCGCAGTGTATTGGATCTGCTCACTGCCGACTACACTTTCGTCAACGAGCGGCTGGCACGCCATTACGGGATTCCGAATATCTACGGCAGCCAGTTCCGGCGAGTAACACTTACCGCCGAATTCGATGAGCGCCGCGGCCTACTCGGCAAGGGCGCAATTGAGCTGGTGACTTCCGAGCCCGACCGCACCTCGCCGGTGCAGCGCGGTAAGTGGGTCCTTATGAATCTGCTCGGTGTCATTCCCCCCGACCCGCCGCCAAACGTTCCCCCGCTCCGGCAGAGCGACAAGATGGCGAACGGCCAACCGGTGCCGCTCGAAATTTCGATGCGCCAGCGAATGGAAGAGCACCGCGCCAACGCCGTCTGCGCGAGCTGCCACAAGATGATGGACCCCATCGGTTTTTCGATGGAGAATTTCGATGCCGTTGGCAAATGGCGGACTACCGAGTTCGGCAAGAAGTTGGACGTGGCAGGCCAACTGACTGACGGCAGCAAAATCGATGGTCCGGCGGGCTTGCGCGAAGGCTTGCTGCGCTACTCCCCGCAGTTTGTTCGGGTCGTCACCGAAAAACTTCTGACGTATGCCTTGGGGCGTGGAACTGAGTATTACGACATGCCGGTAGTCCGCTCGGTGGTTCGCGAAGCGGCGCCGGGGAATTATCGTTTGACATCGCTGATTGTCGGGATCGTGAAGAGCGCCCCTTTCCAGATGAACGTGAAGGCGGAAGAGGCCAATGCTCCCCGCCAGACCGCCAGCGCGGTCATTCAGAAACAAGACCAAGCACAGGTAAGTAAACGCTAAGGAGGAGGAATTACCGTGGTAGTGACTAGGAAGCACATCGATCGTCGCACATTTCTACGGGGCGCCGGGATCACTTTATCGTTACCGTTGCTCGAATCCATGACGCCCGCGTTTACGCCGGCGGCTAAAGCGGCCGAAGCCGCTAAGACCCGCTTCTTAGCTATTTTCTCGCCGCATGGCTGGTCGCCGACCTATTGGGCCGACGGGCGTCCGGATATCCCACCCACGGAAGGCCGCAATATTGGTTTAGGGCTGATTCACAAACCGCTCGAACCATGGAAGGACAAACTGACGATTGTCAGCGGCCTGGACGCAACTTCCTCCATGCCCCCTCCCGGATCGAGCGGCGGCGATCACTCCCGCGCCTCCGCGACCTTCACTGGTGTTGCGCCCAAGAAGACTGCCGGCGCGGATATCTATAGCGGTACCAGCGTTGATCAGATCATCGCCCAAAAGTTCGGACAGGAGACGCTGCTGCCTTCCATTCAGTTGGCCATCGAAGATCCCGGCGCCAATACCGGCATCTGTGGCTGGGGCTATAGCTGCTCGTATTCGAACTCGATCTCCTGGGCCGCGCCTACCAAGCCGCTGCCGCACGAGATTAACCCCATGGTCGTATTCGAGCACTTGTTCGGCGATGGCAGCACTCCGGAAGAGCGCGTGGCGAGGAGGCAGGCTACAGGCAGCATTCTCGACGCAGTGACCGCCAAAATCACCCGCATGCAAAAGGTGCTTCCGCCAGCGGACCGCAGCCGCCTAGAAGAATATCTGGAATCGATTCGCGAAATGGAACGTAGGCTGCAGATCGCCGCGAAGCGCTCGGCGGAAGCGCCCACGCTCGATGTGCCGTTTGGCGTGCCTGATTCCTTCGACGAACACATCAAGCTGCACTTCGACCTGACCGCGCTGGCATTCCAGGGCGATATCACGCGGGTCGCAGCGCTTATGTACGCGCGGGATGTCAGTCTGCGCAGCTATCCCGAATCCGGCATCACCACCGCGAACCACCCTGCTTCTCACCACGGCGAGGATCCGAAACGCCGCGAAGAGTGGGCCAAGATCAACCAATACCACATGAGGTGTTTCGCCCGTTTCCTCAAAAAACTGCAGGATACGCCCGATGGCGACGGTAATCTTTTCGATCACACCCTGATCGCATGGGGGAGCAATATGGGTAATGCCAATCAGCACAGCCACGTCAACGTCGGTTATCTGCTGGCGGGTGGCGCTTCGGGAAGGCACAAGGCGAAACTGAACGTGAATGCCAAGGGACCCACGTCCAATGTTCTGCTCGCCACTCTCCACATGATGGGTATCCCAAAGGACAGCATCGGCGACAGCACGGGAGCCGTCGCGATCTAGCGAGGAGAATCGCAGATGAAAAAAGTGATTGCCGGATGCTCGATCACGCTGCTATCGGCAGCGGCAGCCTTCGCCGCAACAAGCGAAGTGGCCGATGCCGTGATGAACAAGAACCCCGATCTTGTGCTCTCGCTATTGCAGAAGAAAGTGGACGTAAACGCTCCTCAGGCGGACGGCGCCACTGCCCTTCTGTGGGCCGTGCGCCAGAATGACTTCAAGTTGACCGATGCGTTAATTCGCGCCGGCGCCGACGTGAATGCCAAAAACCAGGATGGCGCGACCGCCATGTATCTGGCCTGCGTCAATGGGAGTTCGGCAATGGTGGAAAGGCTCCTGAAGGCGGGCGTGAATCCAAATAGCACGTTTCTGATGCATGGCGAAACGCCGCTGATGGAAGCCTCACGTACGGGAAACTTGGAAAGCGTCAAAATTCTGCTCGATCATGGCGCCGAAGTGAACGCCAAAGAAACGCTGCGGGAAACCACAGCCGTTATGTGGGCGGCGGAGCAGGACCATGCCGATATCGTCAAGCTCCTCGCCGATCATGGCGCGGACCTCAGCCTTCGCTCCGCCATCAACGAGCCCAAAAAGCGTTACGGCGTCAACTATAAGGGCACCGAATTCAAAACGGGCGGATTGACGGCCCTCATTCTCGCGGCGCGGGAAGGCGCGCTGACCGCCGTCGAAGCATTGGCGGCGGCGAAAGCGAATGTCAATGAAGTGACCGCCGACGGAAGCACCGCCATGCTGGTGGCGATTCAGAACGGCCACTACGATGTCGCCACGTACCTGGTAAATCATGGCGCCGATCCAAATCTTGCCAACGAAAAAGGCTGGAACCCGCTATACCTCGCAGTGAAGCATCGCAACATCGAAACCGGCACGATTCCAGTCCCAAACGTCAACCAGGCAATGGATTTCGTCCAGCTTCTGCTGGATAAGGGAGCGAACCCGAATCTTCGCCTTAAGGCCAACACGGAAATCCGCAATGGGCAGCGCGCCACATGGCTGAATGAAGCGGGTGCGACCCCGTTCCTGCGCGCCGCCTTGTGCGGCGACATCGAAGTGATGAAGCTGCTGATTAAATACGGCGCAGATCCCAAGATCACGACGAACGACCACACGACGCCTCTTATGGCTGCAGCCGGAGTCGGCTACACGGATGGCTTCATTCACGACCGCTCCGAAGAAGAGACTATCGAGGCCATGAAAATGATCCTCGATTTGGGTGCTAACGTGAACGACAAAAACGATGCCGGCTTGACCGCACTGCATGGCGCGGCTCACAAGGCATCGCTCGCCGAGATCAAATTGCTGGTGGATCGTGGCGCGGATTTATCTGCCAAAGATAAGGGCGGTTCGGAAAGCAGCAAGCGCTTCGGACAAAACAACGAGGGTCTGCTGCCCCTCGATTGGGCCGAAGGCGTAACCATTGGTGTACAATCTGCGATTTACCACGCCGAGGCAGTCGAATTGATCACGAACTTGATGAAGGAACGCGGAATTCCGATTCCGGTGAGGACCAGGACGATCGGAGGCAATGCAGTCGCGAAAAAGTAAGGTCGTGCGTACTTCCGGGGCCGGACCTCGCGCGCGAGGTTTCGGCCCTCTCTTTCTTTCCGTCACTCTCAGTTGTAGTTTTCTCCAGGCCGCTCCGGAACCCACCGTACTCGCTGGTGTTTATACCCCCGCTCAGGCACGCCGCGGCCTGGAGGTATACACTGCTCAATGCGCAGCATGCCACCGCGCCGATCTAGGCGGCTTCTCGGGCCCTCCGCTCAAAGGCGCACTGTTCCTCGATCGTTGGCGCGAATTCAAGCTGGAGGTCCTGTTCAACCTAGTCAAAAACACCATGCCCGCCAACAACGCCGGCGGCCTGCCGCATGCCTCATATCTGGACGTCCTGGCCTACCTGCTCGAAAGCAATGAAATTCCGCCGGGGCAAAAAGAATTGACGGACCACGTTATTGCAGACACTCTGTTAGTCGGGAAAGATGGCCCGCAACCGCTTCCGACCGGCGCGCAGGTGAGCGCCATTGGCTGCCTCACGCTCGATACCGGCAACGGCTGGTTTCTGACTCACTCGAGCGAACCGGCCAGAACCTTCGATACGTTCCAGACCGCTCCCGAGGAGTTGAAAGAGGCCGCCACGAAGTCCCTTGGCGACCAGTTATTTCGGCTTGCGAACATAGACGAGCTGCCGAATTTCGATCGCGATGCTATGGTGGACAACAAAGTGCAAGCCAAAGGAATTCTGGTGCGGCAGCCGAATAATGCGCGGATCAATATCACTTCCCTGGTAAAGGTGGGTTCCGGCTGTGAAGAGTAGAAATATCGCACTTTGCGCCACGCTGCTGATCTGTGCCGCTGCTCCGGCCGCGACCGTGCTCGATGGCGTTTATACCGGGGCTCAAGCCGCGCGGGGAGCGGCTGCCTACCAAGCTCGCTGCGCGAGTTGCCATGATGGCGCCGACGTTGATGGTCCCCCACTCACGGGCGATCCTTTTATCGACCGGTGGCGCGAAGACAGTCTAGGCAGTCTGTACGACTTCATCAAAACCAGTATGCCGCAGGACGCTCCCGGTAAGCTGGATGAGGCCGCCTACCGCGACGTTCTTGCCTATCTGCTGCAAGCCAATCGCTACCCATCCGGCAGCCAGGAACTCACAGCCGAATCGCTGCGCCACACCGACCTGATCGGCCATGATGGGCCACAACCGCTGCCTACAAATGCCATCGCGCGCACGGCCGGTTGCCTCGCTTCGGGCGCAAACGGCGCCTGGGTGCTGGCCAGCGCCGCCGAACCGAGGCGCACTCGCGTTGCGGATCATTCCACCCCCGAAGAACTCGCCAGCTCAGCCGCGCAGCCGCTGGGATCGCAATCATTCCGCCTGCAGGACCTGGATGAATTAGCGGGATTTCAAGGAGACGCGCTGAAAGGTCATAAGGTGCAAGTAAAGGGCGTGCTGATCCGTCAGCCCGGAAATGATCGCATTAATGTGGCATCCCTGGAAAATCTGGCCGCAATGTGCGATAAATAGGCGGCAAGTAAGCACACCATGTCTCGCAGATTCGCAAGCCGGCTATTCGCGGCACTGCTATTGTCAACTGGCGCCATCGCGCAGGAAGGCGCCCCACCCAAGACCGTGCTCGATGGCGTCTATACAGAGGCGCAGGCCAAGCGCGGAGAGTCTGCTTACAACACCAACTGCGCCGGCTGCCACGGCGAAGACCTTACCGGGCGCGTGATGGGACCGCTGCGCGGCAATGGCTTTCTCGACCTGTGGCGGGAAGACGATCTGACTTATTTGTTCACTCACATCAAAACCAGAATGCCCGCTAATGCTGCGGGCAGCCTGCCGGAGAAAACGTATCTCGATATCCTGGCTTACATTCTTCAAGTAAACGCGTTTCCTTTCGGCCCTCAGGAACTGACGGCAGATTCCGTTGCGCGCATTCGCATGACCGGACCTGATGGACCGCAACCGCTATCCACCAACACGCTGGTGCGCGTGGTCGGCTGCTTCGCTGGCTCGCGCGATATGTGGACACTCACGCAGGCGGCTGAGCCAGTCAGGACCCATGATGCGGAGCGAAACACCCCGGAAGAGCTGAAATCGGCTGCATCCGAGCCGCTGGGATCGGACACCTTCAGTCTGCAAAACCTGGAGGATCTCCCGCCGCCTTTCAAGCCGGATAGTTTGTCTGACCACAAGGTGCAAGCCAAGGGTGTGCTCGTGCGCCACGCAGGCACGGATCGCATCAACGTGATTTCGATCGAAACTGTTTCCGCCTCATGCAACCACTAAACGATTCGGAGTGAGTAGGGCAGTGTATAATCGTCCCGGAGGGAAATCGCCGGCATGGAGGTCCGGGATGACGCGCTTGCCGCGGAAATCGAACGGATTCTGGAAAGCAATACCTTTCGCAATGCAGAGGCGTTGCGGCGGCTCCTTCGTTTTCTGGCGGAAAAGCGGTTATCCGGTGAGGCGGACCATCTAAAGGAATACTCCGTCGGCATAGATGCCCTCGGCAAACCGCCCACATATGATCCGCGGCACGATTCCACTGTTCGCATTCAAGTAGGGCGCCTGCGGAACAAGCTAGCCGAATATTACCGCACCGAAGGCAAGCAGGACCCACTGGTGGTGGATCTACCGAAGGGCCGCTTCAAGCTGACTTATGAAGAGGCGCTGCCCCCGCCGGCCATTCCCCGCGCCGTGGAAGAGGCGCCTCTCGCTCCCGCTGCGCCATCTGCGGCTCCTTCGCAAACCAAGCGAGTCAGCCCAGCGGTGCTGGCTTTATCGCTTGTCTCAGTTCTTGCTCTGATTTGGGCGGCAGTCGCGACTGCTCAGCTTTTGCGCACACGGGAACGGACTTCGGAGTACACAGCTTTGTGGACTCCGGAACTGGAGCAGCTCTGGAAGCCCTTCCTCGCTTCTAAGCGGCCCATGATCATTTCCATCGCAGACCCTCCGTTTGTTCAATTCAAGGGCTATGGCGCATACCGCGATCTGGCACTGAACAGGTGGGAAGATATCATCAAGTCACCGGCAGTAATTGCAATCGGGAAGGCTCTTAATCATGCCGACATCCAACCCAATCAATATTACGCGCCGATTGGCGAGGTAAACGCATCCTTTCTCGTGGGTAAGCTGCTAGGACCCCGCGTGGAAACTTTGTCTTTGCTGCGGGCGAGTGAGCTTTCCTTCCAGCAACTTGCTAACAACAACGTTCTGTTCATCGGAGCAGCGGTATTCTTTCAGAACGAACTGCAAGGGCTTCCGGTGCAGCTCGACTTAGTAAATTCTCGCCCGGGCATTCATAACCTGCATCCCCGAAATGGCGAGCCAGCAATTCTGGAAGACCAGGTCCCCACCGGAAGTTCGGAAGACGGCGAAGCGTATATTCTGGTGACCCGCGTGCCAGGACCTCTCGGAACCACCGAGATTGAAACTCTGACAAGTAATCGCACACCGGGGCGTCTGGCTGCTGTCGATTGGTTTACCGATCCGAATCGCGCCCGCATGCTCGTGAGCAAGCTACGCTCTCCTTCGGGTCAGATTCCCCGCTTTTATCAGATCGTTCTGAGAGTGAAATATAAGGCGGGGGTGCCCACCGAAACCTCGTACGTGCTGCACCACGAGGTGCGTGTCGCTGGAACCCCCTAAACCTTTATTGTTCTCTCAGCGGGAAGCCAGCGCGGGCCCGGTGGCGCTGCCTCTTGGAATAAGCGGGAGCACCAGATGCGAGGGATATTGTCGGTCATGGAAAACCGTCTGTTGGGCGATCTCCATGCGAGTGCCGGTTGAAGGGTCCTCGCCAGTATTCAGATTGCGATCGAAGCGCGGAAAATCGCTGCTCGAAATCTCCAGGCGAATTCGATGGCCGGGTTGGAATACGTAACTGGTCGCCCACATATCGATTTTGTACTCGTAGGGCTTGCCAGGCTGGATGAAGCTGGCTGGCTTGCCCGCGCCTTCCCGGTAGCGCGCCCGCACAATGCCCGACTGAATATTGAGTGCGTAGCCATTGGGATACACGTCCACCAGCTTGGCGGTCCAATCCGTGTCCTTCGCCGAGGTTTCGGCATATAGTGTCATCGAAATAGGGCCTGTGATTTCCGTCGGCTGCGTGACCGGCGGCGCCGTATAGATCAAAACATCATCGCGCCGCTCCACCGGGCGTTGATCCCAGGGGCCGCTGGGAACCATGCTGCAGCAGACGTTGCCTCCCAGAGAAGGAGCCGGATGATCGGGATCGTACGAGAAAGAATCCGATGCGCTGCCGGTGGGAGTCTCGCGCGATAACGTTCCATCGCCAAACTGGGAGTTCGCCTTGCCGCGGCTATCGATGTAAAAGTTCGTGTACTGCGTGCGAGCGAGCGGCCACTCGTTTTCATAGCGCCAGTAGTTGTCACCCATCACGAAAATTTTGATGGGGGGTTCGGTGGCCACGCCATTATCCATGCCCTTGAGCCAGTAATCGAACCAGCGAAGATAGACTTTCTGCATATCGACGACGGCGTTGTCGCCGAAGTCGACTGGCGTGGGATCGGCTCCATTGCCCGTCAGGGCGAAGCGCCCGCCGGAGCTGTGCGCCCACGGCCCGATCATGAGCCGCTTTCCGGAACGCGCTTGCTCTGTTTTGCCCCGCTTGCGAATCTGCTCATCGTCGGTAATTGCCCCGCGCATGAAAATGTCGTACCACCCGTCCACGCTCAAAGCCGGTACAGAGATCTTTTCGTAGTCATTATCGAAGCTGATCCCATCCCAGTAGGAATCGCGGGTCGGATGGGCAACCCAATCTTTATAATGTTCGGTCCGATGGTAGGCCGCTTCGGTAGAACTGACTATCGGGAGGTGGCGGAACATGTTGGCCCAATCGTTGCCCGTATTATATTGAGCCACATGCCCGTCGATCGAGACGCCGCCCCAAGGAAAGGCAAAGCCGTAGTGGAACGCGCCATCGATGTAGAACCAGTTGCCGTAGATTTGCGGCGTGGTCACCGTAGGTGAAATGGCGGTGAGGTATTTGCTGCCGCGGACGGCTTGGGCCCACTGCGTGTAGCCCACATAGGAACCGCCCATGGTGCCGAGTTTGCCGCTGAACCAGGGCTGACGGCCGATCCATTCATCGGTATCGTAACCGTCATTGGCTTCGTT